>NZ_JAURWA010000015.1 GCF_030655195.1 Patulibacter sp. | reverse complement strand
CGCGCAGCAGCGCGAGGACCGACCGGCGACGCCGCGGGGCGGGCCGGCGGCGGCGCATCGCGCGGACGAGGCGCTCCTCGCCGGGCATCCAGCCCGCGACGGCCAGCGCGACGAGGAGTCCCGCCGGCGCGAGCTCGAGCGCCAGGGCGGCGTCCACGAGCGCGAGCGCGGCGAGGAGGAGCACCGTTCCGGCGACCGCCATGAGGCGGCGGCGCACCGTGTGGCGGGGTCCCGGCACGCAGGCCAGGGTATCCGACCGCCCCGTGACGACGCTCCCGGGGTCAGCCGGCGTCGCGCAGCCGGTGGACCGTGCCGTCGAGGCTGCTGACGAGCAGCCGCCCGCGCCGGTCCAGCAGGTACGAGGTCTGCCGGGGGACCCGCACCCCCTCGCGACGGAGCTCGGCGCCGAGCCCCGCGTCCGCCGGGAGCGACCAGACCAGGCCGCTGCAGGTGTCGCCGAAGACGTAGCGGTCGCGCAGCGCCGGGACCGCCGCGGCGCCCGCGCCGCGCAGGGCCAGGCCGCCGACGGCGTTGCAGCCGTCGCGCTGGGTGTAGGACGCGACGGGCCAGATCAGCCGCAGCCCCGTGGTCAGCGTGCGGTTGCGCTGGACCCGCGCGCCCTCGTAGGCGGACCAGCCGAGGTTCGCGGGCTCGTCGGCGCGCCGGAGCGCCGAGGCCGGGATCCGGTCGATCTCCTCGGTCTGCGACTCCGCGGAGTCGCGGCCGGCGTCGGCGACCCACAGCGCGCCGGTGCGCGCGTCGAAGCTCAGCCGCCACGGGTTGCGCAGGCCGATCGCGACCTGGCGCCAGCGCGGCGATCGCGCGTCGGGATCGGTGCTCAGGATCTTGCCCAGCATCGAGGTGCGGTCCTGGGCCTTCTGCCGCGGGTCGTACGCCGAGCCGCCGTCGCCGAGGCCGACGTAGAGGCGGCCGTCGGGCCCGATCACCGGCTCGCCGCCGTTGTGGTTGGCGTAGGGCTGCTCCACGTCGAGCAGGGGCTCGCCGGCGGCGACGTCGACGCGCCCGTCGCGCACGGGGTAGCGGACGACGCGGTTGCGGCCGTCCTGGTCGGACTCGTGGACGACGACGCGGTCCTGCACCCCGCCGCGGCCGTCGCCCACGAAGACGAGGCCGAGCAGGCCCTGCTCGTCCTTCGTCGACACGCGGCCGCGCAGGTCGAGGAACGGGGTGCCGCCGGCGGGGCCGTCGCCGTCGAGCCACCGGGCGGTGCCGGCCCGCTCCACCACGAGCACCCGCCCGCGACGGCCGGGCTCCTGGACGAGCGAGACGGGCTCGGCGAAGCCGCGGGCCACGCGGGAGCGCTCGAGCGTCGGCGTGCGCACCTCGCGTTGCGGCGACAGGCCGGCCGACGCCGGGGGCACGGGGCGCTCCGGCGCGTCGTCGTCCCCGCCGCAACCGCCGAGCGCGAGCGCGAGGGCGACGGCGAGGACCGGGATCCGGGTCGCTGCCGCACGCACGGGCCGGAGGATACGCGGGAGCACCGGGACCCCGCTGTACCCTGCCCCGGTGCGGAATCCGTCCTCCCCGGTCCCCCCTCCTCCGCCGCTGCCCCCGGCGGACCTGCGGGTCGCCGACCTCGACGGGCGTCGGGTCGGCGTGTGGGGCGCGGGGCGCGAGGGTGCCGCGGCCCTCCGTGCGCTGGCCCGCCACGCCCCCGGCTGCCGCGCGCTCGTGGTCACGTCGGACCCCGCCCCCGTGGACGCCGCTCCGCTCCCCGACGGCCCCGGCGGCGGCCCCGTGCCGTGGCTCTCGGGCCCCGAGGGCCTCGACGCGCTCGCCGCCTGCGACGTCGTCGTCCGCTCCCCCGGCGTGCCCGTCCGCGGCCCCGAGGCGGACCGCGTCCGGGCCGACGGCGCGATCCTGACGACGGGGACGGCGCTGTGGCTCGCCGAGCGGTCGGGCTCCGAGACCGTCATCGGGATCACGGGCACGAAGGGCAAGAGCACGACCAGCTCGCTGCTGCACCATCTGCTCGGCAAGGCCGGCATCTCGAGTCGGCTGATGGGCAACATCGGCGCGCCGTTGCTCGACGCGCTGGCGCCCGCGGACCCGCCCGAGGCGTGGGTGCTCGAGCTGTCGAGCTACCAGCTGAGCGACCTGCCGCGGGCCCCCACGGTCGTGGTCGTCCTGAACCTGCTGCGCGACCACCTGCCGTGGCACGGCGACGAGGCGACCTACCACGCCGACAAGCTGCGGATCCTGACGGCCGGCGACGGGCCCCGGCTGGCCGTCCTCTCCCACGCCGACCCGCTGCTGCGTGCCGCCGCCGAGGAGCTGCGCAGCCCGGTGCTGTGGGTCGACGAGCCACACGGCCTGCACGTCGCCGGCGGTCGGGTCCTCGACGGCCCGCATGACCTCTGCGGCGTCGACGAGCTGCCGGTCCGCGGGGTCATCGGCGCCCGGAACGCGTGCGCCGCGCTGGAGTGCGTGCGCGCCCTGGGCCACGAGATCCCCGACCTGGCGGGCGCGCTGCGCGACTTCGCCACGCTGCCCCACCGGCAGGAGGTGCTCGCACGCCACGACGGGCGCACCTGGGTCGACGACTCGATCTCGACGACCCCCGAGGCGGCGATGGCCGCCATCGCGGCCTTCGCGCCCGGCCCGGTCGTGCTCGTCGCGGGCGGCCTGGACCGCCGCCAGGAGTACGGGGCGCTCGTCACGGCGCTGGCCACCGGCGCGGTGCCGACCGGGGCGATCGGCGAGCCCGCCGCCCGCGTCGACGTCGTCGGCCTGGTGGCGCTGCCGGGGACGGGTCCGGCGCTCGCCGCCGCGCTGCGGGACGCCACGGAGGGCCGACCCGACGCGCCCGCGATCGAGGAGGTCCCGCACGGGTCGCCCGACGAGGTCGCGGGCGCGGCCGTCGCCGCGGCCGCGCGGATCGCGCCGCCCGACGCCACCGTCGTCCTCTCCCCCGCCGCCCCGAGCCACAACGTCTTCCGCGACTTCGAGGACCGCGGCGACCGTTTCGCCGCGGCCGTCGCGGCGCTGCCGCGGGGCTGAGGCCGGACCACCCCGGTCCGCGGCGCCGCGGACCGGACGTCGGGCGCCGCGGCCGGCCGTCAGACCACCGCGGCCAGCTCCGTCGCGAGGTCCCCGCGCGGCCGCACGTCGACGGCGCCCAGCCCCAGCCAGCCCGCCATGGCGTGCAGCTCGGTCGCCAGCTCCCGGGCGACGTGCGCGCGGTCGGCGACGTCGTCCTCCGCGAACGCCGACTGGACCAGCAGGACGCCGGCACCGCGGTCGGCCTTGAGGTCGACGCGGGCGACGAGCCGGTCGCCGAGGAGGAACGGCAGGACGTAGTAGCCGTGGACCCGCTTCTCGCGGGGCACGTAGATCTCGAGGCGGTAGCGGAACCCGAAGAGCGCCTCCGTGCGCGTGCGCTCGAAGATCAGCGGATCGAACGGCGCCAGGAGGGCCCGGGCGTCGACCGACCGCGGCTGCCGCGCGTCGACGTGCAGGTAGGCGGGCCGCCGCCAGCCGTCGATCGTGGCCGGCAGGAGCTCGCCGGCCGCGACGAGCTCCGCGATCGCCGGCCGGGCCTGCGCGGGGCTCAGGCGGAAGTAGTCGCGCAGGCACTGCTCCGTCCCCACGCCGTGGGCCCGCGCGGCGATCCGGACGAGCTCCCGGATCGCGTCGGCGGGCTCGGGGTCCGGCGCGTCGCGGACCTCCGGAGGCAGCACGCGGGCGGGCACGTCGTAGCGGCGCTCGAACTGCGGCGTGCGCCCGGCCGACGTCACCCGGCCGACGAAGAACAGGTATTCCAGCGCGCGCTTGACCCCCGACCAGTTCCAGGCGTAGCCGTTCCCGCGCCGCTCGCCCACGACGAGCCGACCGGCGGCGACGTCGGCCTCCAGCCGGAGCTCCAGCTCGACCGCGGTCAGCGGTCCGTGGGCGGCGATCTCGGCCTCGACGGCGGCGAGCAGCTCGGGCTGCTCGCCCGCGCGGCGGATCATCCCCCAGCCCTCGTCGTCGATCCGCGCCATCCGCCAGCGCAGCAGCCGGTGGGTCGCGGGCGGCAGGAACGACGCCTCGTGCGCCCAGTACTCGACGAGTCGCCGGGGCCGCCGCGCCGTCGCGCGCTCGAGCAGCCCGAGGTCGTAGGGGCCCAGCCGACTGAAGACCGGCAGCAGGTGGGCGCGGGCGACGACGTTGACCGAGTCGATCTGCAGCAGCCCGACGCGGTCGAGCATCCGCTCGAGGTGCGCGAGCGTCAGGCGGGCCGGCGGGTTGCGGTGCCCACGGTCCGCGAAGCCCTGGGCGGCCAGGGCGATGCGGCGGGCGCGCGGGACGCTCAGTCGCAGGGGCGACGGCTCGGTGCTCACGACGCGACCTGCGACGGACCGGTCAGCGCGGGCGCAGCGCGTCGATGCCGCGGGCCCACAGCACCTCGACGTCGGCGCCGGGCGGCAGGCGGTCCTGGAGCTCGAGGCTCAGGAGGCCGTGCGCGAAGGACCACACGGTGAAGGCGCCGACGGCGTCGCCCTGCATCGCCTCGCGCAGCGCCCGCCCGGCGACGAGCTCGGCGGAGCGCACCAGCGGGCCGGGGTCCAGGGGCGCGGCCATCATCAGCTCGTAGAGGTGGCGGTGCTCCTTGCCCCACCGGCGGAAGGCCTGGGCGACGCCCGTCAACGGGTCGTCGGCCCCGCGCATGCCCTCCTCGCACGCGGCGCCCTGCTGCCGCAGGCCGATGGCGATCATCGCGTTCTCCATCGCCCCCTTGTCCGGCAGGTGCTTGTAGAGCGACGGGGCGCGGACCCCGAGACGGCCGGCGACGACGCGCATCGACACGGCGTCGGGCCCACCCTCCTCGAGCAGCTCGAGGGCGACCTCGACGATCTGCTGGGCACGCGGCGCGAGCGTCGGGACCTCGAGGGTCGCCAGCTCGCGCTCGCGCACCTCGCGCAGGTCGTCGCCCGCCGTGATCCGGCCGGCCTCGCGGTCGGGGTCGCTCACCACGTCCGCCCTTCCACGGGGCGGAGCGCGGCGATCCCGCGCAGGAAGACCGCCTCGCGGTCGTAGGTGTCCGGCACCCGCCCCTTCGACTCCAGGTCGACGAGGCCGTGGACGAACGACCAGATCGTCATCGCCGCGACGCCGTCGTGGCCGGTGGCGCGGGCGATCGGCTCCGCCGAGCGCAGCTCCGCGCCCCGCACGAGGGGTCCCGGGTCGAGCCGGCCCCGGGTGTAGAGCCGGTAGAGCGCGGGGTGCGCGTGGGCGTACTCGCGGTAGGCGGTCATCACCGCCACCAGCGGGTCCTCGTCCGCCGCGGCCGCGGCCGCGCCGGCGGCCATGCCGATCCCGCCCATCTCCCGCAGGACGTGGGCGATGATCGCGTTCTCCATCGCCAGCTTGTCCGGCAGGTGCTTGTAGAGCGACGGTGCGCGGACGCCGAGTCGCGACGCGATCCGCCGCATCGACATGCCCTCCTCGCCGTCCTCCTCCAGGAGCTCGCGAGCGACCTCGACGATGCGCGCGGCCCGCGGGGACAGCGTGACGTCCTCGGGCGGGTCGCTCCAGAACTCGGACGTCGACGCCGTCCCCTGCATCGGGGGCGGCAGCTCGATGTCGTCGTCGGCGTGCCGCAGGTGCGCGACGCCGCGGGCCCAGACCATCCCGGGGTCGTAGGCCGGCGGGAGGCGCTGCTTCATCTCCAGGTCGACGAGCCCGTGGGCGAAGGACCACAGCGTGACGGCACCCTCGAGGTCGTCGCGCATCGCCCAGCGCAGCGGATCGCCGCTGTGGAGGGCCGCGGACTGCACCAGCGGGGTGTCGGCCAGGGGCCCGTCCATGGCGACCCGGTAGCGCTGCGGGTGCTCGAGCGCCCAGCGGCGGAACCCCGAGATGATCGCCCCGACCGGGTCCTCCGCTCCCGTGATCGCAGCGCGCATGACGTCGCCGTTCTCGCGCAGGATGTCGGCGACGAGGACGTCGAGGATCGCCTGCTTGTCGGGGAGGTGCTTGTAGAGCGACGGCGCGCGCACGTCCAGGCGCGCGGCGATCGCCCGCATCGACAGCGCGTCGATGCCGTCCTCGTCGAGGAGGCGCCGGGCGACGTCGACGATCTCGCGCACCCGGGGCTTGAGCTCAGGGACCGCGGCGTCGACGACCATCCGCTCGGCGACGGTCAGGCCGGCCCCGGGCAGCACCCGTCCCTCCAGCTCGCGGCCGGCGTCGGGCACGAGGGCGGCCGGGGTCCCCTGCAGGTCCTCGCTCACGGCGCGCCCAGCACCGCGACGACGGCGTCCCGCAGATCGGCGGGGAGCGCCCGGAGCGCCGCGTCGTCGAGGACGAAGGGGTCGGCCTCGCGGTGCGGGTCGGCGGGCAGCGGAGGAAGGCCCGACAGGTGCTCGTCGCGCAGACGCCGGACGACGGCGTGGTCCCGCCACGCGTCACGGCCCGGACGGCCGTCCTCGCCGACGCCCTCGGCGATCAGGCGCATCGCCAGGAGCGACTCGGCCTCCTCGCCGACGCACTCGAACGGCTTGTGCTCGCGCAGGCCGGCGAGGTCCGCGAATCCGTCGTACTGCTCGGGGTCGTCGAGCATGTCGACGCCGAAGATCCCGCGCAGGTCGGAGGGCTCGAGCGTCGGGGCCAGCGCGAGGTACACGAAGCGGCACTTCGGGCAGTCGGCGCACCAGCGGGTGCCGCGACGGGCCGGGTCGATCCGGAACACCGCGTTGCACGAGGTGAAGACGGGGTGAAAGCGGCGCAGCCGGGAGAACGCCCGGGCGATGGCGAGCTCGCCGGCCGGGCGCAGCACGGAGCGGTAGCCGAGGCCGGGAGAGACCTCCTCGGCCAGGAGCGCCCCGTACTCCCGCTCGAACGCGGCGCCCTTGCTCCACTGGTGGTTGACCTCGAGCCCGTCCCAGACGAGGTTGGCCTCGGACGCGGAGCGCTCGTTGGCCATCGCGACGTCGTCCGCGCCGTGCAGCACGGCCGTCATGAGGGCGATGGTGGACACCACGGCAGTGACCGGTACGTGGCCGTTCAGCGCGCCGGACGCGTTGAGGTCCCCGATGTTGGGGGAGAGCCGCCGGATCGCCACCGCGTGCGGCAGCCCGCTGACGGCGACGCAGTCGACGATCGGCACCGGCCGGCCGACCGAGAAGAGGACGGGCTCGCGGCCGGCCCGCTGCACGACCTCGAGCGCCACGACGGAGTCCTTGCCGCCGCCGATCGGGACGAGCGTGCGCCCCGTGGCGGGGAGGTCGACCGGGTCCGCCGGCAAGCTCACGGCGTCGGGGAGGGCGCCGCGTTCGCGGACGTCGACGCCGTTGCGGTACGCGAACTCGCCGAGGCCGAGCGTGTAGACGTCGCGCAGCAGCGCGCGCAGCCGGGGGGACGGCGCGTCCGCCCCGTCGAGCCCGCCCGCACCGGGGGCGAAGGCGATCCGCGGCGGCGCGGCGGTCTTGAAGTACGAGACCCCGGCGAGGAGGTGCAGCAGCCGGGCGAGCCGCCGCAGGACCTCGCGGCGCGCGTCGTCCCGCGGCCACGCGACGTCCTCGAAGCGCACCGTCTCCTCGAACCGGACCGCGTCGAGCGCGTAGCGCAGGGAGACCGTCGCGGTCCGCTCGTCGATCGCGACACCCGAGAACTCGAACGTCCCGAAGGCGGTCGGCTCGAAGGGCGCGGCGGCGACCGCGGACGCGGAGGGGTTTCCGTCGCTCACCCACCGAGCGTAACCGAGCCGACGGCAGCGGTCGCCACGGGGTGGGGTGATCCGGCGACGGGTGCCCCGATCGGCGGGCGGTGGCCCGGAGGACGGTCCCGTCGACCACCGACCGCCTCGACCCGGCTCACGCGGGGGCGCGCAGCTCCCGGCGCAGGACCTTCCCCGTCGCGTTGCGGGGGAGGGCGTCGCAGAAGACGACGTCGCGCGGGACCTCGTACCGGGGCCGGGAGGCGCGGACGTGGTCCCGGACGGCCTTCGCCGACAGCCGGGCGCCGGGCGCCTTGACGACGTGCACGGCGATCCGCTCGCCGTAGTGCTCGTCGGGGACGCCGATCGCCGCGACCTCCAGGACGCCGGGGTGCTCGTCGAGCGCGTCCTCGACGGTGCGCGGGTACACGTTCTCGCCGCCGGAGATGATCATGTCGTCCTCCCGACCGAGCACGAACAGGCGACCGAGGTCGTCGAGGTATCCGACGTCGCCGGTCTCGCTCAGGCCGTCGCGCTGCGGCAGCCGGGTGCCGTCGGTGTAGCGGTCGTTCGCCAGGCCGCCGCCGACGAGGATCCGCCCGGTGCGGTGCGTCGGCAGCGCGACGCCGCCGCGGTCGACGATCCGGACCGTCGCGCCGAGCGGCACGCGGCCAGCGGTGGTCGGGGCCGCACGCAGGTCCGCCGGGTCGGCGATCGCGCCCCAGCCGACCTCGGTCGCCCCGTACAGGCTGTGGAGGTTGTCACCGAACGCGTCCATCCAGCGGGTGGCGAGGTCCCCGGGCAGCGCCGAGCCCGACGACGCGGTCACCCGCAGGCGCGAGAGGTCGAACTCCTCGCGGACGGCGGGATCGAGCTCGAGGATCCGGCCGAGCATGACCGGCACGCCGACGAGCACGTCGACCCCGTGCCGGGCGACGGAGCGCAGGACGTCCTCCGGGTCGAAGTCGCGGCGCAGGACCACGGTCGAGCCCAGCAGCATCGCCATCAGCAGGTTCGCGAACCCCCACGCGTGGAAGAGCGGCGGGGCGATCAGGAACGTCCCGCCGTCGCGGTAGTCCATGCGGTCGAGGAACGAGACGGGCGCGTCCAGCGCGATGCGGCTGCGGCGGGTGCCCTTCGGCACGCCGGTCGTGCCCGACGTCAGCAGCACCACCCGGCCGGGCGAGCCCGGGTAGGCGAGCGGGCGGCCCGCCCCCTCGACGATCAGCTCGTCGAGCGACCGGACGCCCGGCCGGGACGGGTGCTCGGCGTCCCAGGCCGCGACGACGCGGGAGACCCCGTCCGCGGTGCCCCGCGCGGCGTCGGCGGTCCGGCCGGTCGCCGCGCCGAGCGCCTCGTCCATCACGCCCAGCAGGTCGGCGTCGCAGACCAGCGCCGTGGGGCGCTCGCGGTCGAAGACGGCGCGGACCTGCGGCGCCGCGAACGCGGTGTTGACGAGGAGCGCGTCGGCCCCGGCCTTCGAGACCGCCACGAGCGCCTCGACGAAGCCGCGGTGGTTGCGGCAGGCGATCGCGACGCGGTGCCCCTCCCCCACGCCGCGGTCGCGCAGCGCCACGGCCAGGGCCGTGGTGCGCTGGTCCAGCTCGGCGTAGGTCAGCGCCCGGTCGCCGTCGATGATCGCCATCCGGTGCGGGTCGCGCGTGGCGGCGGCGGCGTAGGCCCCGGCCGGGGTGGCGCCCCAGTGCGCGAGCTGCCGGGCGATCGTCGCGTACTTGTCCGGTCGCATCGGGCGCAGGACGCCGGCGCGGCGGAAGACGCGGACGGACCGGGCCGCCAGCATCGCGACCTCGACCGGCCCGGGCCGCGTCGCGGGGGCGTCCTCGGCCAGGAGGATCCGCTCGACGGCCCGCAGCATCTCGCGGACCCGGCGACGCATCTCCGGCAGCGCGACGACGCCCGCCAGGGCGCCGGGGACGCCGCCGGGCGGGTTGTAGCCCGCGCGGACCGAGATGCGCGCGCCGTCGCCGACGGGCCGGACGCGCAGCGCGACGTGCAGGTCGATGCCGGTGACGCCGACGGCGACCAGGTCCCGGCCCTCGCGGAGCACCGTGACCTCGAGCTCGGATCCCAGCTCCGCCGCCCCGATGGCCAGCACCGTCCGCAGGCGGGTGCCCTGCCGGAGCTGACCGTCGCCGAGGACCTCGAACGTCACGAGCCCCGGCAGCGTGCGGCCGATGACGCGCGGGTCGACGACGGTCCGCCACGCCCGCTCCGGCGAGACCGGCAGGTCGATGCGCTCCGAGAGCCTCATCGGGCCTCCCAGCCGAGGACCGGGATCCGGCGCCGGCGGCCGAGCTCCGTGAGCATCTCCTGCATCGTCCCGGTCACGTGGTCGTAGACCTCCTGCTCGTCGGGGTCCTCGCCGAAGCGCGCGGCGACGTCGATCGGCGGCAGGACCTGGACCACGATCTTGGCAGGCAGCGGCAGGTGTCCCAGGAGGTCGCCGACGTTGACGCCCCAGGGCAGCGCGAGCGACACCGGCAGGCTCCGCGGTCGCGGCCCGCGTCCCGGCCCCAGGGCGCGGGCGAGCCGCTCGCCGCGACCCAGGAAGAGCGCGGTCTCCTGTCCGCCGATCGCGACGACCGGCACGATCGGCACGCCCGCGTCGAGCGCGAGCCGGACGAACTCCGAGCGACCGTCGAAGCGGATGCGGGTGGACTCCGAGCTCGGCCGGTGCGCCTCGTGCTCACCGCCCGGGTAGACCAGCACGCACGACCCGGCGGCGAGCGCCTCGCGCGCGAGATCCGGGTCCGGGGGCAGCGTGCCGAGCCGGCGCAGGAAGCCGAGCCCCGGGTACGCCGAGACGAGGTTGTGGACCATGACGTGCAGCGGGCGCTCCGGCCCGAAGTGGCTGGCGAACCCGAGCGCGAAGACGAACGAGTCCGGCGTGACCGTCCCGCCCGAGTGGTTGCCGACCAGCAGCACCGGGGCGTCGCGCGGGATGTGGTGCAGCCCGCGCACCTCCGCCCGGAACCACAGGCTCGCGACCATCCACGCCACCGGCATGGCGTCGCGGATCAGGAGGCCGTCGCGGTCGTCGAGGTCGCCCTGGGCGACGCGGGCGCGGGCGGTCGCGCCGACCGCCGAGAGGACCCCGCGGGCGGGTGTGGCCACGGGCGCCAGGGCGGTGCGCCCGACCTGGGCGGCGGCCGCCGCGAGGCCGTCGAGCGCGCCTCGGGCGCCCCGGACGGCGACGGCCGGCACGAGGCCCCGGCCGGTGCGACGCGGCGCGGGCGCGGCCGCGGGTTCGGGCTGGGTGTCGGTCGGCGTGGAGGAGCGGGGCATGTGGCGGGCGGCACGGACGATATCCCGCGCGGGATCGGGAGTCGACGGCGCCCGGGGTGACGCCCGCCCCGGCGTGGACGATCGGCGCGCGGTGGTACCGCGACCCGGGACGACCGCGGGCCCGCACCGCGCCGTCGGTAGCCTCGGTCCCAGACCCCCACCGGGTGTCCCACCGTCGCACCAGGAGTCCTCGATGACCAGTTCCGGAAGCACCCTCGAGTACGTCGTCACCGGCATGACCTGTGCGCACTGCGTCGCCTCGGTCACCGAGGAGGTCTCCGAGGTCGCGGGCGTGACCGGCGTCGACGTCGACCTGCCCAGCGGTCGGGTCGCCGTCCGGGGTGAGGGCGTGGACGAGGAGGCCGTCGTGGCCGCCGTGGCCGAGGCGGGCTACAAGGTCATCGACTGACCGACCCTCGGCCCGTCGCGGCCGGGGCAGGCCGGCGGGAGGCCCGGGCGGCAGGCCGGCGGGCGGCCGGGGCGGCCGGCCGGCGGCAGGCCGGGCGGACGGGCGGCAGGAGGACGGGCGGACGGGCCGCGGCACGCCGCGGCGGCCCCGGTGGAGGCCACCACGAGGGCTCTCGTCCCACGATCCGCCGCCGATCCGGGGGTCGCGTCCCATGCCGTCGGACGCGCGGCGGCCGGAGGAGAACGAGTGCCTCGGACGTTCACATCTACGGGGTCCACGGACGTATGGTGCATCCACCGGAACGGGGATCCCCACACCCACCCCCCGTCTATCCATGGCTCCTCCATCCGTCACCGCGCCGGCCCGCGACCGCGTCGACATCCGCCCTACGGCCCTCCTCCTGCGCGCCGCCGTCGAGCGCCACGGCGTCGACGCCACGTGCAGCCGCTTCCGGCTGTGCCGCCGGCGCCTCGGGGCCGTCGTCGCGATGCGCACGACCCGCGGTCAGCACGCCCACTTCCTCGAGCGCGGCAGCGTCGAGGACATCGTCACCCACGGCCCCGAGACCTTCGCGGTGCTGCACGTCCCGCTCGCCGGCACGCTGCAGGCGCGCCTGGGCGACCTGCTCGTCGAGCGGGGTCCCGACGCCCTCGCCCGCGACCTGGGGATCGACCTGCCCCGGGCACCCCGCTTCGTCGAGCAGATCACGATGGGCCGCGCCGGGAACGGCGCCCGGGTGACCCACGTCTGCGCGACGATCGCCGAGGCCGTCGGGATCGACCCCGCCGACCTCGAGGACCACGCGATCGAGCGCGGCTGGTGCTCCTGCTGCACGGAGCACGTGCTGGTCGCCGGGGACCGCCGCTGCCCGTGGTGCGACACCGCCGTGATCCTCGACGAGCGCGAGACCGCCGACGGCCACCGCGTGCCGCACGCGCCCGCCGACCGGCACCGCGTCCTCACCGGCTGACGCCGGACCATCCGGCTGACCTCGGACCACCCCGGCCGACACGGCCGGACACGGGCGCCGGGCCGGGCGGCGGCGGGCACGGCACGCTCGGCGTCGGGCGCGGTCGGCACCGGGCACCCCGGCGGCCGGGTCGGGCACGGGGTCGACCCGCGCCTGCCACGATGACCGCGTGGCCCGCCGTCCCGCCGTCGCGCTGCTCGTCCTCGTCGCGGCCGTCCTGATCGTCCTCGGGCTGCCGTTGCAGCACCTCCACGGCGTCACGCGTCCCGCCGCGTTCGCCGACCACGCCGCTGCGCTGAGCACCGACCCCGTCGTCCGCGATGCGCTCTCCGACGCCGCGGTCGAGGCGGTCGTCGACGCCGTCGAGGACGTCAGCCCGGCCGCCGGGCCCGCCGCCCGCGCGGTGGTCGCGCCGCGGGCCGACCGGGTCGTCGCCAGCGCGGCCTTCCGCCGGGCGTTCCGCGGGACGGCGCGGCGCGGACTCCGCCAGGTCGTCGACGCGGATCGTCGCCGGGTGACGTTCACCGTGACCGACGTCGCGGGCCTGACCACCGAGACCACGGGTGCCCTCCCGGCGGAGCTCGACCGGCTGCTGCGCTCCGTGGGCCCCGTCCCGATCTTCTCCTTCGCCCGCGGCCACGACGCCGCCGCCCGGACCGCGCGGCTGGAGCAGCTCGGCGCGGCCGGGCTGCCGCTCCTCGTCGGCGCGGGCGTCCTGCTGCTGCTCGCGATCGCCGTGGCGCCCGTCCGGCGGACGACCGTGCGCGCGTGCGGCCTGGCGGTCCTCGGGTCCGCGGCCGTGGTCGTGGCGGCGGAGCAGCTCGCCCGGGCGCTGACCCTCGGGGCCGCGGGGTCCGGACAGGACCGGGACGTCGCCGCCGCCGTCTGGGACGAGCTGCTCTCCGGCCTGCGGACCGAGGCGCTGGTCCTCGTGGCGCTCGGGCTCGTGGTCGCGCTCGGGGCGACGGTGCTGGGCCGGCCCCGTGCGGCGGGCCGTCCGGCGTACCCGCTTGGATGACGGCGTGGACGACCAGCTCGCGCGCTACGAGGTGCAGTTCCGGCGCGCCGGCCTCCCGCTCTTCATCGAGGACTGGTCGGCCCGCACGGACGCCTTCAACCGGGCGTTCCCGTTGCTGGCGCTCGTCTTCGTCCTCGAGCTGCTCGGCGCGCTGAACCTCGACTGGCCGGTCCTCCTGAACCTGGCCGCCGTCGCCGGGGCCGTCGCCTTCGCGGGCACCGCCGTCGCCCTGGCCAACCGGCGCCGCGGGCGCCGGGCGCTCGCGGTGCCCGAGGACCTGGGGCCCGCCGAGCTGGCCGGCTTCGTGCTCGTGCCCGCCGCCCTGCCGCTCCTCTTCAACGGCCAGCTGCAGAGCGCCGTGGTGACGGCCGTCTTCAACCTCTTCGTGCTCGGTGTCGTCGCGCTGGGGTTCGGCTTCGGGATCGGCGCGATCCTGGTCTGGGCGTTCCGGCGGCTGGCGGGGCAGCTCGCCCAGTCCGTCGCGCTGCTCGCCCGGGCGCTGCCGCTGCTGCTGCTCTTCGCCGTCGTCCTCTTCATCAACACGGAGATGTGGCAGGTCTTCGGGGAGATGGAGGACGTCTCGCTGCTCGCCACCGGCGGGCTGCTGTTCCTCGTGGTGCTGGCGTTCCTCGCGGTCCGCATCCCGCGCGAGGTCCGGGTGCTCGAGGCGGCGGTCGTGGCGGAGACCGGCCGCGACGTCGAGCCGCTGCGCAGGCCCCAGCGCGCGAACGTCGGGCTGGTGATGCTGATCAGCCACGGACTCCAGGTGCTCGTGGTCACCGTCGCGATCTCGGCGTTCTTCGTCGCCCTGGGGATGCTCGTGATCGGCCCCGAGGTGACGGAGTCGTGGATCGGCACGCGGGGCGAGGTCGTGGCGTGGTCGCCGCCGGACATCGGCGTGCCGGTCCGGATCACGCACGAGCTGCTGCGCGTGTCCGCGGCGATCGGTGCGCTCTCGGGCCTCTACTACGCCATCAGCGTGCTGACCGACTCCGCCTACCGCGAGGAGTTCCTCGACGAGCTGACCGACCAGATGGCCCGGACCTTCGAGGCGCGGTCGGCCTACCTGGCGCTCCTGGCGGAGCGGCGCGGGACGACGGACCTGCCGCCGGCCTGACGGGTTCGCCGGACGGGCGGGACACCGGACGGGGTCCTCCCGCCGCCGCGCCCGCCGCCCCGGTCCGCGGCAGGCGATCCGCTCCGGGCCGGGCGGGACCTACCGCGCGGCCGGGATGCGTCGCTCGCCCGAGACGTCCGTGCCCGCCGGCGCAGGGCGACCCGTGGCGCCCAGGCGCCGGGTGACGAGGGAGATGCCCGCCTCGAGCGTGCCCGGGGCGATGCTGCGGGCCAGCTGCAGCGCCAGACCCTCGCGGGCGGTGACCGCGAACGCGCGGGTGACGATCCCCTCGCAGATCAGGTCGGCGGCCTCCTCGGGCCGCAGGGCCGGGACGCGCTCGTAGGCGGCGGTCGGCGCGATCATCGGGGTGCGGACGAGCGGCATGTGGACGCCGGTGACCCGCACCCCGTCGCCGCGCACCTCGTTGGCGACGCAGCGGGAGAACGAGTCCAGCGCCGACTTCGAGGCGAGGTAGGCGGCGAACTTGGGGGTCTGCAGCAGCAGGCCCTCCGACAGCACGTTGACGATCTGCCCCCGGCCCTGGGCGCGCATCGCGGGGAGCAGCCCGAGGGTGAGCTTCACAGGCCCGTAGTAGTTGATCTGCATCGTCCGCTCGAAGTCGTGCATGCGGTCGTAGGAGTCCGCGATCGAGCGCCGGATGGACCGTCCGGCGTTGTTGACGAGGACGTCGACGGCGCCGTGCTCGGCGAGGACCACCTCGGCCAGCACCCCGACGGCGTCGAGGTCGGTCAGGTCGCAGGGCCGCACGTCGGCGGTGCCGCCGGCCTCGGCGATCCGGGCGGCGACCTGCTGCAGCGCGTCCTCGGAGCGGGCGACGAGGACGACGGTGGCGCCGGCCGCACCCAGCCGGATCGCGGTGGCCTCGCCGATCCCGGACGACGCCCCGGTGACCAGGACGACCTTGCCGCGCACCGCGCCGGCGAGCCCGCCGGCGACGACCTGCCGGACGATCCGCCCCGGGGTGTTGGGCGTCTTGGACCCCAGCGTCAGCACCCCGTGGCGCAGGTCGCGGGCGCGCCGCGAGAGGGGGTGCGTCATCGGACGGCGGAGCGGTCGCGGAACATGGCCGCCACCGTACCTACCGTCGGTAGCAAGTGCAACGCGGCGCGCGGGCGGCTGCCCCGCGCCGCCCTCGGCGCCGGACCTCCACCGCGTCCTGTGGACCCCCGCGGCACCGGGCCCCGGGGGCGCGGCTCAGCGCCGGACCTTCAGGGCGAAGCGCGACGCCTTCGTCGCGACCTGCGGGTTCTCGATCTTGCCGAGCCGCTCGACCAGGTCGTCCCACTGCCCGGGCTTCAGCGCCGAGGCCAGCTGACCGCCGGCCGCCGCACCGTCGCCGCCGGCCACCGCGAAGCCGACGTGGATGTGGTCGTCGTGGTCGCCCATCGCCAGGACGTTGGTCGCCCCGCCGAAGTCGTCCGGGCCCATCAGCGTGATGATCTGGTGCGGGGTCATCGTGCCCTGCAGGCGCAGCAGCAGGCGGACGGTGCGGTCGGTGATCGATCCGGCGCCCTGGGTCTTGGGACTGATGACCTGGCCGTCGACCGCGGCGATGTCGACCGCGTTGCCCGAGTCGTGCTCGGAGAGGTTGCCCGAGGTGGTGATCGACCCCGGCCGCCGCAGCGACGAGATCCGCAGGTCGTGGCCGTTGGCCGACAGGTACGCGAGGGTCGCCAGGACGCGGCGGTCGATCAGGCCGGCGCGGATCTGCGCGCGGCCGACCGTCGGGATCTCGATGCGGTCGTCCGCGAGCACGCGGGCCTGCAGCTGCTCCTTGCCGAGGAGCAGCACCTGGCCGGCGGTGGCGCTGCCGGCACGGATGCCGAAGAGGGCGCTCTTCTTCTCGCCCGCGTCCCGCTCGGCCGACTCGCGCTCGGCGGTCGCGGACAGCAGCCGCCAGCCGTCGAGCAGCGGCCGCGGGTCGACGCGGGGTGCGCCCTTGCCGGCGGGCCGGACCCCGAAGGCCATCGACGCGGTCTTCCCGTCGGCGTCCTGGCCCTTCCTCGGCTCGCGGCCGATGGTCCCCAGGACCGTCCCGCCGTTGACGCGGGCGCCGGTGCGGAGGTCCTTCAGCACGATGCGCGGTGCATGCCCGGAGGACCCGGACGCCTGCTCGTCGTCCGTCTTCGTGCTCTTCGACGCGGTCGTCGACGTGGAGGCCGACGCGGGCGCCGAGGCGGACGTCGTGGTCGAGGCGGTGGCCGCGGACGCCGCCGGGACGGAGCTCGCCGCGGCGGGGATCGAGGGGACCCCCGCCCAGCGCGTCCCGGTCCCGCGGGGTGCGGGGCGGGTGGAGAGCGGCCCGCGGGCCAGGACGGTGCTCGTCGACGGGGTGTCGGCCCAGATGGCGGCGAGGACGACGTCGGGCGAGGGCAGGCTCGTCGGGGCGAGGATCGAGCTGCTCGCGGCGAGCGGGGAGGCGGGCGACGCGGCTCCGGGGACCGGCAGCGCGCCGAGCGACGGCGCGGTCGCCGGGGTCGCCCCGACCGGGGTGGCGATCCCGGTCGCGGGGGCCGGCGTCGACGGCGCGCCCGTGGCGGTGCCGGGCGTCGGAGCCGCGGCACGTGCGACGGGGCTCGCCGGCGCGGAGGACGCGGCGGCGGGAGTCGCCGTCGGGGCTGCGGCCGGGGCCGACGCGCTGACCGAGCCGCCGGCCGGGGCCGCGGCCGCGGCCGGGTCGTTCGGTCCGGCGGGCGGGACCGGGACGCCGTAGCCCTTCGGCACCCGCGTCTCGTCCGCCTCGTGGGCGGCGGGCGTCGTCGCGCCGTTGGAACCACCGGGGGCCTGCGGCTCGGCCAGGAGCGGGGAGCCCGGGGCCGGGGTGACGGCCTTCGCGCTGCCGGACTGCATCGCGGCGATCGCGTCCAGGGCGGGCTGGCTGCCCGCGGTGGCGGGACCGTCCGGGGCGGGGTCGCGCTGCTCCTCGCGCTCCGCCGCGGCTGCCGCGGCCTCCTCGGCCTCGGTGCTCTCGGGGGCCGCGTACGTGTCGGCGACCGACCCGAGGTGCGCGTAGGTGTAGCGGTTGCCGAAGACGTCGCGCAGACGGACCCAGTGGCCCATCGCGTCGTTGTGCCCGGTCCCGATGATCGTGCCGTCCTGGACGGCGACGACCTCGGTGCCCGGTCGGGCGGTGATCTGGGCGGCGCGGTCGTCGCCGGGGCGGCCGCTCCAGCGCGGCGCGTCGGCGGCGGGCGCCGGGGTGCCCGCGGCGA
>NZ_JAURWA010000051.1 GCF_030655195.1 Patulibacter sp. | reverse complement strand
ACCGACCCGGTCGTCGACCGCGCGGTGCTCGCGCTCGGCCGACCCGGGGCGACGGTGGCCGGTGCGGCGCGGGCGGCGGGCGCGGGGGAGCGCCTGCTGCGACGCCGCTTCGAGGACCACGTCGGCTACGGCCCGAAGACGCTCGCCCGGGTCCTGCGCCTGCAACGGCTCCTCGGTCTGGCCATCGCCACGGACGAGGACCTCGCGGGCCTCGCGGCGCTCGCCGGCTACTCCGACCAGGCGCACCTGTCGCGCGAGACGCGGGCCCTGGCCGCGGCGACCCCGGCCGAGCTCGTCGCCGCGCGACGCCCGGCCCCGGGCGTGTCCGGAACGTCCAAGACGCACGGCCCCGGGTCGGCGAGCATGGTGGCATGAGCCCGAGCACCGGCCCCGTGGACCTCGACGCCGCCGAGCGGTTCCTCCGCCTGGAGGCCCGGCTCCTCGACCTGCGCCGGTACGAGCGTGCCTTCCACGGCGGTCCCGTCGAGGCCGTCGCGGCGGCGTTGTCGGGCTACCGGAACGCGGACGGCGGCTACGCCGGGATCCTCGAGCCCGACCTGCGGACGACCGTCAGCCAGCCGCAGGCGGCCGAGCTGGCGCTCCGGGTCCTCGACGAGTGCGGGACGGTGCCCGTCGACCTCGCCGCGGGGCTCTGCGACTGGCTCGGCACGGTCACCGGCTCCGACGGCGGCGTGCCGTTCACCCACCCCTCCGCGCGCGTGCACCCCGCCGCGCCGCACTGGCACCACGCCGACGGCGAGACCTCGTCGCTGAACCCCACCGCCGCGCTCGTGGGTCTGCTGCACCGGCACGGCATCCGCCATCCGTGGCTGGACGTGGCGACCGCGTTCTGCTGGCGGGCGCTCGCGGTGACGGGCTCGGCGCCGGAGTCGTCCGCCGCCGGGTCCGGCCCCGAGGCGCTCGATCTCTACAGCGTCCGCGCCGCGGCCTGGCTGCTGGACCCCGCGGTCCCGGATCCGCCCGACCCCGACGGCCTGCGCGCCCGCCTGGCCGACGGCGTCCGGGCGCACGTCGCACAGGACCCGGCGCTGACGGCGCCCGGTGCCGAGGGCCACCACATCGGCCCGCTCGAGGTCGCGCCGTTCCCGGACAGCCCGCTCCGCGCCCTCCTCCCGGTCGACGCGGTCGAGGCCGCCCTCGACGCCCTGCAGGAGCGCCAGCGCCCCGACGGCGGCTGGGAGGTCAACTTCGCGCCGATCTCGTCGGCGGCGACCGCGGAGTGGCGGGCCTGGGCGACCCTCCAGGCCCTCCTGGTCCTCCGCGCCGCCGGGCGCCTCTGACCGGACGGGCGGCCGCGTCGCCCCGAGCGGGGGCGCGTCCGCCCGGTCCGGGCACCGACCTCGTCCAGAGGGGTCGAGGACGTCGCCGCGGCTGCCGATGGGGAGAGGGCGGCGGTCCCCGATCCGCCGCGCCGCCGTCCCGCGTCCTCCCGGAGTTCCAGTGCCTCGCCCCGATCGTTCCCGTCGTCGCGTCGTCGTCGCCTCGTGCGCTGCCGCCGCCGCGTGCGCCGCCCTGGCCGGCACCTCGACGGCCACCGGCGCCGAGCTGCTGCCCGGCATCACGATCCCGGGGCTGCCGACGCCGACGACCCCGGCGCCGCCGACGACCCCGGCCCCGACCCCGACGACGCCGACCCCGACGACGCCCGCCCCGCCGGTGCAGGCACCGATCCCCGGTCCGGGCGGCCTCAAGGCGGGGGCCTGCTCCACGCGGTACGTCAGCACCCGCGACCTGACGCTGAAGCAGCGGCTGGTGTCGACGACGCCCTCCGGCGGGATGCCCGACGGCGCGGCGACCGAGCCGGTGTTCTCCCGCGACAGCCGCGCCAACCGCTTCCTCGCCTACACGTCCACGGCGACGAACATCGCGGTGCCGGTGCAGGCCGGGCGCCGCAACGTGTTCCTGGCCATCCGCGGCGGTCGCGTGACGATGAACGCGAACAACTGGGCGCTGGGCTCGAACCAGATCGTCTCCGTCGGCCTGGGCGGCGCGGCGGCGGACGGCGACTCGTGGGGGGCGGCGTTGTCGGGGACGACGGGCCCGCGCGACCGGGCGATCTCCGCGAAGGTCATGGCGTTCCTCTCCACGGCGACGAACCTCGCGCCCGGCGGCAACCCGACCGGGACCGGGGCATTCGTCCGTCCGGTGTACGGCGGGGCGATCCGCCGGATCGCCGCGCCCGGTGCGGCGACCGGTGTGGCGGTGTCCGGCGACTCGGCGACCGTCTACGTCGCGACGGACCGCGGGCTCTACGTCGAGCGCGGCGGGCGGGTGCGACGTCTCGTCGGCGGCGCGGGCATCTCGGCCCCGTCGACCACGCTGAACGGGCGGCAGGCCGCGTTCGAGCGCAGCGGGACCATCTACACGGTGACCCTCGCCGGGAAGACGCGGCGGATCGCCCGCGGGTCGCATCCCCACGCCGACGGCGGCAACCCCTACGCCGGGGCGCGCGCCGGGTACGTCCGGGCGATCTCGTTCGTCCGGGACGGCGGGGCCTGGCGCGCGGAGACGCTCCGCGGCCCCGTGATCCTCAAGCGGTTCGGCACCACGCAGAGCCTGTCGTCGACCAACGGCGGCGGCAACGCGGTGGCCTTCGGCAACGGCCCGCACGCCTGCCTCGAGGTGCGCCTGCTGGACCGGACGCAGCGCCGCGGCGGCTACAGCATCCCGCAGGGCGCGTGCCCGGTCGGGCAGGGCACGGTGACCGACGTCGCGGTGAGCACCCGCTACAACTACCTCGCCTTCACCTGCTCCGGTGGCGGCCTCTACCTGCACTACGTCGGTCCGAAGTAGCCCCGCGGACCAGGCGACGGGGCTCGCCGCGTCGCCTGGTCCGCGGACCGGCGACCTCAGCGCGTGCGGAAGGAGACCTTCTTCGTGCGCGAGGTGCCCGCCTCGTTCTGCGCCTTGACCGTGATCCAGTAGCGCGCGGCGGGCAGGCCCTTCTTCAGCTTCAGCACGTAGGCGACGGAGCGGCCCTCCACCTCGGGGTAGATCCGGTACTTCGTCGCGCTCTTGGTCGTGCGCCAGACGCGTCCGTCGTAGGCCTGGTCGCGGACGCCGGAGGCGAGGCGGATGCGGCGCTTCACGTCGACCTGCGAGTAGGCGACGGAGCTGTCGGGGTCCTTCATCGTGATGCGGATGCTCGTGATCCGCTTCCCCACGCGGGTCTTCGGCAGCCGCACCGCGACGACGGGGGCGGAGGCGTCGGCGGGTGGCGCGGGGGTCGGGACGGTGGTCGTCGGGGTCGTCGGCTCCGGCTCGAACGGCGGCACGTCCTGGGCCGTCGCGACCGCGGCGGTGGCCCCGAGCGCGGCGGCGGCCGACAGGGCGATGGCGAGCGGGGGGATGCGCATGGGGCCGACTCTACGCCCGATCGGGACGGTCGGCGACGGGTCCGCCGGGCCCGGTGGGGGCCGTTCGGGGCCTCGGCCCACGCCGGCGGCGGGCAG
Organism: Patulibacter sp.; assembly: GCF_030655195.1. Classification (GTDB taxonomy): domain Bacteria; phylum Actinomycetota; class Thermoleophilia; order Solirubrobacterales; family Solirubrobacteraceae; genus Patulibacter. The sequence continues at coordinate 3,659 of NZ_JAURWA010000051.1, read as the reverse complement.
CGGACGGCCGCTGCGGAGGGCCGCCGACCGCGGGGCGTAGGGTGTGCCGGGTCGATCCCGACGTCGAGTCCCCATGCGCCGCCCGTCCAAGCACCGTCACCTGCGCGAGCTCCGCGCCGAACGCTCCCGGCTGCAGGCCGTCGCGCCCCCGACGCCGCTCGCCGCGCGGTCGATCGACGAGGCCCTGACCGACTGCGCCGTCTACGACAACGGTGAGCGCGAGGGCGGCGTCGTCCCGCTGACCGAGGCGCTGGAGCGCGCCTACCGGACGCAGGACGGCTTCGTCTGGATCGGGCTGCACGACCCCGAGCCGGCGGCGGTCGAGGCGCTCGGTGCCCAGTTCGCCCTGCACCCCCTGCTCGTCGAGGACGCGATCCACGCCCACCAGCGGCCCAAGCTGGAGCGCCACGACGGCCTGATCTCGCTGGTGATGAAGACGGCGCAGTACGTCGACGAGACCGAGCACGTCGAGGTCGGCGAGCTGATGGTCGTCGTCGGCCCGAAGTTCGTCGTCACGGTCCGTCACGGCTCGCCGGTCCCGCTGTCCGGGCTGCGCGAGGACCTGGAGCAGGACCACGTCCGCATGGAGCGGGGACCGGGTGCGGTCTTCCACGCCATCGTCGACCGGGTCGTCGACGAGTACGCCGACGTGCTCGAGGGCCTGTTCAACGACGTCGACGAGGTCGAGGCCACCGTCTTCTCCGACCAGCGGACCAACCCGACGGAGCGCATCTACCGCCTCAAGCGCGAGGTCATCGCCTTCAAGAAGGCCGTCGGCCCCCTCGTCCACCCGCTGACCCGCCTGGTCGAGGACACGGACCTGCCGGTCCCCGAGCGCGCCCGGCCGTACCTCCGCGACGTCCTGGACCATCTCGAGCGCGACGCCGAGGCGGTCAACGCGATCGACGACGTGCTCTCCGGCGTCCTGGACGCCAACCTGGCGCAGATCTCGCTGCGCCAGAACGAGGACGCCCGCAAGATCTCCGCGTGGGCGGCGATCGCGGTCGTCCCGACGATGATCTTCGGCCTCTACGGCATGAACTTCGAGCACATGCCGGAGCTGAAGTGGCACCTCGGCTATCCCGCGGTGCTGCTGTTCACGCTGGCCGTCTGCGGTGGGCTCTACTCCCGGCTGCGCCGCGCCGGCTGGCTCTGAGGCCCGCCCGGCGGGGAGCTACCCGCCGGTAGGTCGTCGGCGGTCGCGCGGCTATGCTCCGCCGATGCCGGCCTACCCGCTCCGCCACGTCGACGACTCCTTCCTCCGGGAGGCGCCGCTCGTCGTCAGCAGCACGGTCTCGCTCGACGCGACGCCCTCCGCGGTCTGGGCGGCGCTGGGCAGCGACGAGATGTGGTCGTGGCTGCCGCTCATCGACCAGCTCGAGTGGCGCTCGCCCAAGCCCCACGACGTCGGCTCGATCCGACGGTTGCGCCTGGGCCGCTTCGTCACCGTCGACGAGGAGTTCTACCGCTGGGACGTCGACCGTCGCGCGACGTTCCGCGTGGTCGGCCAGAGCCGCAAGGTGGCCGACGCGCTGATCGAGGACTTCCTCCTCACGCCGACGGACCGCGGCACCGATCTGACTTGGACGATGGCGCTCTCGCCGCTGAAGGGCCGCGGTCTGCCGCTCGGCCTGCTCGCCCCGCTGCTGCGCCCGGGAAACACGCTGGCCATCGCCGGCATCAAGAAGATCCTGCGGTAGGAGCCGCAGCCCTGGCCGGAGCGCGCCCTGCGACGGACGCGGGGCCCGGCGACCGGGGGTAGGGTCGGCCCGTGAGCACCCCGCCCGGACCGTCGAGCGCCCCCGTCCCGCCGCTGGACCGCGCCCGGGTGCAGCAGTGGGTCACGAAGTGGCGCTGGTACACCCGGCCGCAGCGGCCGTGGAACCGGGCGCGCCTGACCGTCGAGCTGGCGCGGCGCGAGGCGTTCGCCCGCGGGCGGCTGAGCGGCGACGTCCTCGGGATGCTGCTCGACGGCCGGCTCGAGATCGGGCCCCAGGTCTTCCTCGAGCCCGGGGTCTGGCTGACCGCCGGGGACCACGGGCGGATCCGGATCGGCGGCGGCACGTTCCTCAACCAGGGCGTCATGGTCGCCGCGGAGGGGCTCGTCGAGATCGGGGAGCACTGCATGGCGGCCAACGGCTGCCTCATCACCGACGGCAGCCACCGCTTCGAGGACCCGGAGCTGCCGGTGCCGTGGCAGGGCTTCACCACGAAGGGCCCGACCCGGATCGGCGACAATGTCTGGCTCGGCGCGAACGTCGTCGTCACCAGCGGCGTGACGATCGGGCGCCGCAGCGTCATCGGCGCGAACTCCGTCGTGACCCAGGACGTGCCGCCGTTCTCGATCGCGGCGGGCAGCCCGGCGAAGGTGCTCAAGCAGGTCGCCTACGACGACCCGCAGCGCCCGGCGGTCTGACGGGCCACGCCGGTAGCGTCGAGCCGCCATGACGACGGAGGCCCCCGTGCACCCAGGTCGCAGCATCTCCCGGACCGTCCTCGCGGCGACGCTCACCATCCTGGCGGTGCTGGGCGCCCTCGCCCTCGTCTACCTGCTGCGCGGCCCGCTGTCGTGGCTGGCGATCGCCGGCTTCATCGCGGTCGCCGTCTCCGGGCCGGTCGGGCGGCTGCAGAAGCACATGCCGCGCGGCCTCGCCGTCCTCCTCGTCTACGTCGGCGTGCTGCTGGTCCCGGCGATCGTGGGCCTGATCGTCGTCCCGCCGCTTGTCCGCGCCGCCAGCGACCTGATCGACCAGGCGCCGTTCTACGCCGACGAGGTCCAGCGCTACGTGCAGGGCAACGAGACGCTACGGGACCTCGACGACGACTTCGACCTCGTCGCGCAGCTCGAGCGCCAGGCGGACCAGCTGCCGGCCCGGGTCGGGGACGCCGCCACCTGGCTCGGCGACCTCGGGATCGGCATCGTCAACTCGGTCTTCGCGGGGGTCACCATCCTCATCCTCAGCGTCTTCCTCGTGGGGAGCGGGCGCCGGTGGATGGACGGGCTGCTCGACGTCGGCACGCCGAAGCACGCCGCCCGCATCAAGACCGTGCTCGACCGGATGGCGGGGGCGGTCGGCGCCTACATCGGCGGAGCGATCGTGCAGGCGGGCATCGCCGGCGGCCTGGCGTTCGTCGTCATGACGGTCCTCGGCGTGCCGTTCGCGGCACCGCTGGCCGTGATCGTCGCCCTGTTCGGGCTGATCCCGATGATCGGTGCCACCATCGCGGCGGTCATCGTCGGGATCGTCACGGTCTTCAACGACTTCCCGACCGCGACGATCGTCTGGGTGATCTGGGCGGTCGTCTACCAGCAGGTCGAGAACACGGTCATCCAGCCGCGGATCCAGAAGCGGGCCGTCGGCGTCCACCCATTGGGCGTGATGATCGCCGTGCTCTTCGGCGGCACGCTGCTGGGCGTGACCGGCGCGCTGCTGGCGGTGCCGGTGGCCGCGTCGCTCCAGATCGGCGTCGAGGCGTGGTGGGAGTACCGCAAGGAGATCGGCGACGTGCCGCGCCTGGACGACTCCGACACGGATCCCGACGCCGGTCCCGACGGCGGGGACCCAGGGGCGGGGGAGGCCGGACCGCCGACGCCCGGGACGCCGCCGGGCGACGCGTCCCCCGCCCCGGGCTGACCCGACGAGGGCGGATCGGCCGCG
>NZ_JAURWA010000033.1 GCF_030655195.1 Patulibacter sp. | reverse complement strand
GAGGCCCGGGCCCGGGCCTCCGCGCGCGCCCACGGGGCCCCGCTACGGTTCGGCGGATGCAGCGGAGCTCCCGACGCGCGGTCCCGGCCCTGGCCGCGACGCTGGCCCTCGTGCTCGCCGGCTGCGGCGGCGCGGGGTACGGCGAGCCGATCGCCGCGACCGACGGCGGGGCGACGGTCGCCCTCGCGCCCGCACCGGTCACCACACCGGCCGAGGCACCCGGCACGACGACGCCCCGAGGCACCACCACCACGGGGACGACGAGCGCCGGGGGCACCGCGCCGAGCGCCGCGGAGCAGGACGCCGACGGGGCCGGCGGCGGGACGACGTCGACCTCCGAGGGCGGCGGGAGCGACGGGGCCGGCGGCGGTTCCGGGGCCACGGACACCCTCGCGGCCTACGCCGTGGACGCCAACCGCTTCTGCACCGGCTTCAAGGGCGCGACCCGCGCGCTGACCACCGACATCGGCGCGGCCGGGACGAACACGAGGGCCGTCGGGCAGGCGATCATCCGCTACGGCAGCGCGATCACCTCGGCGGCCACCGGGCTGCGGGCCGCGCCCGTCCCGAGCAGCGCGAGCAGCTACCACCGCCGAACGCTCGCGTGGGTCTCCGGCGTGACCTCCGCGATCTCCGCCAGCCGCAGCGGCCTGGCGAGCGGCAGTCAGAGCGCCGGGGCGACCGTGGTGCGGAAGGTCCAGGGCCTCGGCGCGCCGCCGCTGGGCTCGGCGGTCCCGTCGGCGCTGCGGGACCGCGCCACGGCCTGCGCCTCGTGAGCGACGTCCCTACGATGCCGGGGGTGTCCGGACGCCCCTCCCGCCCGTCGCTCCGCCGGATCGGCGTCGTGCTGGCCGTCCTGGCGTGCTCGGGTGGACTCGTCGCCTGCGGGTCCGACGCCGAGACGACCTACGCCGATGGCTGGGACAACGCCTGCGGCGACGTCGGCGACGCCGTCTCCGCGTTCCGCACCGCGGTCTCCAGCGCGGCGACGGACTCGCCCGACGCCGGTGACGCCCAGGCCGTCCGGGGCCCCTCCTCCGCGGCCGTGCGCGCCGACCTGCTCGCCCCCGCCGTCGCGCTGCGCCGCGACCTGGCCGAGGTCGCCGGGGAGGTCCGCGCCCTCGATCCGCCCGAGCGCTGGGCCACCTGGCACGGACGCGAGCTGCAGCAGCTGGCGGTGCGCCTGCGGAGCGTCGACGCCGGTGTCGCGCGGCTGCGTCGCGGCGACCCGGACGCGTTGCCGCTCCTGGCCGTCGGCAGCATCGGCCCGGCGTCGGTGCGCGCGCCCGACAGCCTGCGCGCCCGCACGCCGGAGTGCACCGTCCTGCGGTGAGTCGCCGGGCCGTCCCGCGCGGGTGACGTATCGTCCCCGCCATGGCCACCCGCGTCTCGCTGCACCGCCCCGCCGCCGTCCTCGCCGCCGCCGCGCTGGCGCTCGGGGCCGCGGGCTGCGGCGGGGGCTCCGACGACGGTGGCGGCTCGGACGGCGGGGGCGGGTACGCGTCGACCTGGAACGAGGTCTGCACCTCGCTCTCGAACGCCCAGACGAAGCTGCAGACCGACGGGGCCGCCCTGCAGAAGTCGCTGAAGTCGCCGAGCCAGGCGGAGCTGGCCAAGGCGTTCGCGACGCCGGTCTCGGCGTTCGCGGACTCGATGGCCGCCGCGCTGGACCGGGTCAAGGGCCTCGACGCCCCGGAGGACCTGAAGAGCTTCCAGTCGAAGGTCTCGGCGTCCGCGCCCGGGACGATCAAGGTGCTCCGCGATCTGAAGGGGCCGCTGACGAAGGGCGACGTGAAGGCCACGCAGTCCGTCATCGGCCGGATCGACGCGAACAACGTCTTCCCCGCGATCCCGGCCGCCCTGAAGAAGCAGGCCGCGGCCTGCAACGTCTTCTAGCGGTCGCCCGCCCGGGCCGCCGCGTCGGCGGCCCTCACCACCGGGCGCCGACGAACACCGGCTCCGGGTGCAGGGCGATCCCGAAGGCCCGCTCGACGCCGCCGGCGACCTCGCGGGCGAGCGCCACGAGGTCCGCGGCGTCGCCGCCCCGGCTCGTCAGGGCGAGCGTGTGCTTCGACGAGATCGCGGCACCGTCGCGCGCGTGGCCCTTCTCGAACCCCGCCCGGTCGATGAGCCAGGCCGCCGACGTCTTGCGCCGGCCCGGCCCCGCCTCGTACTCCGGAGGCTGCACGTCCGGTCCGAGGCGGTCGGCCACGCGGGCGCGGAACGCCGCGAACGCGTCGTCGTCGAGGATCGGGTTGGTGAAGAACGACCCAGCCGAGCGCGTGTCGGGGTCGGACGGGTCGAGGACCATGCCCTTGCCGCGCCGGAGCGCGAGCACGGCGTCACGCAGCTGCGCCGCCGGCACCCGCTCCCCGGCCGCCGCCCCCACGCTGCGGACCAGCTCGCCGTAGCGGACCGGCGCGCCGAGGCCGGAGCGCTCCAGCGCGAAGGTGACGTCGAGGACGACGCGATCGTCCCGGCCCTTGAGGACGCTGTCGCGGTAGGCGAAGCCGAGCGCCTCGGCGGGCAGCGTCGCGACCTCGCCCGTGCGCCGGTCGAGGACGCGGACGGCGACGATCGTGTCGGCCACCTCCTGCCCGTAGGCCCCGACGTTCTGGATCGGGGTGGCCCCGGTGGCGCCGGGGATCCCCGAGAGGCACTCCAGGCCGGCGAGGCCGTCGGCCACGGCCGCCGCGACGACCGCGTCCCACGGCTCTCCCGCGGCGACCGTCCGCAGCACCCGTGGCGCTCCCCCGGGGCCGCCGGCGTCCTCCGCGTCGTGGGTGCCGCGGGTGCGGACCAGGACGACGTCACCCGGCAGCGGGTCGTCGGAGACGACGACGTTGCTGCCCCCGCCCAGGACCAGCAGCGGTCGGCCGGCGCGGTCGGCGTCGGCGATCGCCTCGATCAGCGACGCCTCGTCACGGGCGACCAGCACGCGCTCGGCGGGACCGCCGATCCCCAGGGTGGTCAGGGTCGCCAGCGGGATCGCCGGACCGGGCCGCGCGGCGGGGAGTCCGGGCACGGGTGGGACCACGTCGGGCACCGCTCCAGCGTACGCCGGACGGCCGGACGGGACCCGCGTGGGGTGCGCGGTGGTCGCACGACGCTCCCGCGACCGTTACGGTGCCGCCATGCTCACCAGCCACAAGCGCCTGCTCGTCCCAACGCTCATCGCCACCGCCGGTCTGGCGGTCGCCGGCTGCGGCGGCGGTGGCGGCGGCAACGAGGAGGACTACGTCAAGACCTACGAGGGCGCCTGCAAGAACATCGTGACGGCCACGTCCGACTTCCAGAAGTCGGCCGGCAGCCTCGCGTCGACCGCGGCGAGCGACCCGAACAAGGCCGTCTCCACCCTCAAGGACGGCGCCACGAAGCTCTTCACGACCTTCGGCGAGTCGATCCAGACGCTGGCCGACGCCGACGCGCCCGAGAAGTTCAAGGACTTCCAGGACTCGGTCAAGGACGGCGCGGACGACGCCAAGAAGGGCATCGACGAGGCCAAGGCCGAGGTCGCGAAGATCAAGTCGATCAACGACTTCGCCTCGCTCGGCTCGAAGTTCGAGAAGATCGACCTCGGCAACACGAAGGACCTGCCGAAGGAGCTGGGCGAGAAGGCCCCGTCCTGCAAGTCGTTCGGTTCGGGCTCCAGCAGCTGATCCGGCGGCCGCCCCCGCGGGGGCGGCCGACCGCAGGAACGACGAAGGGCCGGGAGCGCTGCTCCCGGCCCTTCGTCGTCCTCAGGGGTTCTGTGACCTACGGGACGCGGATACCGGAGATCGTGCGGGCGATGACGAGCTGCTGGATCTCGGAGGTGCCCTCGAAGATCGTCATGATCTTCGAGTCGCGGTGGAAGCGCTCCACCGGGTACTCGCGCGTGTAGCCGTTGCCGCCGAGGATCTGGATGGCCTCCTCGGTGATGCGCACGCCGGCCTCGGAGGCCTTGTACTTGGCCATCGAGCCCTCGGCGTTGGGGAACTCCGCCTTCTGGCCGCGCAGCGTCGCGCCGCCGAGCCAGGCCGCGCGCTGCACCAGCAGGCGGGAGGCGTCGAGCTCGGTCTTCATGTTCGCGAGCTTGAACGCGATGGCCTGGTTCTCGATGATCTTGCGGCCGAACTGCTCGCGCTCCTTGGCGTAGTCCAGCGCGTAGTCGTAGGCGGCGCGGGCGACGCCCAGGGCCATCGCGCCGACGGCGGGGCGGGAGGCCTCGAACGTGGCCATCGAGGCGTTGCCGTGGGCGCGCTTGCCCTCGCGGACCTTCGCCAGGCGGGCGTCGAGCTTGTCCTTGCCGCCCAGGAGGTATGCGCCGGGGACGCGGCAGTCGTCGAGGTTGACGTCGGCGGTGTGGGAGGCGCGGATGCCGTGCTTCTTGACCTTGGCGCCCTGCGAGATGCCCTTGGCCTCGCTCATCGGGACGATGAAGGCGGCGTGGCCGCGGGAGCCCAGCGACGGGTCGACGGTCGCGATGACGACGTGGACGTCGGCGATGCCGCCGTTGGTGGCCCACGACTTCTGGCCGTTGAGGACCCACTCGTCGGTGGCCTCGTCGTACTTCGCCGTCGTGCGGACGTTGGAGACGTCGGAGCCGGCGTTGGGCTCGGACGAGCAGAAGGCGGCGACGACCGGCTCGGAGGCGGTGCCGTAACAGCGCGGCAGCCACTCGGCGATCTGCTCCTGCGTGCCCTGGCCGAAGATGGCCGAGACGGCGAGGCCGGTGCCCTGGAGCGCCATGCCGATGCCCGCGTCGCCCCAGAAGATCTCCTCGAGGAAGATCGGCGTCAGCTGGCCGGTCGGGTCAAGGAACATCGACATCGTCGACTCGAGGCCGTAGAGACCGATCTCGGCGGCCTCCTTGACGATCGGCCACGGGAACTCCTCCCGCTCGTCCCACTCCGCGCCGGCCGGGCGGATCGTGTTGACCGAGAACTCGCGGACCCAGTCGCGAAGGGTGACCTGCTCCTCGTTCAGCTCGAGGGAGAAGGTCTGCCACTCCGGCTTCATGCGCTCCTGCGCAAGCTCGCCGGCGATGGTCATGAAGTCGGAGGTGGTGCTCATGCGTTCGGTCCTCGAAGGATGCGGAGGGAGGTCAAGGGCGCGCGCCGCGAGCCCGTACTCGGAGTGTAACCACGGTTTACAGACGATGCAACCGCGGGTAGGATCGTCCGTGATGAGCCTCCGCAGCCCCTCCACCCCGGACCGGCGGGCCGGCACCGCCGCGCGCCGGCGCGACCGCGAGCGGGCGATCCTCGAGGCCACCCGGACGCTCCTGGACGAGCGTGGCGCGCAGGACGTCCAGATCGACGACGTCGCCCGCGAGGCGGGACTGAACAAGGCCCTGATCTACCGGCACTTCAGCGGCAAGGACGAGCTCTTCGCCCTGGTGATCGTCTCCTACGTCGACGACTTCCTCGGACAGGTCGACGCGCTGCCCGAGGACGGCACCGCCGCCGAGCGCCTGACCGCCTTCGCCGAGACGTTCCTCGGGTTCTGCCTGGAGTACCCGGCCTTCGTCGAGTCGGCGATGGGCATGCTGCGCCAGCCGGGCACCGAGCTGCTCGAGCGCGTCAGCGAGGGCGCGATGCTCCAGATGGGCCGCGCGGTCGCCTCGGCGCTGCACCGGCCGATCGAGCTGCTGGACGAGGGCGACTCCTCGGGGGAGTTCTCGGTCGCCGACCCCGACTACACGGCCAACGCGATGTACGTGCAGATCCTCGGCCTCGCGCACCTCGCCCGCGTGGGCAACGCCGTCCGCGAGCTGCCCGACGGGATGCCCTGGTTCTTCCCGGTCCGCACGGACCAGGTGCGGGCGTCCGTCCGGTCGCTGGTCCGGGCGGCGCTGGCGCCCGCGGCCTAGAGGGACGGGACGACGCCGCCACCTCCCGCGGGAGGACGGCGGCGGCCCCGGCGCCTAGAGGACCGGGGTCGCCCCGAGGCCCGCGGCGACGCGGGCCGAGCGGTAGGACTGCACGAAGGACCGCGTGCGGTCCGCCTCGGTGGCCGACTGCGGCCGGACGCCGTCGAGGCACTGACGCGCGATGCCCTGGGCGGGCGTGTTCTGGAACGAGCCGATGCAGCCCTGGACCTTCGTCGCGGTCGCGCCGCCGGCCTCGTAGGCCGCCGCGAGCTTCGTGCGGATCGCCTCCTGGTTGGACTGCCGGGCGGTCACGTCGCGGGCCTGGCCGGCCGCGCGGGTCCGGGCCCGGGCGACGGCGGTGAACAGCCGCTCGGCCTCGGCGACGGCGGCGTCGGCGGAGGTCGGACGTGCTCCCGTGCCGTCCCAGGTCGAGATGCCGTCGCGTGCCGCGCGCAGGAGCGCGAACCCGCGGGTGAGCTCGGGCCGGGCGCTGCTGCCGGTGCGGATGACCCGCTCGACGGCGCTGACGAACGGCGGGCGCTTCGCGGACGAGGAGGACGACGACGTGGTCGTGCGGCGGGAGCCGGAGGGGTTCTTCGCCCGTGCCCGGACGGACTCGCCGAGGACGGCGGTGCCGCGGATCGCGTCCTTGGTCGGCGCGATGTCGTCGACGGAGCGCAGGGCCGCCACGGCGCGGGCCGATCGGCGGCCCAGCTGGTCCAGCAGCGGCGAGCGGGGGTTCTGCAGGACGCCCACGACGGCGCTGAGGTAGAGACGGTCGGTCGCGAGGGCGCGACGCACGCGGGTCGTGCGACCGGTGGTGCCGGAGTCGACGCCCTCCGTCTCGTCCTGGACGTCGCGGAGCGTGGCGAGCGCCGCGCGGGCGGCGCCGAGGGCGGCGTCCGGATCGGTGTCGGCTTCGAGCTCCTCCAGGCGGTCCGAGAGCGTGCGGTGCCCGTCGACGACCCGGGTCAGCCGCTGCTGCAGGTCGTCCTTCTCGTCCTCGATCGGGTCCGTGTTGGCGACGTACCAGATGGCGTAGAGCACGCCGATGAAGAGCAGGGGCACGAGGAGGCGCACGATCCACGGGGCGCGACGCCGGGTCCGCGACAGCGCGGTGGCCGCCTGCTCGCCCGAGCGGACGAGCGGCACGCCGCAGCTGGGGCAGTACCGGGAGCCCATGACGACCCGCGCCTCGCAGCGGGTGCAGCCGATGACGGGTGGCTCGGCCGGCCCGTCGTCCTCGACGGTCCCGTCCTCCTGCCCGTGCAGGTCGGGATCGTCCCCCGGGCGGGGCTGCGGGTGCTCGTCGGTGGAGGTGTCGCTCATGACGTGGTGCGGACGGACGGCGGGACGTACCTGGCGCTCCGCGATCCTGCCGGTTCCGGGGGATTTCCGCGCCGTGTGGGAGATTCCTCCCCGGCGCGACGGCGGATCTTCGCATGCCGGACGACGCGAGGGGCACCGACCTGGCTACCCTGTGTCGTCGTTTCGTCGGAGCAGGACCACAGGAGGCCCAATGGGTCGTTACACCGGGCCGGTCGAGCGGCTCTCGAGGCGCGAGGGCGTCGATCTCGAACTCAAGGGCGCTCGTCGCCTCGCAGGCAAGGGTGCTCTCGAGCGCCGTGGAGCCCTGCCCCCCGGACAGCACGGCGGTGGCCGTCGCGTCAAGACGTCCGTCTACGCCCAGCAGCTGCGTGAGACGCAGCGGGCCAAGCGCTACTACGGCATCCGCGAGAAGCAGTTCCGCAACCTCATGAACGAGGCCAGCAAGCGGAACGCGGAGAACACCGTCACGGGCGAGCGCATGCTGCAGCTCCTCGAGTCGCGCGTCGACAACATCATCGTCCGCCTCGGCTTCGCCTCCACGCGTGCCCAGGCCCGCCAGTTCGTCTCGCACGGTCACGTGCTGGTCAACGGCGTCCGGCACACCGTCGCGTCCGCGCGCCTGTCCCCGGGCGACGTCGTGACGATCAAGGACGGCAGCCCCGTCCGCCCGATCGCCACGGAGTCCACCGAGCTGATCGCGATCGTCCCGGCCTGGCTCGAGGCCGACCACGACGGGCTGTCCGGCCGCGTCCTGCGCCTCCCGGACCGTCACGAGATCCAGGTGCCGATCACCGAGCACCTGATCGTCGAGCTCGCCGGCCGCAAGTAGCCGGCCCGGCGTCCCGCTCCCGGCGGGACGCCACCGCACGCCGACGGCGTGCCCGCGGTGCGCCACGACGCGCACCGCTCCCGGGACCGACGCGGTCCCGCTCCGGCCACCGGGCCGGTCCTCTCCGACACCCACCTGCCCCCGCCTCCCGAGGCGGGGCAGGGCGGGCGGTCGTCGCGGTGCCCACCCCACGGCATCCTCAGAGAACTCTCACGGTCCTCGGCGGTGCCCGCACGGCCCGCCACGAGGGCGAACGCCGTTTCGGCCCCCTCGCGGCCAGACGGACGATCAGGTGCACGGTGGACCTTCGTCCTAGTCCATGCGTACTATCCGGGTATCCACCGATCGGTGTCCCGGCCCCGCGAATCCTCGCGGCCGAGGCCCGCACGAGGAAAGAGCAGCCATGCGCACCGTCAGATCACGTCCCCCCCTCCTCGCCCTCGCGTTCGCCCTGTTGGTGTCGTTGGGCGCCTCGTTGGTGTTCGCGTCGGGCGCGTCAGCGGCTGAAGCTCCGAGCTTCCAGTGCCGCGCGTCGGCTCTGGCGGTCTCGATCACCGACCAGCCCTACGTCGAGCCGCTCGTGGCCAACGGCATCAAGGGCTCCGTCCCCGGCCCGACGTTCGACAAGGCGCTGTGCACCAACGACGAGCAGGGCGCGGGTGATGTGACCAACTCCGCCGGCCTGCAGGGCCTGCTGGGCACCACCGCCGTCAAGGTCAAGACGACGATCACCCCCGAGCTGGGCTCCTCC
>NZ_JAURWA010000016.1 GCF_030655195.1 Patulibacter sp. | reverse complement strand
CGAGGCCGTCGCGCTCGCGGAGCGCGCCCGCACCGCGCACGTGCGGCTGCCCGCCGCCGGTCTGCCGCTCGTGGACTACCTGCCCGAGGCCGTCCTCGCGCTCCGCGCCGCCGACCGGGGCGACCTGGGGTCGGCGGAGTCGCTGGCCGCGGCCGCGGTCCGTGCCCGGGACGACGGGCCGCTGCGTCGCGCGCCCCACGCCCTGCCGGTGGCCTGCGCGCAGGCGCGGGTCGCCACGCTCGCGGGGCGACCCGAGGACGCGGTCCTGACCTGCGAGGCCGCCCTGCAGCTGGTCGGCGGCTGGCGCGACTCGTCGCTGATGGTGCCCGCCGTCCTGCTCGAGCTCGCCCGTGCCCACGCCGCGCGCGGGGACGCCGCCGGGGCGCGGTCGGCGGTGGCACGGGCCCGCCGGCGGATCGACGGCGCCCGGGACCCCGGCGAGCTGCCCGACGCGCTGACCGCCGTCCTGGACGGCGTCGGCGGCCCCGCGCACCTCGGACCCGCGGGCGACCCCGGCGCGGACGAGCTCAGCGTCCGCGAGGTCGGGGTCCTCCGCGCCCTCGCCGGGTCGGGCAGCCTGCGCGAGCTCGCCGACGGCCTCTTCATCAGCCGCAACACGATCAAGACCCACACCCGGTCGCTCTACGCGAAGCTCGGCGTGGCCTCCCGCGAGGAGGCCGTCCGTCGCGGCCGGGAGCTCGGACTGCTCGGCACCGGCCGGGCGGGGACGGGATCCGCCGATCCCGGGAGGGACACCGCATGACGCTCGCCGACCGCACCGTGCTCGTGGTCGAGGACCACGAGTTCCAGCGCCGCACGATCCGGCAGATCCTCTCCAACCTCGGGGTCGGGTCCGTGCTGGAGGCCGCGGACGGCCAGGCGGCCCTCGAGCGCCTGGACGAGCTGCGGGACGGCGACGTCCTGGTCTGCGACCTCGACATGCCCGGGATGGACGGGGTCGAGCTCCTCCGGCTCGTCGCCCTGCGCCCCGGGGGCCCGTCGATCGTGATCGCCAGCGGCCTGTCCGCCGAGGTGCTGCAGGCCGCGGCGTCGCGGGCCCGCGGCGACGGTCTGACGGTGCTCGGCGCGATCCGCAAGCCGCTGACCGCCCGCCGGCTGCTCGGCGTCCTGCAGCCGGTCTGATGGACGCCGGCGCCCGGCGGGGCGTCTCGCTGCGGGTCGCGCTCGGGGCACTCCTGAGCCTCGTCGCCGCCCTCGCGCTGGCGCTCTTCTGCATCACGATCGTCCAGCTGCGCACCGCGGAGGGGCGCAACGACGCCGAGCGCCGGCGGGTCTCGTCGTTCCTGCTGGCGGACCAGATGCGTCGGAGCAGCGACGACCTGACGCGGATGGTGCGGCTCTACGTCACGACCGGCCGGCCCGCCTACCGCTCCTACTACGACCGCATCCTGCAGATCCGTCGCGGGACCGCGCCGCGGCCGCTGGACTACGACGGGTCGTTCTGGGACCGGGTGCTGGCCGACGGCTACGCCCGGGTGCGGACGGGTCCGGCGGTCTCGCTGCCCGAGCTGATGCGCCGGGCGCGCTTCTCGCGGGAGGACTTCGCCGCGCTCCAGACGGCGCTCCGGGTGTCCGACCGCCTCGCACGGCGCGAGGTCGCGACGATGGACGCCGTCGCCCCCGAGGTCGCGCGGGCGGGTCCGGGCGGCCTGGACCCGCGCGACGTCGCGCCGCAGTACGCGCAGCTCGTCGACGGGGCCTACCACCGGGAGAAGCGCCGGATCCTGACGGCGATCGACCGCTTCACGCAGACGGTCGACCGGCGTACCGCCGACCGGGCGGCCGTGCTGCAGGTCCGCACGGACCGGCTGCTCGTGGCCCAGACGGTGGCCCTCGTGCTGCTGGGGCTCGTGCTCGCGCTGCTCCTGACGGTCGCGGGCCGCGCGGTGGTCCGGCCGCTCGAGCGCCTGACGGCCGTGACCCGGCGCATCACGGGCGGGGACTGGTCCGCGCACGCCCGTCGCGAGGGTGTGCGGGAGGTCCGCGAGCTCGCCGACGACTTCGAGGCGATGACCGCCGCGGTGCAGCGCGAGCTGCGGGCCCGGGAGCAGGTCGAGCGCGAGGCGACCGAGGCCCGCGGGCGGCTGCAGACGATCGCCGACGGGGTCCCGGGGTCCGTCTTCCAGTTCCACGTCGACCGCCACGACGCCCTGTCGGTGCGGTTCGCCAGCCGCGACTCCAGCGTCCACGGGATCCCGACGGAGGACGGGGTGCACTTCCCGGCCGTCGCGCGCGCCGTCCTGCCGGACGACCGGGGGTCGTGGCTGGACTCGCTCGTGGCGGCCCGCCGGGCGGGCGACACCTGGCAGCGGGAGTACCGGATCGCCACGCCGGACGGCCGCACGGCGTGGATGCACGGGCATGCGCTCGTGCGGCGGACCGGTGACGGCGAGGCCGACCTCTACGGGTACATCGCCGACGTGACGGCGCAGAAGAAGCTGGAGGCGGAGCTGCTCCGCGCCCGCGAGGCCGCCGAGGGGGCGGACCGGGCGAAGTCGGCGTTCCTTGCGGCGATGAGCCACGAGCTGCGCACCCCGCTGGTCGCCGTCACCGGCACGCTGGAGGTGCTGGCCCTCGGCGAGCTGGAGGAGCAGCAGCGCGAGCGCGTCGCGGTGGCGGCCCGCTCCGCCCGGGCGCTGCTGGCCGTGATCGGCGACGTCCTGGACTTCTCGAAGATCGAGGCGGGCCACCTCGAGCTCGACCCGGCCCCGGCGTCGCTCGCGCGGATCGTCCGCGAGACCGTCGCCCAGCACGCGCACGCCGCCGAGCGCCGGGGCCTGACGCTCGAGGCCGTCGTCGCGGAGGACCTGGCGCCGGCGCACGAGGTCGACGCGGTCCGGCTGGGGCAGGTCCTGGGCAACCTCGTCGGCAACGCGCTGAAGTTCACCCCGTCCGGGGGCGTGCGCGTGGTGGCGCGGCCGGTGGCCGGCCCCGGGGCCCCGGACGGCGAGGTCGAGCTGCTCGTCGTCGACACCGGGATCGGCGTGTCCCCCGCGGATCGGGCGCGCCTGTTCGCCCCGTTCTCGCAGGCCGGCGCGGACGCGGTGCGGCGCGGCGAGGGGACCGGCCTGGGCCTCGTGATCTCCCGCGAGCTGGTCGACGCGATGGGCGGGACCCTCGCGATGGAGAGCCGGGAGGGCACCGGGACGACGATGCGGGTGCGCCTGCGGCCGCCCGTCGCGGCGGTCGAGGACCTGCCGGCCGGTCCGGTGCCGGAGGTGGCCCGCCGCCCGCGGCCGACGCGGGAGGAGGCGGTCGCGGAGGGCGGGCTGGTCCTGCTCGTCGAGGACCACCCCGTCAACCGCGCCGTCCTGGCCGCGCAGATCGAGGCGGTCGGCGTGGTCGTCGACGTGGCGGAGGACGCGACGGAGGCGCTGCGGCGGTTCCGGGCGGACACCTACGGGCTGGTCCTCACCGACATCCGCCTCCCGGGGGCCGACGGGTACGAGCTGACGACCCGCCTGCGCGCGCACGAGGCCGACGCGGGACGGCGGCGCACCCCGGTCGTGGCGCTGACGGCCAGCGCGGTGCGCGGGGAGGCCGAGCGCTGCCGCGCCGCCGGCATGGACGACCTGGTGACGAAGCCGACGACCATCGCCGTCCTCGAGGCGACGCTCCGCCGGCACCTGCCCCATCTCGCGTGGCCGTCCGCGGCCGGGCCGGACGGG
Source organism: Patulibacter sp. (assembly GCF_030655195.1). GTDB lineage: Bacteria > Actinomycetota > Thermoleophilia > Solirubrobacterales > Solirubrobacteraceae > Patulibacter. The sequence goes on along the minus strand of NZ_JAURWA010000016.1, from coordinate 1,892 downwards.
GCCTCCGCGGCGCCCGGCTCGGCCGACGGGGCGCGCCCGCCGGCCGGGGCGCTCCTGGACCCCTCCGCGCTCGACGAGCTGACCGGCGGCGACGCGGACCTGGGCCGCGAGGTCCTCGCGACCTACCTGGCGACCCTGGGGGGCGATGTCGACGCGCTGCGGGCGGCGACGGTCGCCGGGGACGCCGCGGGGGCGGGCCACGTCGCGCACCGCATGGGCAGCGCGGCCCGGATGGTCGGCGCGACCGCGGTGGCCGACGCGGCGGAGGGGCTCGAGGCCGCCCTGCACGCCGGGGCGCCGGGCTGGAGTCCCCTGGCCGACGCGGTGACGCGGGCCGCGGAGGCGCTGCGGCCGACGTCGTGATGCGGGCCGTTCCGTGCAGGAGCGGCCGAACCTGCACGGAACCTGCGCCGCCGGTGCGGGGCGGACGCCGAAAGCTGCACCGAACCTCCACGCACCGCGGTGGGCGCGTCCGGCCCGTCACATTCCTCGAGCCATGTCGCGGGCAACCCACCCACTCGGCCTCGTGCCCTGCACGACGCCGGTGAAGACGACAGCGGTCCTTCTTGCCGCCGTGATCCTGTCGTGCGCCGCCGGCGTCGGTGCCTCCCCAGCCCTCGGGGCGGAGACACCGACGCCGACGACGCCAGCACCTGCCGCCGTCACCGCCACCGCCAGCGGCGGCGCCGTCGCCGCCTCCCCCGTCGCGACCACGCCCGTCCCCGCCGCGACCGTCCAGGGCGGCACGCCCCGCGTGCCCCGCAAGGTCCCCGATGCCCCGGCCCGCGTCCGCGCGGTCCTCACCCGCTTCGCCGTCAGCGCCCCGACCTGGACCGCCGGAGCCGCCGCGCCCACGATCGCCGTGCGCCTCGACGCCCCGCGCGACACCTCGGCCCGCGTGCAGGTCCGCGTGGAGGACCGGACGAGCCGCCGCGTCGTGCTGCGGCAGTCCCTCGGGGTCGTCCGCTCCGGCGTCGACGTCACCGCGGCGATCACCGCGCGGCTGGCGGGCCGCCCCGGCAGCTACCGGCTGCGCCTGATCGCCCGGGACCAGACGGGCCGCCGCATCGTCAAGGCCCGGTCGTTCGCCGTCGCCGCCCCGGCGCCCGCCGCGCCCGCCGCGCCCGTGGCCCCCGCCGTGCCGAGCGCCGCGAAGAACGGCTACGTGTTCCCGGTCCAGGGTCCCTGCAACTTCCGCTCCCTCGGCGCGCAGCGGTTCCACTCCGCACGGGAGGCCGGGCGCGCCCACAACGGCCAGGACATCGGCACGTTCTCCGGGTTCCCGCCCGTCGTCGCGGTCACCGCCGCCACGGTCTCCCAGGTCTTCTACGACGACGCCGGGGGCGGCTGGACCATCGTCTTCGCCGGCGACGACCGCATCGACTACGGCTACCTGCACCTGAAGGCCGGGTCGATCGTGGTGCGCCCCGGTCAGCGCGTGAGCCCCGGTCAGCGCGTGGCCGACGCCGGCAACACCGGCGGCGACTACGAGCCGCACCTGCACTTCGAGATGCGCCCGACGCCGTGGTCCGCGCACCGTGCCGACGCGGTCGACCCGATGCCGCTGCTCGCCGGGCTGCCCAACCCCTGCGAGGGGTAGCGGCGCGGCACCCGCGTCGCGTCGGGCCGGACGGCGCGCACGACGCCTCCTCCGATACCCTGATCGCCTGTCCTGGCGGGATAGCTCAGTTGGTAGAGCACACGACTGAAAATCGTGGTGTCCCCGGTTCGAGTCCGGGTCTCGCCATACGTCACGAAGGGCCCCTCACGGGGCCCTTCGTCGTCTCGGGCCCCGGCCGGGGGGGGCCGCTCAGCGGCTGCCGGCCCGGTGGTCGCCACGGGCTCGCGCCTGGGCCTCGGCCATCGCACGGGCCTGGACCTCGAGTGCCGCC
>NZ_JAURWA010000014.1 GCF_030655195.1 Patulibacter sp. | reverse complement strand
CCGCCGCGGGCACGCCGACCCGTCCGGCCCCGCGCCAGGAGCCGCCGCGTCGGGCCCCCGGTGGCCTGACCCCCGGTGCCGGCCCGCGCGTCATCGCGACCGCGGCCCCGGCCGCCCCGAAGCCCAAGCCCGCCCCGCCGGCCCAGCCGCAGCGCCCCGCCGCTCCGTCGGGTGCCGGTCAGCGCACCCCGCAGCGTCCGCAGCAGGGCGGCGGTCAGCGCCCCGCCGGTCCCGGCGGCCAGCGCCCCGGTGCCCCGCAGCGTCCGGGTGGTCCCGGTCAGGGCCGTCCCCAGCAGGGTGGTCGTCCCGGCGGTGCCGGTGGACCCCAGCGTCCCGGTGGCCCCGGCCAGCGTCCGGGCGGTCCCGGTCAGGGCCAGGGTCGTCCGCAGCGCCCGCAGCCCCAGGGCGAGCGTCCCGCTCCCCAGCCCATCGCCCGTCCGTCGGCGCGGCTCCCCGAGCCCGCCAGCGGTCCCGGCTCCAACCGCGGCGCGGCGCCCCCCGGGCTCGTCCGTCGTCTGCCCAAGCGGCCGACGAAGGAGCCCACGCCGGCTCCCGAGCTGAAGGACCTCCGCGCCAAGAAGCCCGCCCTCCCCAAGGGTCCCCCGACCCTGGGCGAGAAGCCGTCCGCCGGCGCGGGCCCGAAGATCATCTCGCTGCCCGACCCCTCGGCCGCGCGTCCGAAGGCCGCCGGTGCCGGCGGTCCGGGCAAGCGCCGCGTGGTCATCGACCAGCCGGGCGGCCCGCGTCGCCCGGGCGTCGGTGGCGGTCCCCCGAACCGGCGTCCGCGCCGGCGTCGTCGCCGCCAGTCGATCGAGGAGGCCCTGGCCCCGCTGAACCGCGGCGAGCAGGGTCGCACGGTCGACGTCCCGCGCATCAACTCCGGCTCGACGGTGAAGGACGTCGCCGAGTACCTCGGCGTCCCGATCCCCGAGATGATCAAGAAGCTCATGCTCATGGGCGAGATGGCGACGCTCACGCAGACGCTGTCGGACGACACGATCGAGCTGCTCGCCGGCGAGTTCGAGCGCGAGATCGTCATCGTCAAGGCCAGCGACGAGGAGGACGAGGCCCCGGTCTTCGACGACTCCGAGGCCGAGCTGGTCCAGCGTCCCCCGGTCGTCACGATCATGGGTCACGTCGACCACGGCAAGACGTCGCTGCTGGACAAGCTGCGCGAGGCCGAGGTGGCCTCGGGCGAGGCCGGCGGCATCACCCAGCACATCGGCGCCTACCAGGTGCACCACGGCGAGGACACGATCACGTTCCTCGACACCCCGGGCCACGCGGCGTTCACCGCCATGCGTGCCCGCGGTGCCCGTCTCACCGACATCGCGGTCATCGTGGTGGCGGCGGACGACGGCGTGAAGCCGCAGACGCAGGAGGCCATCGACCACGCCCGCGCGGCCGACGTGCCGATCATCGTCGCGGTCAACAAGATCGACAAGCCCGGCGCCGACCCGGTGCGCGTGCGCACCGAGATGGCGACGATCGGCCTGAACCCGGCCGAGTGGGGCGGCGACGTCGAGTTCGTCGACGTGTCCGCGAAGACCGGCGACGGCCTGGAGGACCTGCTCGACGTCATCGGCGTCGTGGCGGAGATCCAGGAGCTCAGCGCCAACCCCGACACCATGGCCTCCGGCGTGGTCGTCGAGGCCAAGCTGGACATCGGCCGCGGTCCGGTCGCGACCGTGCTGATCCAGCGCGGCACGCTCGAGATCGGCGACGCGATCGTCTCCGGCGCCCAGTGGGGCAAGGTCCGCGCGCTCATCGACTACACCGGCGAGCGGATCGAGGTCGCGGGCGTCGGTGACCCGGTGCTCGTCCTCGGGTTCAACGGCGTGCCCAACGCCGGTGACCTGGCGATGGTCGTCGAGAACGAGAAGGCCGCCCGCGTCAAGGCCGAGGAGCGCGAGACGCGCCTCAAGGCCGAGGCCATCGCGCGCCGCTCGGGTCGCAAGTTCTCGCTCGAGGACGTCTTCAAGCGCTCCGTCGCGTCGGACGACCAGAAGGGCCTGCAGCTGGTCCTCAAGGCCGACGTCGCCGGCTCGCTCGAGGCGTTCGAGGACGAGATCTCGAAGCTCCCGCAGAGCGAGGTCTTCGTCGACATCGTGCTGTCGGGCGTCGGTGGCATCACCGAGTCCGACGTCATGCTCGCCGCGGCCTCGCAGGCGGTGATCATCGGCTTCAACACCGACACCGTCGGCAACGCCCGCCGCGTGGCGGACCACGAGGGCGTCGAGATCCGCACCTACGACATCATCTACCGGGCGCTCGAGGATCTCCGCGACGTCATGGAGGGGATGCTCGACAAGGACGAGGTCGAGGAGACCGTCGGCACCGCCGAGGTCCGCGCGATCTTCCGGGCGTCGAAGGTCGGCACCATCGCCGGCTCGTACATCACGGACGGGCGCGTCAAGCGCAACGCCCTCGCCCGCGTCCTGCGCGACGGCGAGACGATCGCGACGACGAAGATCGAGTCGCTCAAGCGGTTCAACGAGGACGCCCGCGAGGTCGCGACCGGCTACGAGTGCGGCATCGTGCTCCGCGACTTCGAGCAGGTGCGCGAGGGCGACATCATCGAGGTCTACGAGAAGCGTCGCGTCGATCGCGAGCTGAAGTAGTGAAGCCCGATCGCATGCGGCGGGTGGACGAGTCCGTCCGCGAGGTCCTGGCCGACGTGCTCCAGCGCGGCGAGCTGAAGGACCCGCGGATCGGGTTCGCCACCATCACCGGCGTGCGGACGAGCACCGACCTCAGCCACGCGACGGTGCTCGTCTCGGTGCTCAGCATCGGCGACGACGCCGCCGCGCCGGAGGAGACCGTGGACGGGCTGCGCTCGGCCGTCGGCTTCCTCCAGCGGCGGGTCGGGCAGGAGCTCGGGCTGAAGCACACGCCCGTGCTGAAGTTCGAGCTGGACGAGACGATCGACCGCGCCATGCGGATCCAGGAGATCCTCGACGACCCGCCGCCGCCCGCGGTGGAGACCGAGGACGACGAAGAGGAAGCGGCCGCGAAGGACGACGCTGCTCGATGAGCACCGCCGACGTCGCACGCGACGCACGTCGGGCGGTCCTCGAGTACCTGCGCTCCGAGGAGCGCTTCGTCACGGTCACCCACGAGCACCCGGACGGTGACGCCATCGGGTCGCTCGTCGCGGCCACGCGCATGCTGCAGGCGATGGGCAAGGACGTCGTGGCGGTGGTCGCTCCGAGCGACCTGCCGCTGTCGCGCGAGTACAAGGGCCTGGCCACCGTCGACCTCGTCACCGGGATCCCCGAGGACATCGGCGAGCGCACCGCGCTCTTCCTCGACTGCGGGACGCTGGACCGCATGCCCGTCGGACCGATCCGCACGGACGCCGCGCGGATCCTCAACGTCGACCACCACCACGACAACACCCGCTTCGGCGACGTCGACCTGGTGGACTCCGAGGCGTCCTCGACGGTCGAGATCCTCTGGGACCTGCTCCGCGAGCTGCAGGTGCCCATCGACCTGGACACCGCGAAGGCGCTCTACGTCGGGCTGGTCACCGACACCGGTCAGTTCATGTGGGAGAACACGAGCGAGCGCGCCCACCGCATGGCCGCCGACCTGATCGGCCTGGGCGTCGACAGCTTCGCGGTCTACCGCACCCTCTACGAGGGCGCCCCGTGGGCCAAGCTGGCCCTGCTCGGCCGGGCGCTCGAGCGGACCCGCCGCGAGGAGGACGGGCAGCTGACGTTCTCGCTCCTGCGGCGCGAGGACTACGACTCCACCGGCGCAGAGGACACCGATTCCGAAGGCATCATCGACCACCTCCGCACGGTCGCGGGCACCCGTGTGGCGGCCGTCGCCCGCGAGGTCGTCGTCGGGCCCGGCGACGACGCGGACGGCGTCGTGCGGACGAAGGTCTCGCTGCGCTCGACCGGGACCGGGCTCGACGTCTCGTCGATCGCCCGGGCCGGCGGGGGCGGGGGCCATCCGCAGGCGGCCGGCTTCACGACGGACCTGGGGGAGGAGGAGCTCGTGCAGTTCCTCAGCGCCCACCTCCGCGAGCTGCGGTGACCGGCCCCGCCGGTCGGCCACCCGCGCCGTCGACGCCCGCCCACGCCGACCCGGGACGCGGGGCCGGGAGCGGACCGTCGACCCCGGAGACGTTCCCCGACGGCGCGCTGCTGATCGACAAGCCGGCGGGCGTGACCAGCCACGACGTCGTCCAGCGCGTCCGGCGGACGCTCGGCGGACGCCGCGCCGGGCGCGTCGGGCACACGGGCACGCTGGATCCCTTCGCGACCGGGCTGCTGATCGTCCTGGTCGGGCGGGCCACCCGTCTGCAGCACCACCTGATGGGCCAGGACAAGACCTACGAGACGCTCGCGCGGCTCGGGGCGACGTCGACCACCGGCGACCCCGAGGGCGAGATCGTCGAGACCGGCCGGATCCCCCCGGACCCGCCGTCGCTGCCGACGGGCCTGGTGCGCCAGACCCCGCCCGCCTATTCCGCGATCCGCGTCGACGGGGAGCGCGCGTACAAGCGCGCCCGTCGCGGCGAGGAGGTCGTCGTGCCCGAGCGCGAGGTGCAGGTCCACGAGTACGAGCAGCTGTGGCGCGACGGGGATCGGGCGCGCTTCCGGATCTCGTGCTCGTCGGGGACGTACGTGCGCACGCTGGTGGCCGACCTCGGCGACGCCTACTGCCTCGAGCTGCGGCGCACGTCGATCGGCGCGTACTCCGTGGACCGGGCCCAGCAGCCCGACGTGGACCGCGCCGACTGGCGCCTGCTGCCCCTGCACGACCTGCTCCGCAGCGTCCTGCCGACGGTCGAGCTGGACGCCGACCAGGCCCGTCGCGCGGGGTTCGGCCAGCGGCTGGAGCTGCCCGACGCACCGGCCGTCGACGAGGTCGGGCTGTGCCACGCCGGGGAGGCGATCGCCATCGGGCGCCGGGAGCCGGACGGCCGGATCCATCCCGTCGTAGGCTTCCGTCCGTGACCGCGCGCATCACGCCCCTGGCGGACGTCCTCCCGCGCACGCGGACCATCGCCCTGGGCACCTTCGACGGCGTGCACCTCGGGCACCGCGAGGTGATCGCCGACGCCGACACGGTCGTCACGTTCGACCCGCACCCGATGGCGGTCCTGGCCCCGGGGCGCGTCCCCCCGCAGCTGACGACGATGGCCCGCCGCGCCCTCCTGGCCGGCGAGCTGGGCGTCGAGGAGCTCGTGCTCGTGCCGTTCGACGCCCAGGTCGCCACGCAGGACGCCGCGACCTTCGTGCAGGAGGTCCTCGTCGACCGCCTGGGTGCCCGGTGCGTCCGGGTCGGCGAGAACTTCCGCTTCGGCCGGGACGCCCGCGGCACCCCGGCGCTGCTGCAGGCCGACGAGCGCTTCGAGACCGTCGTGGTGCCGGTCCTGCGGCGCGACGGCGACAGCGTCAGCTCGACCCGCATCCGCGAGCTGGTCGCGCGCGGCGCGGTCGGCGAGGCCGCCGAGCTCCTCGGGTCGCCCTTCGCGGTGTCGGGCCCGGTGGAGCACGGCGAGAAGCGCGGGCGGGAGCTCGGCTACCCCACGGCCAACCTCGTGCCGCCCGTGGGCCACGCGCTGCCCGCCCACGGCGTCTACGCGTGCCGGGCGCGGCTGCAGGACGGGTCGGTGCGCTCCGCCGCGGTCTCCATCGGCATCCGCCCGCAGTTCGAGACGACGCTCGGCGTGCTCGTCGAGGCGTACCTCCTGGACTTCTCCGGCGACCTCTACGGGCAGCAGCTCGAGCTGGAGTTCGTCGAGCGCCTGCGCGGCGAGGAGCGCTTCGACGGCGTCGAGGCGCTGCTGGAGCAGATGGGCCGCGACGTCGACGACACCCGTCGCCTCGCGGCCGTCTGAGGTCCGCGCGGCGGCGCCGGGCCGTCCGGTCCCCGCGGGCCGGGCGACGGGCCGGGACGCGGCTGTGCAGGTGCTCCTGCTAGTTTCTCCGGTCGAATGACGTCGCTCACGCAGGAACGCAAGCAGGAGATCGTCGCCCGTTTCGGCGCGACGGAGACGGACACGGGTTCGACGAGCGTCCAGGTCGCTCTCCTCACCGAGCGGATCAACGACCTCACGGGCCACCTCCGCGCGCACCAGAAGGACCACCACTCGCGTCGTGGCCTCCTCATGCTCGTCGGTCAGCGCCGTCGCCTCCTCGACTACATGCGCCGCAACGACCTCGACGGCTACCGCGCCCTGATCAAGGAGCTCGGGCTGCGCAAGTAGCCCGGACCGCGCTCCGGCGCGGCTCCCGCAGCACCTCGCGACCGGCCCCTGGCCGGTCGTCGTCGTTCCGGAGCATCCGATCGACGGGCGTTCCCGACGGGGACCCCGGGGCCGCCACCGCGGTGCGTAGGATCGCGGCATGTCGATCATCTCCGCGGGCACCGCCGTCCCCCAGCTCAAGCTCGGGAACGAGGACGGCAGCGACTTCACCCAGGAGGACCTGAAGGGCCGGACGACCGTGCTCGTCTTCTATCCCTTCGCCTTCTCGCCGGTCTGCACCGACCAGCTGCAGGTGTACGAGGAGCTCCTCCCCGAGCTCGCGCAGCAGAACGCCGTCATGTATGCGGTCTCGACGGACGCGTCGTTCTCGCAGATCGCCTTCAAGGAGAAGCTCGGCGTCACGATCGGTCAGCTCTCCGACTTCGAGCCCAAGGGCGAGGCGTCCAAGGCGCTCGGCGCCTACTTCGAGCCCGCCGGCATGACCAACCGCGCGCTGATCGTCGTCGGCCCCGACGGCACGGTGGCGTGGAGCCACCTGGCGTCGAACCCGGGCGAGCTGCCGGGCGTCGACAAGGTCCGCGAGGGTCTGGCCGCCGTCGGCGCCTGAGCACCCGGGCGATGCCCGCCGACGATCAGTCGCCGGCTGCCGGGCCGCACGTCGCGGGACCGCCGGACGGCCCGGCCGTGCTGCTCTACGGGGACGCCACGTGCCCGCGGTGCCAGCAGGCGGTGCTGCGGCTGCGCGCCGCGCCCGTCCGGCTGACCTGGCGCCACCTCGTCCTCCGGGCGCGCGGTCCGCGCCCGCGGGCGCTCGCCGGGGCGTTGGAGGCCGCGGGGCGGCAGGACGCCTTCTGGCCCGTGCTCGACGCCCTCGTGGGCGACCCGGGCCGGACCGAGGACCCGGACCTCTGGGAGCTCGCCCGTCGCCTCGGCCTCGACGTCGCGCGATTCGATCGCGATCGCCGGGACGACGCCGCGGCGGACGTCATCGCCGCCGACCTCGCCGCCGGCCTGGGCGCCGGGGCGGTCGGCACCCCGGCGATCCTGGTCGGCGACGGCGCGATCGAGCACGGGATCCCCGACGCCGCGTGGATCGACGCCCTGCTGGCCCGGGCCTGATCGCCCCGACGCCCGCGGTCCGCGCCGGGCGGTGGCGGCGGGCGGGACCGCGGGTCGCCGGGCGTTCGAGATCCTCACCGGGGCCGCGGGCCGGCCCCGTGGTGGGTGTACGGCCCGGTCGACGGCGTCTATTCGTTGGGGTTGCCTAACCAAAGGGCACCCTAATGGCGGGTGCCCTAAGATCGGCGGCGCCATGAAGACACTCCTGCGCTACCTGCGCTCACACCACCTCGCCCTCGCCGCGCTGTTCGTCGCGCTCGGCGGCACCTCCTACGCCGCGGTCGCGATCCCACGCAACAGCGTCGGCGCCACCCAGATCCGCGCGAACGCGGTCACCTCCGCGAAGGTCCGCAACGGCTCGCTGACCGCCAAGGACTTCAAGAAGGGCCAGCTCCCCGCCGGCAAGGCCGGCTCCACCGGTGCCGCGGGCGCCGTCGGCGCGACCGGCCCCGCCGGGGCGACCGGTGCCGTGGGTGCCGTCGGCACGGCGGGACCGCAGGGCCCCGCGGGGGAGAAGGGCGCGACCGGCGAGCAGGGCGAGCCCGGGGTCCAGGGGCCCGCCGGCAACGCGGAGTCGCTCAGCGTCCGCGTGATCCGCCAGGGCGCCGGCGCCGCGGGCGCCGCGGCCCCGGCGTTCCCCGTGCCGACCTGCACGATCAACGCCCCGGCCACGACGTGCCCGGGCGCGGCCACCAACCCGGTCTCCTACACGAGCGAGAGCTACGACGTGGGCAGCTTCTACGACCCCACGTCCGCGGTCCTGTTCGAGGGCGTCCCGAGCGCGGGCTACCTCACGATCCCGAAGAGCGGCACGTACCTCGTCGCCGCCGGGACGCGCTGGGCGCAGACGACGCCCGCGGCCGCCGTCGGTGTCCGGACCCTCGCGGTCAGCGGCCCCAACTCCAACCCGGCCGGCGTCACGGGCCCGACACCCGGGATCCTGGCTCAGAGCGTCACGGTCCCCAACCCCGACGGGCCCACGCCACAGAACGTGAGCACGCTGGTCCGCCTCAACGCCGGTCAGCGGATCTACAGCTCGGTCGGCCAGAACTCAGGCGCGTCCGTGGACATCGCGGCATCCCAGAGCACGGTCCACTTCGCAGCCACCTACGTCGGGCCGTAGTCACCCCGGGGGGTCGGGTCCGCCGCGCCCCGACGCGCGGCGGACCTCCGGCCGTTCAGGCGCGGTGGATGAACCGCTCCCGCAGCCGCAGCACCACGAAGACGAGGAACACCGACAGGGCGACGGCGGGGAAGAGCAGCAGCCACGCCGCGCCACCCGGCGGGTCGCTCAGCGGAGCGTCGTCGCCCTGACCCGGCAGGTCCTTCGGCAGCGGCCCCAGCGCGAAGTTCTGCACGGTCTCGAAGGGGTAGTCGTCCGACGCCCGGAAGAGCCGGTCGCTCGCGCCCTGGCGGAAGAAGACGTCGCTCCTGATCGCCGCCGGGTCGTCGCTCGCGATGCCCAGGCGGGTCAGGTAGCGACCGCGCACCACGCGGCGGACCGCCGCCGGGAGCGCGGGATCCAGCGCGGCGACGGTGCCGGCGTAGAACGTGTTGAAGCCCGTCGCCAGGACGCGGTGCTCGCCGGCCACGTACAGCTGGACGTCGACGGGCCGCTCGGAGACGGAGCTCAGGCGCAGGGGGTAGACGAGACGCTCGCTCGCGAACGAGATGCGCAGCGGGCTCAGGGTGCTCTGCTCGCCCCGGACCGGATCCGCCAGGCGGATCGCGACGAAGGCCCAGTCGCGACGGACGTAGTCGGCCAGGATCGGCTCCGCGGCGGCGGGGGTGGCGTAGCCGCCGCGGTTCAGCCACGCGCGCAGCTCGCCCGCGTCGCCGGCCCGCAGACGGGTCACGTCGTAGCCGCCGATCCGCTCGCGGGAGAGGACGGACACGCCGGACCGCGGCGCCGCGGCGACCGCACCGTCGCCGTCGTCCCCGGCGGGGGTCCGGACCGGGCGCGTGGCCAGCTCGAGCGCGGAGAAGACCGTCGCCTGGTCCTCGGCCAGCGGCGTGACGGTCGGCGTGGAGGGGGTGGGCAGCAGCACGGCCGGCCGGCGGGCCGCCGAGGAGGAGGTCTCGTCGGGGGCCGCGAGGTCGAGGCCCAGGACGATCTCCTCGCGCCCGTCCTGCAGCGACAGCAACGCCCGCTCCGTACCGACCTTCGAGCCGTACGCGATGCCGCAGGCGCACGCCCCGGCGGGCCGGGCGACGGCGAGCACCGCCGAGGCGGCGAGGACGAGGACCGCGAGGACGGCGGCGACCGCGTGGAAGGACAGCGGGCGGACGGACGGGCGGCGCGACACGGACGGCGATCGTATCCGGGGCCCGGCGGGGGAGGACCACAGGTCGATCGGCATCACCCCTGCACGTCGACGGGTTCCGTTAGGCTCGCTCCGTTCGGAACGACGAGAATCAAGACAGCGCGCCCGATCCGATGGGGCGCGCGGACGAGGAACACATATGAGTCACGACGACGTGACGACGGTCACCGTGGAGATCTCCGGCAAGGAGATCACCTTCGAGACCGGCAAGCTCGCCAAGCAGGCTTCCGGCGCGGTCACCGTGCGGCAGGGCGACACCATCGTCCTCTGCACCGCCTCCACCGGCCGCATCAAGGACTTCGACTTCCTGCCGCTGACGGTGGACGTCGAGGAGCGGTCCTACGCCGCGGGCAAGATCCCCGGCTCCTTCTTCAAGCGCGAGGGCCGCGCCGGCGAGAAGGCGACGCTGACCGCCCGCATGATCGACCGGCCGATCCGGCCGCTGCTGCCGAAGAACTGGCGCTACGAGACGCAGGTCGTCGCGATGCCGATCTCGGTCGACCACGAGCACCCGTACGACATCCTCGCGATGAACGGCGCCTCCGCCGCGCTGACGATCTCCTCGATCCCGCTGCCCGAGCCGATCGGTGCCGTGCGCATCGGCAAGATCGACGGCACCATCGTCGTCAACCCGCCCGAGGCCTCCCTGCTGGAGGACGGCGAGAGCGATCTCGACCTCATCGTCGCCGGCACCGCCGACGCGATCCTCATGGTCGAGGCCGGCGCCAACGTCATCCCCGAGGCCGAGATCCTCGACGCGCTGGACATCGCGCACGACGCGATCAAGAAGCTCGTCGAGGCCCAGCTCGAGCTGCGCAAGCTCGTCGGCAAGGAGAAGACGCCGCACGAGGGCCCCTCGATCGACGCGAAGCTCCTGGCGAAGATCAAGAAGTCCCACGGCAAGAAGATCGAGAAGGCCACGCAGGTCGTCGACAAGCTCGACCGCGAGGACGAGACCGACGCCGCCAAGCAGGCCGCCTACGACGCGAACGTCACCGAGGACGACGACGCGGAGCACAAGAAGGCCGTCAAGGCCGTCGTCGACGCGCTCGAGAAGGCCGCCATCCGCGACCGCATCGCGGTCCAGAAGGTGCGCCCGGACGGCCGCGAGGCCACCGAGATCCGCAAGATCACGATCGAGACCGGCACCGCCCCGCGCACGCACGGCTCGGCCCTCTTCACCCGTGGTCAGACGCAGGCGCTGTCCGTCGTCTCCCTCGGCACGCTGAAGGAGGAGATGCGGCTGGACACCCTCGGTCTCGAGACCAACCGCTACTACTGGCACCACTACAACTTCCCGCCGTTCTCCGTCGGCGAGGCGGGCCGCCTGGGCGGCCCGAAGCGTCGTGACATCGGTCACGGCGCCCTGGCCGAGCGGGCGCTCGTGCCGGTCGTCCCGTCGATCGAGGACTTCCCGTACACGATCCGCGTCGTGTCGGACATCCTCGAGTCCAACGGCTCCTCCTCGATGGCGTCCGTCTGCGGCTCGTCGCTGTCGCTGATGCAGGCCGGCGTGCCGATCACCGCCCCGGTGGCCGGCATCGCCATGGGCCTGATCAAGGAGGGCGACGACTACATCGTCCTCACCGACATCGCCGGCGTCGAGGACCACCTCGGCGACATGGACTTCAAGGTCGCGGGCACCGAGGAGGGCATCACCGCCCTCCAGATGGACATCAAGATCACGGGCGTCACGTTCGAGATCCTGCGCGACGCCCTGGCCCAGGCCAAGGACGCGCGCCTCGAGATCCTCGGCAAGATGAAGGCCGTCATCGACGGCCCGAACGCCGAGCTCTCGCTCTACGCGCCGCGCATCCTCTCGACGAAGATCGACACCGAGAAGATCGGCATGATCATCGGCAAGGGCGGCGAGACGATCCGCGGGCTCCAGGAGGAGTTCGAGGCCCAGATCGACATCTCCGACGACGGCACGATCAACGTCTACTCGTCCTCGGGCGCCAAGGGCGACGCCCTGATCGAGCGCATCAACTCGATGACCCGCGACGTGGCGCTCGGCGACGAGTTCGACGGCAAGGTCGTCAAGACGACGACGTTCGGCGCCTTCGTCGAGCTCATCAAAGGCACCGACGGCCTGCTGCACATCTCGAACGTCTCGCCGGGCAAGCGCGTCGACACGGTCGAGGAGGTCCTCTCGCAGGGCGACGTCATCAAGGTGCGCGTCGCCGAGCTGGACCGCGAGCGCGGCCGCGTCGGCCTGCGCCTCTCGGACGACCCCGAGATCGCCGGCAAGACCGCCGAGGAGCTGAAGGACCTGAAGAAGTCCGGCGGCCCGCGCGGCGGCGGTGGCGGCGGCGACCGTCCGCCGCGCCGTGACGGCGACGGTGGCGGACGCCCGCCCCGTCGCGACCGCGACGGCGAGAGCGGTGGCGGCGGCGAGGGCGGCGACCGGCCCCCGCGTCGTCGTCGCGAGCGCTCCGGCGGCCGGGACTAGTCCCATCGCCACCCCGTCGTCCCACACCACCTCCGACGAGCAGCGCATCACGCGGCTGCCGTCGGGGGTGACGGTCGTCTCCGAGTCGATCGGCTCGGCGCTGTCCGTGGCCGTCGGCGTGTGGGTCGGCACGGGTGCCCGCCACGAGCGGGACGAGGAGGCCGGCCGCGCGCACCTGCTGGAGCACATGCTGTTCCGGGGGACGCGGTCGTTCACCTCGACCGAGGTCGACCAGCGCTTCGACGCTCTGGGCGGCGACCTCAACGCGGCGACCAGCCGCGACGAGACCGCGGTGGTCGCGCGCGTCCTCGCCGACGAGCTGCCGGGCGCGTTCCCGATGCTCGGCGAGATGGTCGCGGCCCCGCTCCTGCAGGACGCGGACCTGGCCCTCGAGCGCAAGATCGTGCTCGAGGAGATCTCGATGATCGACGACGACCCGGAGGAGCTCGTCTTCGAGCTGCTGCCGACGGCCGTCTTCGGGCCGCACGCCCTCGGGCGCCCGGTCATCGGGACCCCCGAGGTCGTCTCGGGCACCGACGGGGACACGCTGCGCGACTTCTACGCCGGGCGCTACCGGCCCGGCCGCATCGTCGTCGCGGCCGCCGGCGCGGTCGACCACGACCGGCTCTGCGAGCTGGCCGCGGCGACCGCCGTACCGGCCGACCCCGGCACCGGGCGCCCGGAGGACACGAACGATCCGGGCTCCGCTCCGGCGACCACGCCGCGGGTCATCTTCCGCCGGCGCGACACCGAGCAGGTCCAGATCGCGATCGCCGGTCGCGGTCCCGGGATGGGCGACGAGCGGCGCTACGCGCTGCGCGTGCTCGACACGATCCTCGGCGGCACGCCGTCGTCGCGCCTGTTCCGCGCGGTCCGCGAGGATCGCGGGCTGGCCTACGCCGTGGCGTCCTTCGACGACCAGCACAAGGGCGGCGGCATGGCCGGCGTCTACCTGGGGACGCGGGCGGAGAACCTCGCCGAGGCGCTGCAGATCGTCGCGGCGGAGCTGGCCCGCATCTCGAGCGAGCTCGTCGACGACACCGAGCTGACCCGGGCGAAGCAGAACGCGCGCGCCCGTCTGCTCCTGGGCCTCGAGTCCACGCAGGCGCGGATGCACGTGCTGGGTCGGTCGGTCCTGCACGACCTCGAGCTGCGGACCCCGCACGAGGTCGCCGAGCGGATCGACGCGGTGACGGCCGAGGACGTCCGCGCCCTCGCTGCCGACCTCTACGCCCCGGCCGGCCTCTCGGCCGCGGGCGTGGGGCCGGACGAGGACGCCTTCCGGGCGGCGCTGGCCCCGGTCGCCGGGCACCTGCCGGGCGCCTGAGGGCCGGGCGGTGCCGGCGGCGCCGGGCCGGGCTCAGCGCCCGGTGCCCGGCGCGAGCCGGTAGACCGCGATCTGGTCGGTCTGCGTGGCGTGCGAGGTCGGCGGCCCGCCGACCCGCTGGTCGATCTGCGTGATCGCGAGGGGGAGGCTGCCGACGGTCTCCGGGCGGACGTCCGCGGCGTTCGACGCGATGCCGAACGGCGGCACGTTCGCCGTGACGAGGTAGACCGGCCGACGACGGGCGACGGCGCCGAGCCACCGCGAGAAGCGCGGGTCGTCCAGGGTCGCGGTCCGCTGTGCGCCGTCGTCCCGCGCGGCGCGCAGCATCACCACGTCGCGGCCCTGGCGCAGCTCGAGCGCGGGACCGAGGACGCCCCAGGCGGCATACCCGGGGCCCATCAGGACCAGCGGGTCCTCGCCGGTGATCAGCGCGTCGATGCGGTCCACCTGCTGCGGCACGCCGTCGAACTCGGTGACGGTCAGCGCCTGCCGGGCGTCCGAGAGCGACCCCGCCAGCGCGAGCGCGGCCAGGAGCGGGGCCAGCACGGCGACGGCGAGTCCGCCGCGACCACGGCGACGGGCGCCCCAGGCCAGCGCGACCGCGAGACCCGCCAGCGCCGCGGTGACGGGCAGCGCGACGGGCAGGTACCGGCGTGCGGTCCAGTACTGGTCGGGCACCAGGACCTGCGGGTCGCGGGCGACGAGCCCCAGGGCGACGACCGCCAGCGCGAGCAGGGGGAGGAGCGGGGGGATCCGGCGGCGGGCCTCCGTCGGGGCGAGCAGCAGGCCGGCGACGCCGGCTCCGGCGAGCAGGACGCCCGGTCGCGTCGCGTACTCGCGGAAGATCTCGAGGCCCAGGGCGGGCGGGTGCACGGCGAGCACGACGGCCCCGAGCACCACCAGGGCGGCCAGGACGCGGCGCACGCGCGCGTCGTCCGCGGTGGCGCCGAGCCGGGCTCCCGCCCGGCGGAGCGGTGCCTCGGGCAGCAGGACGACGGCGGTGCAGAGACCACCGGCGAGGATCGCGAGCCCGAGCACGACGACGGTGGGGGAGACCCCGCCCAGGACGTAGCCGATCGTCTCGAGGGTGTAGCCGCGCGACGCGGTCAGGGCGCGCAGGGCCGCCAGGACGACCAGCGGCACGAGGCCCGCGGCGAACGCCCGCGAGAGCCGCCGCCCGCCCGCGCCGTGCAGGAGCAGCGCCGCGACGGGGGCGACCACCAGGAGGGGCCAGGCGTCGGGGCGCACGAGCGGCGCGGTGCCCAGGGCGGCGCCGGCGAGGATCGCCACCCGCGGCCCTGCGCCGCGCAGGGCGGCCGCGGCGGCGAGTCCGGCGGTCAGGAGGACCACGCCCGAGGGCACCTCCGTCATCGGGTAGCGCGAGAAGTAGATCAGCGCCGCGTTGCCGGCCAGGAGCAGCGCGGCGGCCACGGTCGCGACCGTCCGCAGTCCGGGGCGCACCAGCAGCGCCGCGACCCCCGCGGCCAGGAGCACCAGGACGCCGCCCAGCAGCGTGATCACCCACTGCCCTCCGCCACCGGTGACCGTCGCCCCGCCGGCCATCGCGGCGGGCGTCAGGTGGTAGCCGTGCGGCACGACGCTCGTGGTCCCGCCGGCGTCGGTGCCCCGGACGAAGAACCCGGGGAGCGGCTTCTCGTCGTCGACGCCCAGGGTCGGCGCCTGGTCGCGCAGCCCGTCGCGGACGTCCCGGTCCAGCGACAGGTCGAGCCCGCCGTCGGCGCGCAGGTGCTCCGAGGTCATCACGTAGAAGCCGGCGTCGCGGCCCCCGACGTCGAACGCGTAGGCCGGGAGGACGGCGGCCCCCGCGCCGGCGAGCGCGAGCAGCACGACGGGCAGCGCGCCGACCCGGCGGGAGCGCCCGGGCCCGGACGCCGCGCAGAGCACGAGCAGCACGCCGACGGCGGCCACGCCGAGGGGCCCGAACCACCCGGCGTCCGCCAGCCCCAGCAGCGGGACCACGGCGACGAGCGCACCGGCGCCGACGGCGACGCCCGTCCGGGTCGCCCACGGCAGGCGCCCGGTCGCCGAGCCGATCAGCCCGTGGCCGGCGAGGCCGACGAGGACCGCCACCGCGGCCGCACCGACCGGGCGGACCGGACCCAGCGCACCGACCCCGGCCACGACGAGCGCGACGAGCGCCGCGACCCGCGTGGGCCAGGAGACGGCGGCGAGGCGCCGGAGGATCGGGATGATCGGTCGCCCGGAGATGGCGGGAGTCAATCAGGGAGGCGAGGGCGGACGCCCCGCCACGGCACGCGCACGCCGCCCGGCCGATCCGCCGTGCGACGATGACCCGATGAGCAGCGAGATCCGCGTCGCGGTGGCCGGGGCCGCCGGTCGCATGGGCAGCACGGTCTGCGACGCGGTGGAGGCCGCCGACGGACTGGTCCTCACGGGGCGCGCCGACCCGGGCCTCGACACGACGCTCGCGGACGTGCTGCCCGACGCCGACGTCGTCGTGGACTTCACGCACCCCGACCAGGTCGTCGACAACGCCCTGCAGTGCCTCGCGGCCGGCGTCCACGTCGTGATCGGCACGTCGGGGTGGGACCTCGCCGCGCTCGAGGGGAAGACCGGCGCCAACGTCTTCTTCGGCCCGAACTTCGCCATCGGCGCGGTCCTGATGATGCGCTTCGCGACGGAGGCCGCCCGGCACATGCAGAAGGCGGAGATCATCGAGCTGCACCACGACAAGAAGCTCGACGCCCCCTCGGGCACCGCCGCCCACACCGCCCGGCAGATGGAGGCCGCGACCGGCGTCGCGCCGCCCATCCACTCCGTGCGCCTGCCCGGCCTGGTCGCCCACCAGGAGGTCATCCTCGGGGGCCTCGGCGAGACCCTGACGATCCGGCACGACTCCCTCGACCGCTCGTCGTTCATGCCGGGCGTCGTCCTCGCCGTCCGCCGCGTGGCCGGTCTGCAGCGCTCCCCGACCGTGGGCCTCGACCGGCTGCTCTTCGAGGACTGACGCCCGTGGAGCTGCGCCCCGCCACCCCGGAGGACGCCGACACGATCGCCGGGGTCGTCCTCGCGGTCGCCCATCACGCCTACGCCGAGCTGGAGCCGCGGCGGGTCGCGCTGATGGAGCTCGACGACCTGCGGGCGGAGTGGGCCGGGCGGCTGCGGCCGGACCGCGACCGGGCCACCGGCGACGAGCTCGGCGTCGTCGTGACCGAGGGGGACCGCCTGATCGGGATGGCCTGGTGGCTGATCCCCCGGGGGCCGTACGACGTCGAGGTCGCCGACGGCGTCCTGACCCACCTCGTCGTCCACCCGATCGCGCAGAACTGCGGCGTCGGCACCGCCCTGCTCGCGCACGCCGAGGACGCCCTGCGCGCCGTCCGCGGCGGACGCGCCGCGCAGACCGCCAGGACCCGGCTGCACGAGGGCAACTGGTGGGCGGCGCGGTTCCTCGAGCACCGCGGCTGGGAGCGCGAGCCCGACGCGGAGCCCGGCGTCGGCGGGACCCTCGCCTGGAGCCGCGAGCTGTGAGCGCCGCGGACGTCCGCTTCGCCGGCATCACCGCGCTGCCCGGCGTCCTGCAGCTGGTCCAGGACGCCTACCGCGGCGCCCCGAGCCGCACGGGCTGGACGACGGAGGCCGACCTGCTCGACGGTGGGCGGACGACGCCCGGTCTCGTCGCCGACCTGATGGTGAGCGTCCGGGACGCCGTGCTCGTCGTCGGCGAGCCGACCCGCCCCACGGCCTGCTGCGCCGTCGGCGTGTCGGACGACGGCGCCGCCCTGGGGATGTTCGCCGTCCGTCCCGAGGCCCAGGGCCGGGGGACCGGCGCCGCGGTCCTCGCCGGCGCCGAGCGCTACGTCCGGGACCGGTGGGACGCCTCGGCGCTGCACCTGTCGGTGATCCGGCAGCGCACCGAGCTGATCGCCTGGTACGAGCGCCGCGGCTATGCGCCGACCGGCCGGACGCAGCCGTTCCCCTACGGCGACGAGCGCTACGGGCGCCCCCGGCGCGACGACCTCGAGCTCGTCGTCCTGCGTCGCGAGCTCGCCTGACCGCGCCTCAGCCGACGGCGTCGCCGAGCGCGTCGCGGATCCGGGCCGGCAGCGCGGTGTAGCGCGTCGCCCCGTCGACCCGGCCCAGTGCCTGACGGACCGCCGCCCGGTCGCCGACCATCACGCAGGCCTTCTCCGCGCGGGTGACCGCCGTGTAGAGGAGGTTGCGGGTCAGCATGTGCCGGTGCTCGGTGAGGACCGGCACCACGGCGACGGGGATGCTCGACCCCTGTGCCTTGTGGACCGTGCACGCGTAGGCGAGCTCCCAGGTGTCCAGACGGACGACGGGCAGGCGGATCGTCCGGCCGTCGTCCATCTGCAGCAGCGCGTCGTCGCCGTCGACCCGGACGAGCATGCCCAGCTCGCCGTTCATGACCTCGGACTCGTGGTCGTTGCGGGTCTGCATCACGCGATCGCCCTCGCGCAGGGCGCTGCCCTTGGCCTGTCGGCCGCCGGGGTTGAGGATCTCGCGCATCCGGGCGTTCAGCGCCTCCACGCCGCAGGCACCGCGACGCTGGGGCGCGAGGACCTGCACGCCGCCCACGGCGGAGACCGCGTAGTGGGCGGGCAGGCGCGCGGTCGCCAGCGAGACGATCTCGTCGGCCGCGGTCAGCGCGTCCGCGCGGTCGATGAAGAAGAAGTCGCGGACGTCGTCGGGTCCCGGCTGCGTGATCGGCGGCTGCCCGTGGTTCATCGCGTGGGCGGAGCGCACGATGAGCGACCGCTCGGCCTGACGGAAGATCCGGGTCAGGCGCACGGCGGGCACGACCCCGGACTCCAGGAGGTCCTGCAGCACGCGGCCCGGGCCGACCGGTGCGAGCTGGTCGACGTCGCCCACCAGCAGGACGTGGGTCCGCGGGCCGACCGCGCGCAGCAGCGCGACGGCGAGATCCAGCGGCAGCATCGACGCCTCGTCGACCACGAGCATGCCGCCGTCGGGGATCGGGTCGTCCTCGTCGTGCTGGAACCCGTCGCCCGGCACGAAGCCGAGGAGCCGGTGGATCGTCGTGGCCTGGGCGCCCGTGGCGTCCGACAGGCGCCGCGCCGCCTTCCCGGTGGGCGCGCAGAGCAGGACCGACCGCCCGGCGTCCTTCAGCACCCGCACGAGCGCGCGCATCGTCTGCGTCTTGCCGGTGCCCGGTCCGCCGGTGAGGATCGAGAGCCGGTGCGCGCACGCCAGCCGCACCGCCTCCCACTGCTCCGCCGACGGGAGGGGATCGGCCGACGCGCGGCGCTCGGCCTCGGCCACGGGACCACCGGCCGGTGCGGGGGCGGAGCCCGAGCCCACCGCGAGGCGCTCGGCGGGGGCGGCCTCCGTCGGCGGGTCGTCGTCGACCTCGACGTCGAGCGTCGGGACGTCGGTGGTCATGCGGGCGACGATCTCGGCCAGCAGCGCCTCGGCCTCGTCGAGCTCGAGGGTCGCGACGCGTCCGTCGCGGTCCACGACGGCGTGGTCGGCGATCAGGCCCTGCAGGGCGGTCGTGACCGCCGGGACCAGCGCGTCGACCGCCGACCACGGCACGTCGCGCCCGGCCAGCAGGCGCGTCGTGCGCGAGACGGCCTCGTCGTGGGGGAGGTGGCAGTGCCCGTCGTCCTCCGCACGGGCCAGCGCGTGGACGATGGCCGCGCGCCGGCGCTCCTCGCTGCCGGGGTCCTCGCCCAGCGCGATCGCGATGGCGTCGGCGGTCGGGAAGCCGATGCCCGACCGGGAGGTCAGCCGGTACGGGTCGGACTTCAGCAGCCCGACGTCGGGCTCGTCGCCCAGCGCCCGGATCACGCGGCCGATGGTCGCCGCGTCGAGGCCGTGGCGCTCGAGCAGCAGCCGCACGGCGCGCGGCCCCGCCTCCGCGCGCCACGCCTCGACCGCCTCGGCCAGCTTCTCGCCCGTCAGACCCTTCACGCGGCGCAGGACGTCCCTGGGGTTCTCCTCCAGCCGGCCGAGCAGCTCGTCGCCGAACCGCTCGATCAGCGCCTCGGCGGCGCGCGGGCCGACGCCCGGGACGCGCTGGAGCACGCGGGAGACCGCCTCGTCGTCGCCGGGCTCGACGCTCAGGAGCGCCCGGACCTGGAACCGCTCCCCGTGCTTGGGGTGCTGCGTACGCCGGCCCGTGGCGCGGACGACGTCGCCCTCGCCCAGGTGCCCGACCGGGCCCACGACGACCTCGTGGCCGCCGGGCACCGCGTCCTCGCCGGACGGGACGGCGTCGAGCACGGCGAACTGCCCGTCGTCGCTGCGGTAGCGGACGTTCACGACCTCGATCTCGAGCGTCAGCTCGTCCGGTCCTCCGGGCACGCACGGACGGTATCGGGCGACCCGGTCCGGTCCGTCGACCGACCGGCTCCCGCACGCCCCCGTGACGAACGCGGCACGAACGATGGGCGCCGCGGACCCCGGAGCGCGTCCCGCCGCGGACACGCCGGGCGGTGCGGCGACGGCCGGCGCCGCGGGACGCGCCGCGCCGCAGCGAAAGCCCCGCTCTGGGAGGATTCGGGGCGTGTCCGCCCTCGGGACGATCATCACGGCCGTCGTGACGCCCTTCGCCGACGACTTCGCCGTCGACGAGGACGCGTTCGTCTCGCTGCTCCACCACCTGGCCGCCGACGGGTCGGACGGCTTCGTCGTCGCCGGCACCACCGGGGAGGGCTCGACGCTCTCCGTCGAGGAGCACCTGGCCCTGGTCGAGCTCGCGATCCGCGAGAAGCCCGCGGGCACCACGATCATCGCCAACGCGGGCGGCAACGACACCCGCGAGTCCGTCCACCTGACGGAGCGGGCGACCGAGCTGGGCGCCGACGGCACCCTGAACGTCGTCGGGTACTACAACCGCCCCAACCGCCGCGGCATCGTGCAGCACTACCGGACGGTCGCCGCGGCGACCGACAAGCCGATCGTGCTCTACAACATCCCGTCGCGCTCGACGCTGGACCTCGACAACGAGCTCCTCGCCGAGCTCGCCCAGATCGAGCACGTCGACGCGGTGAAGCAGGCCAACAACGCCAACGTCGCGCTCGTCGACGGCCTGGACCTCTACGCCGGCAACGACGACCTGCTGGCCCGCGTCCTCGACCTCGGCGGAGCCGGCGGCATCTGCGTCGCGTCGCACCTCGTCGGGCCGCAGCTGCAGGAGATGGTCTCCGCCTCGCCCGAGCGACGCGCCGAGATCGACGCGTGGCTGACGCCGCTGAACCGGGTCATGGGCGTGACCACGAACCCGATCCCGATCAAGGCCGCGCTCGACCTCGTCGGCCGGCCGGTCGGTGGCCTGCGCCTGCCGATGGTCGAGGCCGACGACGACGAGCGCGCCCAGATCCGCGCGGTGCTGGCCGACCTCGGCCTGCTCCCCTCGTAGGACTCCCATCCGCCGCCGCCCGCAGCACACCTCGACCCGGACCCGGCGCACGCGCCCGGTCGGTCGCCCCACCCCGCGGCGTCGCCCCGCCGCCACGGCTACTCCGCGTCGCCCGGAGCCCGGCCCGCGGGCGCCACGCGCCGTCCGGCGCTTATCCGAGGACCCCCGCCACGCGGGGCCTCTGACACGCGCGCGGCACACGGCCGCGGCGCACGGACGGAAGAGGAACACCACAGATGACCGGAAATCGCCCGGCACAGAAGACCCTCCGCATCCTGCCGCTCGGCGGGCTGGGGGAGATCGGCAAGAACATGACCGTCGTCGAGTACGACGGCAAGATCGTCGTCATCGACGTCGGGGTGCGCTTCCCGACCGCGGAGCAGGTCGGCATCGACCTGGTCCTCCCGGACTTCAGCTACCTGAAGGACCGCGCGGCCGACATCGAGGCCATCGTCATCACCCACGGGCACGAGGACCACATCGGCGCGCTGCCGTTCGTCCTCAAGCAGCTCGGAGGCGCCCGCCACGCGCCGAAGATCCTGGGCCTGCCGCTGACGATGGCGATGGCCAAGAGCAAGCTCGAGGAGCACCGCCTGCGCGAGGTGCCGCTGACGACCGTGAAGACGGGCCAGACCGTCAAGGTCGGCACGTTCGAGCTCGAGTTCATCCACACGACGCACTCGATCCCGGACACGGCCGCCGTCGGCGTGAAGACGCCGCTGGGGACGCTGCTGTTCACGGCGGACTACAAGTTCGACCAGACCCCGGTCGACGGCCCGCCCGCCGACTTCCTGCGCTTCTCGCGCTACGGCAGCGAGGGCCTCCTCATGCTGCTCGGCGACTCGACGAACGTGGACCGCCCCGGCTGGTCCCCGTCGGAGTCGCTCGTCGGCCCGGCGCTGGAGTCGGCCTTCGCGCCCCTGCGCGGCCGCATCATCGTCACCTCCTTCGCATCGAACCTCCACCGCGTGCAGCAGGTCATCGACGCCGCCGTGAAGCTCAACCGCAAGGTCTGCCTGCTCGGGCGGTCGATGAAGAAGAACACGAACATCGCCCGGACGCTCGGCATCCTCCAGATCCCCGACGGCGTCCTCGTGCAGCCGCGCGACCTCGAGCACCTGCCGGACCACCGCGTCCTCGTGATGTCGACCGGCTCCCAGGGCGAGCCGCTCGCCGCGCTGCGCCGCATGGCGTTCCGCGACCACCCGCAGATCCGGATCCACGAGGGCGACACCGTCGTCTTCTCCGCGACCCCGATCCCGGGCAACGAGCGCGCCGTCAACGAGACGATCGACAAGCTCTACCAGGCCGGCGCGAACGTCATCACGCACAAGGACGCGCCGATCCACGCGTCGGGCCACGGCTACCAGGAGGAGATGAAGATGATGCTCAACCTGACGAAGCCGAAGTACGTCATGCCGATGCACGGCGACTACCAGCGCCTGCGCCTGCACAAGAAGATCGCGGTCTCCGTCGGCGTCAAGGAGGACAACGTCTTCTGCGCCGAGAACGGCCTGCCGGTCGAGATCGACCAGCGCGGCGCCCGCTTCGGCAAGCCGATCTCCTCGGGCGTCATGTACGTCGACGGCACCGACATCGGCGCCACCGCCGACGCCGCCCTGCGCGACCGTCGCTCGCTCTCCGCCGACGGCCTGTTCGTCGTCGTCGCCACGATCGGCGACGAGGACGGCAAGACGGTCGCCGAGGCCGAGCTGCTGTTCCGCGGCGTGCCGTTCAAGCACGACGAGGCGTTCCTGACCGCCGTCCGCGAGCAGGTCGACGCCTCCGTCGAGCGCGCCGCGGCCGACAAGATCCACGACCTGGACGAGATCCAGCGGATCCTGCACGACGACGTCGCCCAGCTCGTCTGGGAGAAGCTCAAGCGCCGCCCGGTCGTCATGCCGGTGGTCGTCGCCGTCTAAGAAGACAGAGGGGCGGGCCCCGAGCCGAGCGTCTCGGGGTGGGACCGCGTTCCGGTTCGGCCGGGCTCGGCCCACCCGCAGAGGCCCGGGGTCAGTCCCGCTCGGGGCGGTCGTCCGGGTCGACCGGCGCCGACGCGGTGTCGTCCTCGGGCGGCGACCCCGCCCCGCCGCCGGCGTCCCGGTCGGCACCCGCCTGCGCTGCGGCCTCGGCCTCGGCCTCGCCGTCGGCGTAGGGCCGGTACGGGCCCTGCAGGCGCCGCTGGATCCGGCGGACCACCCGGCGCGGCGAGCTGACGTCGGTCGTCGCCGCACCGGACCAGAGGGCGCCGCCGGCCTCGTCCGCGAGCGTGCCGGACGGGCCGTCGGGGTCGGCCGGCAGCACCGCGAGGGTCACGACGAACCGCGCGCCGCGCCCCGTCTCCTCGTCCGTGGCCTCGACGCGCACGTCGCCGCCGTGCCGCCGGGCCGCGGCGCGGACGATGGCCAGGCCGATGCCCGTCGAGCCGGCGCCCTCGCCGCCGCGGCGCACGAAGCGGTCGAAGATGCGCTGGCGCAGGTCCTCCGGGATGCCGTGGCCGTCGTCCTCGACGACGAGCTCGCCGCGGGTGCCCTCCGACCGCAGGCGCACCCGGATCTCGGTGCCCTCGGGGGTGTGCCGCAACGCGTTGCCCACGAGGTTGGCGACCATCCGGACGAGCTCGTCGCGGATCCCGTCGATCGCCACCGGGTCGATGTCGAGCGCCACCGAGTGGTCCCCGATCTGCGGCTCGAGCTCGTCGACGGCCTCGAGGATCGCCCGGTCCAGGTCGACCTCGGCGCGCTCGGTCTCGCGGCTGGCGTCCATGCGCGCCAGCAGCAGGAGGTCGGCGACGAGCCTGCGCATCCGGCGGGAGGAGCGCAGCGCGGACTCCGCGGCCTCGCGGTCGTCGCCCGTCGTGGTCAGGGCGAGCAGCTCGAGGTTGGCCTGCACCGACGTCAGGGGCGTGCGCAGCTCGTGCGACGCGTCGGCGATGAACTCGCGCTGCCGCTGGAGCGTCGCGTCGACCGTGGCCTGCGCGGCCGACAGCTCGTCGAGCATGTCCTGCAGGGTGGCGCCGAGCTCGGCGATCTCGTCGTGCACGCGCGAGGGCGGCATCTTCGCGTCGAGGTCGCGGGTGCGCGCGATGTGGCGGGCGGTCGACGTCATCCGCCGGACCGGGCGCATCGCCCGGGCACCCAGCGCCAGGCCGCCCCACAGGGCGAGGAACGAGCCCAGGACGACGCCGAGCCCCAGCGCCGACCACACGCGGCGGGTCGTCCGCTGGATCGCGTCGTAGGACCGCCCGACCTGCACGACGAGATCGACCGCGGTGGTGACGCGGTAGCTCCCGAACCCCGGCGTGGTGCCGAAGGGCGAGGACGAGGAGCCGGTCGACCCGCCGAAGGGCACCTGACGCTCGGCGGGCGACCCGCCCGGGGTGACCAGCTGGCGGTTGAACCGCCGCGTCTCGACGCGGTAGTCGCCGACGCGGTCCTCGTCGCTGCCCGGATCACCGAGGTCGACCCCGCGGCCGGGGGACGCGAAGATCGGGGTGTAGCGACGACCCGTGCGCGTCCAGATGCGCACCGCCGTCGCGGAGTCGCCCGCCACCGAGTTCAGCGCGTCGGTGTTCAGCCGGTAGGTCAGTCCGCCGTCCTGCGAGACGAGGCGGATGCGCTCGCGGACGGCGTCCAGTCGCGCGGCGGTCTGGGTCTGGAAGTCGCCGTCGATCCGCTTCGTCGTGAAGACGCCGACGCCCGCGGCGAACGTCAGCAGGATGACGCCGGTCAGGGTCGCCGAGACGACGGCCAGCCGCCACCGGATCGGGAGCCGGTCGAGGCCGCGCAGCGGCAGTGCGCGCTTGGTGGCCGTGCGACGGCGCGGGGCGATGGGACGACCTCCGTCGCGGCGCCGGCTCAGCGACCGACGCGCAGCACGTAGCCGGCCCCGCGGATGGTGTGGACGAGGCGGTCCTCGCCACCCTCCTCGAGCTTGCGGCGCACGTTGGAGATGAAGACCTCGATCGTGTTCGTCGACGCGAGCGGGTCGTAGCCCCAGACCTCCTCGAGCAGCCGCTGGCGGGGCACCACGAGCTTCTCGTTGCGCATGAGGTACTCGAGCAGCTCGAACTCGCGCTGGGTCAGCTCGATGTGGCGCTCGCCGCGGAAGACCTCGTGCGTGGCGGGGTTCAGCGTCAGGTCGGCGCAGACGAGCGCGGCCTCGCCGCGCGGGGGACGGCGGCGCAGCAGCGCACGGATGCGGGCGAGCAGCTCGTCGCGCTCGAACGGCTTGACGAGGTAGTCGTCCGCGCCGGAGTCCAGGCCGGCCACACGGTGCTCGACCGCGTCGCGGGCGGTGAGGATGAGGATCGGCACGTCGTCGGACTCCCGCAGGTGCCCGGCGACCGAGATGCCGTCCATGTCCGGCAGACCCAGGTCGAGGATCACGAGATCCGGCATGAACGTCCGGGCCTCGGCCAGCGCGGACTGCCCGTCGCGCGCGGTGCGGGTCTCGTAGTCCTCCAGCCGCAGCGTCCGGCCGAGGACCCCGGCGATCTCCTCGTCGTCCTCGACGATCAGTACGCGGGCCGTTCGCCCCGACGAATCCATGGACCGATGGTAGACGCAGGGCCTTTATGTTCGATCAACGGCGGGTCCCGGGCACCTGAGCGCGGGCCTCGCGGGCCCCGGTCCCGCGGCCGTCCGTCTTGACAGCGTCCACGTGGCGTGTTCTGATCGGCGCCGTTCGATTCCGCGCGGTCCGCCCGGAGAGAGGGGACCACGGATGGCGAAGACGAGGGCGACACCCGGCGACGACCGGCTGCGGCTGGCGGAGGGACGCCGCGAGGCGGTCCTCGAGCTCCTGCAGGCCCAGCGGGCGGTCACCGTCGCCGAGATCGAGGAGCGCTTCGGCATCTCCCCGATGACCGCGCGCCGCGACCTGGCGGAGCTCGAGCGCCAGGGCAGGGCGCGCCGCACCCACGGCGGGGCGGTCCTGCCGTCGACCGCCTCGCACGAGGACTCCTTCTCCGCACGGATGGCGACGGCCACGGCGGCCAAGCGCGTCCTCGCGCAGGCCGCCGCGGCGACCGTCGAGGACGGCGAGGCGCTGTTCCTCGACTCGTCCACCACCGCCTTCCACCTGGCCGAGGTGCTCTGCCGCGAGGACCGCCGGGTCACCGTCGTCACGAACTCGCTGCCGATCCTCGACCTGATCGCCGGCGGCGCCCGGGACACGATCGAGCTGATCGGGGCCGGGGGCCAGCTGCGCCGGATCTCGCGGTCGTTCGTCGGCCCGGTCGCGGTCGAGTCGCTCAAGCGCCACTGGGCGGACCGCGCGTTCCTGTCGGTGAAGGGCATCGCCCCGGACGGCACGCTGACCGACGCCGATCCGCAGGAGGCCGAGGTCAAGCGCGTGATGACCGCGCAGGCCGGCACGGCGACCCTGCTGGTCGACGGCGGCAAGCTCGACCGCCGTGGGCTCTCCGTCGTCGGTCCGATCACGGCGTTCGGGGAGGTCCTCGTCGCCGGCACCGGACCCGTCGAGCCGCTCGAGGCGTGGTCGGCGGCGCTCGACCTGCCCCAGGGCGTCGTCCGCGTCCTGCCGTGCGGGCCGGACCAGGACGACTGAGACCGGGGACCCGGAGGGCCGACCGCCCGCGCCCCGGACGGCCCCGCACCGGGCCGCCCGGCAGGCCGCCGGGCCCGCGGACCGGGCCGCCGGCCCCGAAGTTCCCGCAACGTGCGGACGGGCGGCGGATCGGCGGAGGAACCGGGGCCCGTGCGGCGAACGACGTGGGTGAGCATGAGCAGCCGTCCCCGCACCCCTGCCCGCAACGCCTCGTCCGCGAAGCCGAAGCCCCGCCCCAAGGCGGCGGCGAAGGGCCGGTCGAACGCCCCGGCGCGCGGTGGCGCGACCGGGCGCACCGGCGCCGTCCCCCCACGGGAGCCGCTGGGCCAGCGGCAGTTCGACCAGATCGGCCTCGGGCTCCTGGCCTTCGCCGTCTTCCTCGTCTTCCTGATGTACCTGGGCTCCTGGGGCGGCGCGATCGGGGACGCCCTCGTCGACGGCCTGCGCAGCGTGCTCGGCCAGGTCGCGTACCTGACGCCCCCGATCGTCGCCGCCACCGGCGTGCTGCTGATCCTGCGCCCCCTCGTGCCGGCCCTGCGCCCGTTCCGCTTCGGCGGCGTGCTGCTCGTCCTCGCGATCGAGCTGATGCTCGCCGCGGGCACCTTCGGCCTCGGCGGCGGCGCCGGACGCGACGAGCTCTGGTCCTCCGACGTCGTCCAGGACCGTGGCGGGCTCGTCGGCGACCTCCTCTACTGGGGCATCTCGAGCCTGCTGGGATCGATCGGCGCGCACGTCGTCGCCGTGACGATGCTGCTCGCGGGAACGCTGCTCCTGACGGGCGCGTCCGTCGCGTCGATCGTCGCCCGCACCGGGGAGGGCCTGCGCCAGACCACCACCGCCTTCCGGCGCGTCGACGGCGAGGGCTGGTCCGACGACCGGGACGACGTCCTCGAGATCCCGGTCCGCCCGCGGCGCCGGGCGTCCGCGACCGACTCCGGCACCTTCGACGGCGACGGGCCCCGTCCGACGCCGCCCGGCAAGGGGCGGAGGCAGGCGACGGGGGACCGCCCCGCCACCGGCCGGAAGGCCGCGGGCGACCGCTCCGCCACGGGCGAGCGTCCCGCCGCCGTCGGCCTGCCCGGCGCCGCGGACGACGACGGCGAGGCCCCCGAGTTCCCCGCCCTGCCCCCGCGTCGCGGGCGGGCGACGCCCCCTGAGCCGGAGGACGACATCGCCGCCTCCCGCGGCGAGCAGGTCTCGGCCTCCCGCGGGCCCTCGGTCACCGCCTCCCGGGGCCCGGGCGCGTCGCCGCGCCCGGAGCTCGACGGCGCGCGGCGCTACCCGGACCTCTTCGGGGAGAGCGACGAGGTCCGCCTGGACCTCGGCGTCCCCGTGGCCGACGACGCCCGGGCCGACGAGCCCACGGCCGACACCGAGGACGCCGCCGGCGAGGAGCCGACCGTGGTCGTGCCCCCGACGGCAGCCGGTCCGCGGCGCTCCGCCGCCGGTGGCACGCCCCGGCACCTGCGCGTGGCCGACGACGCGGGCGCCCCGCACGTCCCGGCACCGCGGACCGAGGAGGCGGACGGCACGGAGGACGACGCCGACGAGCCCGCCGCGCCGCGCCCGTCGCTGGCCGAGCTCCGCTCCCGCCAGCCGATGCGGGGCGACCTCGACGCCCCGGACGACGGCTACGTCCTGCCCGACCCGGCGCTCCTGAAGGTCTCGACCTCCGACCAGCTGCGCCCCGACACCGCCGGTCAGGCCGAGACCGCGCACGCCCTGATCGAGGCGCTCGCGCACTTCAAGGTCGAGGCGAAGGTCATCGGCACGATCGCCGGCCCGCACATCACCCGCTACGAGCTGAAGCTCGCGCCCGGCATCAAGATGTCGAAGGTCGCGCAGCTCAAGGACGACCTGGCCTACGCGCTGGCCGCCACCGACATCCGCATCCTCGCCCCGGTCCCGGGCAAGACCGCCGTCGGCGTCGAGGTCCCCAACGCCCGCCGCAGGATCGTCCACCTGGGCGACGTCTACGGCGACCCGCCGGAGGACGCGTCCCCGCTGACCGTCTGGCTGGGCAAGGACGTCTCGGGCGCCCCGATCTACGCCGACCTGGCGAAGATGCCGCACATGCTCGTCGCCGGCACCACCGGCGCGGGCAAGTCGGGCTGCGTCAACGCGATGCTCAGCTCGATCCTGCTGCACGCCACGCCGGACGACGTCCGTCTGGTCCTCGTCGACCCCAAGCAGGTCGAGCTGAACCACTACGAGGCGATCCCGCACCTGCTGACGCCGGTCATCACGAGCCCGAAGATGGCGGCCAACGCGCTGCAGAACCTCGTGCGCGAGATGGAGTGGCGCTACGGCGTCATGAGCGTGAAGAAGACGCGCTCGCTGATCGAGCTGAACAAGGTCCGCGTCGACGACGGCGACGAGCCGCTGCCCTACATCCTCTGCGTCATCGACGAGCTCGCCGACCTGATGATGGTCGCGCCCGCCGACGTCGAGGACGCGATCATCCGCATCGCGCAGAAGGCCCGCGCGGTCGGCATCCACCTCGTGCTCGCCACCCAGAGCCCGCGCGTGGACGTCATCACCGGGATGATCAAGGCGAACGTGCCGTCCCGGATCGCGTTCTCCGTGTCGTCCCAGACGGACTCCCGCGTGATCCTCGACCAGAACGGCGCCGAGTCGCTGCTCGGCCGCGGCGACATGCTCTTCAACCCCGTCGGGTCGTCGAAGCTCACCCGCATCCAGGGCGCCTACATCGACGAGGCGGAGATCGCCGCGCTGACCGAGCACTGGGCCCGCCAGGGCGAGCCGGACATCCGCGAGGACCTGCTCGAGGCCGTCGACGCCGACGCCCCCGACGAGGCCGCCGAGGAGGACCCCAACGACGCGGACGCCGATCCGCTGCTCGCCGACGCCGTCGAGATGGTCGTCGAGATGGGTGCGGCGTCGACGTCGGGCCTGCAGCGCCGCCTGCGCGTCGGCTACACCCGTGCCGGGCGCCTCGTCGACATGATGGAGCGCCGCGGGATCATCTCCGGCTTCGAGGGCAGCAAGTCGCGCCAGGTGCTCGTGCAGCCGATGGACCTGCCGCGCGTGCTGCAGCAGATCCGCGGCAAGGCGTCCGCCGGCGGACCCGACGCGGCGGGGGAGGGCGAGGACCTCATCGGCCCGCACGCCCCGCCCTCCGGCGACACCTCGGACGACCGCACGGGCGACCACGCGGTGCTCGGCTCGGGCGGCGAATGACCGTGCGCCCTCGCCGTACCGCACGCGGCCGATAGCCTCCCGGGTTCATGCCAGAGATCGGCGTCACCCTGCGCGAGGCCCGCATGCGCGCCGGCATCGACATCGCGGAGGTCGAGTCGCGGACCAAGATCCGTGCGAAGTACCTCCGTGCCCTCGAGAACGAGGAGTGGAGCCTGCTGCCCGGCACCACCTTCGTGAAGAGCTTCCTCCGCACCTACGCGGAGACCCTCGGACTGGACGCCAAGCTCCTCGTCGAGGAGTACAAGTTCCGCCACGAGCCCTACGAGGTCGCCCAGGGCTCCCAGGGCGGGGCGGGCCCGCGCAGACGACGGGGCGGCCGACGCGGACGCGTCGGCGGCGGTGGTGGGGGCGGCGGGGCGTTCGGCCCCCAGCGCCGGACGAGCATCCTGCCGATCCTCGTGCTGCTCCTGATCGTCGCCGGCGCCATCTTCGCCGTCTACCGGCTCAGCCGGAGCGAGGACGCGACCTCGACCTCCACCACGCCGACCACCACGACGGCCACCGAGGCGCGCCGGACCTCGGAGACCGAGCGCATCGAGGCCCGCCGCGAGCGCCGCCGGAAGGCCGCGATCGTCCGCCTGAAGATCACCGCGCCGCGGTCCGAGGCGGCCTCCGTCTGCGTCACCGACGCGTCGGGCAAGCGGGTCGTCAGCTCGCTGAACCTGCGCGCGGGACGCAGCACGAGCACGCTGCGGTCGCGCTCGTTCGACGTCGCGCTCAGCGCCGGCGTGACGGTGCGCGACGGGTCCAGGCGGCTGCGTCTGCGCGCCGACGACAAGAACGTGATCGCCTACCGCATCATGAAGGACCGCAGGACCCGCCTGCCCGACTCCCGACGCCCGAGCTGCACGTGACCACTCCCCGCGCCGTCGTCGTCATCACCGGCACCGAGGTCCTCGGCGGCTGGGTCGCCGACGCCAACGGGCCCTGGCTCGCCCAGCGCCTGGGGGCCCTCGGCGTCCAGCACGTCTCCACGACGGTCGTCGGCGACCGGCCCGAGGACCTCCGCGCCGCACTGGAGGACGCCCGCGACCGCGGGGTCGAGCTCCTCATCACCTCCGGTGGCCTCGGGCCGACGGAGGACGACCTGACCGCCCAGGTCGTCGCCGAGTTCAGCGGTCGCGCGTTCGAGCTGGACGAGGCGCTCGAGGGGCGCATCTGGAAGATCATCGAGCCGATGTCCCGGCGGTGGAAGGGCATCAGCCAGGAGGCCGTGCGCGAGGCCAACCGCAAGCAGGCGATGGTGCCCGACGGCGCCGCCGTCCTCGAGCCGGTCGGCACCGCACCCGGGCTCGTGGTCCCGCCGACCGACGACGACCCCGACCGGCCGCCCACGCCGACGGTCGTCGTGCTGCCGGGCCCGCCGCCCGAGCTGCAGCCCATGTGGACCACGGCCGAGTCCCACCCCGGGCTGCAGGCCGCCATCGGCGGGGCGACCGAGCTGCACCAGTCCACCGTGCGGCTGTTCGGGCTGCCCGAGTCCGAGCTGGCCAACACGATGCGCGACGCCCGCGCCGCCGGCGTGGCGGTCGACTCCTTCGAGATCACCACCTGCATGCGCGGCGGCGAGCTCGAGGTCGTCTCGCGCTGGACGCCGGAGCAGGAGGAGGCGGGCCACGCGTTCGAGACCTTCCTCGTCGAACGCCACGGCGACGCGGTCTTCTCGCCCGACGGTCGCACGATCGACGAGCTCGTCCTGGACGGGCTCCGCGAGCGCGGCTGGACGATCGGCACCGCCGAGTCGTGCACCGGCGGTCTGCTCGCCGGCCGGCTGACCCGCCTGCCGGGGTCCTCCGACGTCGTGGAGGGCGGGATCGTCTCGTACTCCAACGGGGTCAAGGAGCGGGCGCTCGGCGTCGACCCGGAGCTCATCGCCGCGCACGGCGCCGTCTCGCCCGAGGTGGCCTCGGCGATGGCGGCCGGGGCGCGCGAGCGGTTGGGCGTCGACGTCGCGATCTCGACGACCGGCGTGGCCGGCCCGGGCGGCGGCACGGACGAGAAGCCCGTGGGGACCGTCCACGTCGCGGTCGCCGGCCCCGACGGGACCCTCTCGCGGCACCTGCGGCTCCCGGGCGACCGGACCCGCGTGCGCGAGCTGACGACGACCGCCGCGCTGCACCTGCTGCGCCGGGTCCTCGCCGGCGAGCACGACGCGGCCTGAGCCTCGGACCCACCGACCGGGCGCCGGACCCGGTCGCCCTCCGGGGCCGCCTGCGGGATGGGGCGCCGGTGGGGTGGCGCGGTCCGCCGCGGCCCGCGGATCGCGGTGCCGTCCGACGCTGTTGCGAACATGCGTTCGGTCGGGCGCCGTTTCGGCACGTCCTGCCCCTGAACGCGGCATACGAACGTGCGTACGGTTCGGTTCCGTCCGAACCCCGTCGGACAATGCGATTCCGCTCCCAACGTTGAGGACAGTTGAGATGGCTCCCAAGGAGACCGAGGCGACGGCGAAGGCCCGCGACGCCGCCCTGCAGGGCGCCCTGCAGCAGATCGAACGGCAGTACGGCAAGGGCACCGTGATGCGCATGGGCGAGGAGGGCGCGCACTCCCGGGTTGACGTCGTGCCGACCGGCGCGCTCTCGCTCGACATCGCCCTCGGCGTCGGCGGCGTCCCGCGCGGCCGCGTCATCGAGATCTTCGGACCGGAGTCCTCCGGTAAGACGACGCTCGTCTACCACATCCTCGCGGAGGCCCAGAAGAAGGGCGGCGTCTGCGCGTTCATCGACGTCGAGCACGCGATGGACCCGATCTACGCGCAGAAGATCGGCCTCGACATCGACGAGCTGCTCGTCTCGCAGCCCGACTACGGCGAGCAGGCGCTCGAGATCGCGGACATGCTCGTCCGCTCCGGCGCCGTCGACGTGGTGGCGCTGGACTCCGTGGCGGCGCTGACGCCCCGGGCCGAGCTCGAGGGCCAGATGGGCGACCAGACCGTCGGTCTGCAGGCGCGGATGATGAGCCAGGCGATGCGCAAGCTCACCGGCAACCTGAACCGCACGAACACGCTCTGCATCTTCACGAACCAGATCCGCGAGAAGGTCGGCGTGATGTTCGGCTCGCCGGAGACGCAGCCGGGTGGCCGCGCGCTGAAGTTCTACAGCTCGCAGCGCCTCGACATCCGCCGCATCGAGACGATCAAGGACGGCACGGACGCGGTGGCCAACCGGGTGCGCGTCAAGGTCGTCAAGAACAAGGTCGCGCCGCCGTTCAAGCAGGCCGAGTTCGACATCGAGTTCGGCAAGGGCATCTCCACCTCGGGCTGCCTGATCGACCTGGGCATCGAGCACGGCGTGGTGCAGAAGTCCGGCTCGTTCTTCTCGTTCGACGGCGAGCGCCTGGCGCAGGGCCGCACGAACGCCAAGGCGCACCTGGACGCGAACCTCGAGATCGCGAAGGAGATCGAGCGCCGCATCTACGAGAAGCTCGGTCTCGCCGCCCCGGGCGCGGAGCCGCCGTCGGCCGCCGGCATCAAGGCCGCCGAGACGGCCGCCAAGGCGAAGGCCGACGCCGACGCCGGCGTCAAGGAGCCCGCCGCCGCGATCGCGTGAGCGACGGGCGCGACGCGTTCGACGAGGATCCGGCGGCCGACGCGCTGCCGGACCTCGTCGAGGACGGCGCGGGCTGGGACGCCCCGCTCCCCGACCTGGCCGAGCAGGCGCAGGTCGCGCGGGTCGGTGGCCGGACCGCCGCCGCGCCGGGCGCGAGAGGGTCGCAGGACGTGATCGGAGCGGACGCGGGAGGCGTCCGGTCCGATGACGCTCCTCCGGCCGACCTCGCCGGGGACACCGGCGACGTCCCGCTCCCAGACCTCGGCGGTGCGGAGACGGACGGCGAGGACCTCTGGGCGCCGGTGCCCTGGGTGCCGGCGGACGATCCGCGAGGCCCCGGGGCCGAGGACGCCCCACCCGCCGACCTGACCCGGCGGACCGGCCGCGGGCGACGCCGGCGGCGCGTGGCGGGTGCGGAGGCCGGTCCGTCGAGCTCCTCGCCGGCGGTCCCCGGGCCCGTCGCGGCGAGCCTGCGACGGGCCCGGGACCTCGTCGCGGACGACGGGCCGACCGGGAGTCGCGGCGCGGCCGACGCCGGACACAGCGAGGCGGCGTCCACGGACCCGGCCCCCCTCGCGGCCGATGCTCCCCGTGGGCTGGCCGCGGGTGGGCCCGCCGGCGGCCTGGAGCCCGGGACGCTCTTCTCCAATCCGGATCCCGCGCCGGCGGACGGCGAGCGCCGCGGCCGCGGCGCTCGACGGGGGAAGAAGCGCCGTGGGTCGCGGTCGGGCGAGGGGTCGGGGGACGAGGCCGCCGCGGCGGACGGTGGGGGCGGGGCGGCGACATCCGACCGGCCGCTGACCGCCGAGGAGCGGCTGCAGCACGCGCTGAAGCTCGCCTACCGGCACCTGACCAAGCGCGACCGCACGATCTCCGAGGTCCGCGCGCACCTGGAGAAGCGCGAGGTCGACGAGGCGTCGATCGCCGGGGCGCTCGTCGAGCTGCGGGAGTTCGGCTACCTCGACGACGAGCGCTACGCGGCGCGCTTCGTCGAGGACAAGCGCCGGCTGGAGGGCTGGGGGCACCTGCGCATCGAGCAGGGCCTGCGACGCACGGGCGTGGACCGCGAGATCGCCGACCGTGCCGTGGCCGACGACCCGCTGCGCGGTGACGAGGCGGAGCTCGCCGTCGACGCGCTCGAGCAGCGGCTGGCGGGCCGCGCTCCCGACGGCGACCGGGGTCGCCAGAAGGCCCTGCGGCTGCTGGCGACGAAGGGCTACCCCCTCGACGTCGCCTACGCGGCGGTGCGGGCCTACGAGCGTCGCTGCGCCGAGCGCCACGAGGACTGAGGCCCGTGGCCCGCCCCGGACCGCCCCGGCGGTCCGATCCGCCCGGCCTGCGGACGGCCGACCGTCGTGGCACCGCTACCCTTCGACCCTCATGAGCAGCACCGTCGCGCCCACCAAGCGGTACCACGTCACCACGTTCGGGTGCCAGATGAACGAGCACGACTCCGAGCGGATGAAGGGCATGCTCGAGGCGCTCGGCTACGACGAGGCGCCGGTGGCCGACGAGGCCGACCTCATCCTCTTCAACACCTGCTCCATCCGCGAGTCCGCCGACTCGCGGTTCGTCGCGCACCTCGGCCACGCCAAGCGGATGAAGCGCGAGCGGCCCGAGGTCGTCATCGGCGTCGGCGGCTGCTGGGCGCAGTCCGTCAAGGACGAGGTCTTCCGGCGGTTCCCGTTCGTCGACGTCGCGTTCGGGCCCGGCCAGATCAATCGGCTGGCCGAGTTCCTGACCACCGACTCGCTCACGGCCCAGGGCTACTTCGAGTTCGAGGGCTTCCCGGCGCACCTGCCGACCAAGCGCGACCGCGACTTCCAGGCGTGGGTCCAGATCGCCGTCGGCTGCAACCTGAAGTGCTCCTACTGCATCGTGCCCTCGACCCGGGGCCGCGAGTCGTCGCGGCCGTTCGAGCAGCTCGTCGAGGAGGTCGAGCGCCTCGCCGCCGACGGCGTCCGCGAGGTCACGCTGCTCGGCCAGAACGTCAACGCCTACGGGCGCGACCTGCGCACCACCGACCCGCTGCCGGCGGCGCTCGAGCCGTTCCACGCCGCCGCCAAGCGCCCGACGGGCCGCATCGTCTCGCTCGACGGCGTCGCCCCCTCGCCGTCCGCCGGCGACGAGGCCGGCCCGGGCCGGACGCTCCGTCCACGTCCGCGGACGTTCGCCGAGCTGCTCACGGTCGTCGCCGGGATCCCCGGGATCGAGCGGGTCCGCTACACCTCGCCGCACCCCAAGGACATCCGCGAGGACGTCGTCGCGGTGCACGCCGCACTGCCCGAGGTCTGCCAGCACATCCACCTGCCGCTGCAGTCGGGGTCCACCGCGATCCTCAAGCGGATGCGCCGGACCTACGACAAGGGCCGGTTCCTCGACCGCGTCGCGATGATCCGCGAGGGCTGCCCCGACATCGCGCTGTCGACCGACATCATCGTCGGCTTCCCGGGGGAGACCGAGGAGGACTTCCAGGACACGCTCGACGTCGTCGAGCAGGTCGGCTTCGACAGCGCGTTCACGTTCGTCTTCTCGCCCCGCCGGGGAACCGAGGCCGCCGAGTTCACCGAGGGCCTCGTGCCCCACCCCGTGAAGGTCGAGCGGATGGAGCGCCTCGTCGAGGCGGTCCAGCGCAACGCGCGGGAGCGGACGCAGCGCTTCGTCGGCCGGACGCTCGACGTGCTGATCGAGGGCCCCTCGCGCACCGATCCCGACCGCCTCCGCGGTCGGACGAGCCACAACAAGGTCGTCAACTTCACCGGCTTCGGCGACCCGGGCACCACGGTCCCGGTCGAGATCACGGGCGCCACCTCGCAGACCCTGTCGGGCGAGATGTCGCTGCTCTCCGCCCTCGCCTGAGGGCGGGACGGCGGCGCGACGGCGGCCCGTGGTGCGACCGGCCGGCCGCTAGCGCTTGACCTTCTGGGCGGCAGCCATCTCGCTGCCGACCCGGCCGCCGTCGACCCTGGCGGCGACCTTCGCCGGGAGCCCCGGGAACAGGCCGTTGAGCACGCCCGAGGCCTTGACGCCGAGGGGCGCGACGTCGATCTCGCCGCGGTCGCGGACGATCGCCCGCACGACGCCCGCGGCGACCTGCTCGGGGGTGCTCGTCCCGACGCCGGGGGGCAGCTGCACACCCGTCTCGGCGAACATCCCGGCGTCGCGGACGAAGCCCGGGAAGACGGTGCTGACGCCGATGCCGAGGGGGCCCAGCTCGGGGCGCAGCCCCTGCGAGAAGCCGCGGAGGCCGAGCTTCGTCGCCGCGTAGAGGCTCGCGTCGGCCGTCGGCACCTTCGCCGACATCGAGCTGACGAAGACGTGGTGGCCGCTGCCGCGGCGCTTCATCTCCGGCAGCAGGAGCCGCGTCAGGGCGATCGGCGCGCGGAGGTTGACCTGGAGCGCCCGGTCGAGCTCCTCGAGGGAGAAGTCGTCGAGCGGGCCGCTGGCCGGCAGCGCCGCGTTGTGGACGACCACGTCGACGGACCCGTGGTCGTCGGCGAGGCGCTGGACGTCCAGCGGGTCCGCGAGGTCCGCGGCGACGGCCAGGGCGCCGAGCTCGGCCGCCAGGGGCTCGAGAACGGCGGTGCGGCGGCCGGTCAGGACGAGCGACGCGCCCTCGCAGTGCAGGGCACGGGCGATCGCCGCGCCCAGTCCGCCCGTCGCACCGGTGATCAGGACGGTCGATCCGCGCAGCTGCATGGGCGGCACCCTAGCGCGGGCCACGCGGTCCCCCTCCGGCGACGGGCGGCCCGGAGGCGGCCCGGTGCCGACGGTCGCCCCCGAGACGGCCCGGGGCGCCGGGTGGACCGCGGGCTCAGCTCAGGAAGACCGCGACCGTCGCCGTGAAGCCGTGCACGAACGGCCGACCGCCCACGGGGCCGATCTCGCCCGCGGAGATCATGCCGATCAGCGGCAGCGGCCCGAGCTCGCGCTGGATCGCGTCGGCGTCGTGGTGGTCGTGCCCGAACATCTCGCGGCCGCGGCCGTTGCAGGTGAACGCCAGGGCGCCCGCGATCTGCGCCGAGCCGGCCGCGGCCCGGCGGAGCGCCAGGGCGTCCTCGAGGTCGCTCGTGGCGGTCTGCGGGTCGCGGACGTGCAGACGGGCGACCTGCCCGACGGCGACCGGCGCGCCGACGACGACCGCACCGGTCTCGGGGTCGGCACCCGCCAGGCCGCGGACGATGAAGTCGCCCGTGCCGTACTCGGGCTGGCCGGGCTGCACCACGAGCCCGAGCAGCAGGCCGTGGCGGATCTGCTCCCGGTCGTCGTCGTCGAGGCTGTCGACGGTGTCGCGCAGGACGTCGATCGCCGGGCGGCCCGCGAGCTCGCGGATCACGGCGCCCTCGCCGGCGGTGACGGTCAGCTCGGGCCCGATCGGACGGGCGCCCTGCGAGACGAGCGGCAGGACCTCGACGCCCTCGAAGCGGATGCCGACCGCGGCGGCGGAGCTCTGGCCGGTGCCACGCAGCAGCGCCCGGCCGTCGGGCGGCACCAGGGACGGGACGCCGCCCACGACGGGGACGCCCGGCAGGTGCTCCTCGAACGCCTGCAGGGTCGCCTCGAGCGGCAGCCGGGAGACGTCGGCCAGCAGGACGATGGCGGAGGTGACGCCGATCTCGACGGACGGCAGGCCGCTGAGGGCGATCCCCTCCTCGACCTCGGTGGCGTGCAGCTCGAAGACCTCGGCCCGGCCCGCATCGCCGAGCGAGATCGCCCAGACCGCCACGCCGTCGCCCTGCTCGTGCTCCTGACCGCCGGCGAGCAGGCCGCCCGCGGTGGTGCCGACGACGTCGCCGGGCTCGAGGATCTCGTGCACGATCCGCAGGGCGTCGGTGGTCTCCGTCACGAGGTCCCCGGCGACGAACACCATCGCGACGTCGCACGACGCGCCGCGCAGCGCGCCCAGCGCCTCGCGGGCCGCGTCGGCGGCCGCCACGCCGACGGCAGGGGCGGGGGAGAAGCCGGATCCGACGACG
Organism: Patulibacter sp.; assembly: GCF_030655195.1. Classification (GTDB taxonomy): domain Bacteria; phylum Actinomycetota; class Thermoleophilia; order Solirubrobacterales; family Solirubrobacteraceae; genus Patulibacter. The sequence continues at coordinate 21,782 of NZ_JAURWA010000014.1, read as the reverse complement.
ACGGGCACCGATTCACCATACTCACGGCCGTGAGGACGCCCTCCGTCATCGCGCTGTTCGGCCCGACCGCGGTGGGCAAGACCTCGATCGCGCTCGCCGTCGGGCGGGCGCTGCGGGCGGCGGGTCGCGACCCGGTCGCCGTCTCGGCGGACGCGATGCAGGTCTACCGCGGCATCGAGACGCTGACCGGTGCCCGGGACGCCCTGGAGCAGGACGACCTCGAGCACCGGCTCGTGGCCGTCCTGCCGATCACCGAGTCGTGCTCGGCGGGGCGCTTCGCCGAGCTGGCGCACGCCGAGATCGACGCCGCACTGGCGGCCGGCCGGACACCGGTGGTCGTCGGCGGGACGGGGCTGTACCTGCGGGCCGCCCTGACGGAGCTCGCGCTCCGGCCGCAGGCGCCGCCCGAGCTCCGCGGCCGACTGGAGGCCGAGCTGCTGCGCGACGGCCCCGAGGCCCTGCACGAGCGACTGCGGGCGGTCGCCCCTTGGGCGGTCGCGGGCATCGCCCCGCGCGACCGCTCCCGGCTGGTCCGCACGCTCGAGCTGCACGAGATGGGCGAGCTGCGGCCGCCGGAGGGCCCCAGCGCCCTGTGGACGGACGAGACGCGGCACCCGACGCGGCTGGTCGGTCTGGTGCGCGACCGGGACGAGATCCGGGCCCGGATCGACGTCCGGATCGACGCGATGCTCGCCGCGGGCGCCTCCGACGAGGTCCGCGCCGCGGACGCCGCCGGCGCCTCGGCGACGGCGCGCAAGGCGCACGGCTTCGAACCGCTGCTGCAGGACGACGAGGACCGCATGCGCCGCGACACCCGGCGCTACGTGAAGCGCCAGCTGACCTGGATGCGCAAGCTGCCGGGCGTCGAGGTCGTCGACCTCACCGGCGATCCGGACGTCGACGCGGTCGCGGCACGGATCGTCGCGCCGCTGCTCGCCGGCGCCTGAGCCGACGGTCCGCGCCCTAGACTCCGCGCGATGCGGTTCGAGAAGTGGCAGGCGCTCGGCAACGACTACCTCGTGGTGGAACGCGACGGCCTGCCCGTGCCGCTGACGGCGGCCCGCGCGCGGCTGCTCTGCGACCCGCACCTGGGGCCCGGTGCCGACGGCGTGCTCGAGCTCGCCCCGCCGACGGAGCCCGGCACGGTCGCCGCGCTGCGGATCATGAACCCCGACGGCTCGGAGGCCGAGCTCTCCGGCAACGGGGCGCGCGAGGCGATCATGTACCTCCGCCGCCGCGGCTGGACCGACCGCGACCAGTTCTCGATCACGACGGCGGCGGGCGAGATCCGGCCGACGATCCTGTCGGAGACCACCTGCCGGGTCGACATGGGCCGCGCGTCCACGCGGAGCGCCGACCACCTGGGCGCCGAGGACGGCCGGGGGACCCTGGACGGCGCGGAGTCGCTCGAGCCCGTGCCGGGCGACGGGCCGCCCGGGCGCTGGACGTACCAGCACGTGAAGATCGGCAACCCGCAGTGCGCGATCCGCGTCGCGGACGTCGCGACGCTCGAGGCGCTGGACCTGCCGGCGATCGGCCCCGCGATCGAGCACCACCCGCTGTTCCCGCAGCGCACGAACGTCTCGTGGTTCTGCGAGCTCGAGCCCGGCGTGATCCGGGCCCGCATCTTCGAGCGCGGCGTGGGGGAGACGATGTCCTCCGGTACCGGGGCCTCGGGCGCGGCGGTGGCCTACGTCCTGGACGGCGGCGGCACCGGCGCGGGGGACGGGGACGGCGAGTCGGTCCTCGTGCGCCTCGACGGTGGCGAGCTGACCGTCGACGTCTCCGACGACCTGGGCGTCGACCTCACGGGCTGGGCGGTCCCGGTCTACGCCGCGGAGGCGTCGGACGAGCTGATCTCGGCCCTGCGCGCGCTGGACTGAGCGCCGCGCGACGCGGCCGGTCGCTCGCGCGGCGCCGCGCGACCGGTCAGTCGTTGGCGTGCAGCTGGGCGTTGAGGCTGCCCCAGGAGCCCGAGCGCTCGAGGGCGACGACGGCGCCGGTCTGCGAGTCGCGGCGGAACAGCAGGCCGTCCTTGCCCGACAGCTCGCGCGCCTTCACCGTCGTGCCGTCGGGGAGGGCGACGACGGTGCCGCCCGTGACGTAGAGGCCGGCCTCGACGACGCAGCCGTCGCCGAGCGAGATGCCGACGCCGGCGTTGGCGCCCAGCAGGCAGCCCTCGCCGAGCGAGATGACCTCGGTGCCGCCGCCCGAGAGGGTCCCCATGATCGACGCGCCGCCGCCGACGTCCGTACCGTCGCCGACGACGACGCCGCCGGAGATGCGGCCCTCGACCATCGACGCGCCGAGCGTCCCGGCGTTGAAGTTGACGAAGCCCTCGTGCATGACCGTCGTGCCCTCGGCCAGGTGGGCGCCCAGGCGCACGCGGTCGGCGTCACCGATCCGCACGCCGCTCGGGACGACGTAGTCCGTCATCCGGGGGAACTTGTCGATCGAGGTGACGGCGACGGGCCGGCCCTCGGCGCGCAGGCGCAGACGGGTCTGCTCGAACCCCTCGACGGCGCACGGTCCCTGGGAGGTCCAGACGACGTTGGTCAGGAGGCCGAACATGCCGTCGAGCGAGAGGCCGTGGGGGCGCACCAGCCGGTGGGAGAGCAGGTGCAGCCGCAGGTAGACGTCGGCGGCGTCGACCGGTGCGGCCGCGAGATCCTCGATGACCGTGGCGACGGCCGCGATGCGCACGCCGCGGCCGGCGTCCCGGCCGATCGAGGCGGCCAGCGCGCCGCTGCCGGCGGTCGTGGCCCGCGCGAACGGCACCTCGGTCGTGCCGGTGCTCCCGTGGTGCTTGGTCGCGGCCACCGCGTCGGCGTCGAGGCCCAGGACGGGTGCGGGGAAGAAGACGTCGAGCGTGCGCCCGTCGGCCTCGGAGATCGTCGCCAGGCCCAGTCCGAAGGCCCCGTTCTGCTGCTGCTGATCGCTCACGCGCCTGAGCCTACGAGATCGGTTCGGACGGACGTCCGCCGGGCGTCCGCGCCCTGGGTGCGGCCCCGGGGGTCCCGCGGCCCCGACCGGGCCGACCACCGGTCACGGCATCGTGGAGCCGCCCGGGCGCGACCGGCGAGCACTCGGTCCGTCCACCGCCACGTGCACCATCGCGTCGCCGAGGCGGCCTTCGAGGACGTCCCGGCGCACGGATCGACCGGCACGGAGCGGGGTGATCCTGATCACCAGCGAGCTCCCGGTCAGCTGGGCGACGCGGTGGAGCAGCGCGACCGAGACGTCGACCGTGCCGCGCTCCAGGCGCGAGAGCCGCGCCTGGCTGACCCCGATCCGTCGCGCCACCTCGCGCTGGGACAGGCCACGGGCGAGGCGCCAGGTGATCAGCATCGTCGCCACCGCCCGTCGAAGGACGTCGTCCGGCGTCGGCGTGGGGCGCGCGGCGACCACCGGGGCGACGACGCTCAGGTCGTGCGCCGCCCAACCACCTCCGGGGAGCACGTCGGGCTCGGGATCGTCCTCGTCGTAGACGTCGACCGCCTCCGACCGGTGGGGACCCGGATCACGGGGACCCACGTCAGCGGGACCCGGGACACCGGGAGCCAGGTCACGGGGAGCCAGGTCGTCGTCGTGGGCCTCCCAGTGATTCCCGTTCCGGAGACCCGTGTCCCGGGGATCCGTCTCCCTGCCGTCGGTCCCGCCCCGTCGATCGTCGAAAACGGTCATGTCCACCTCTGCGGCCTGAGTCGTCTGGCGCATCGGGCGATGCGCCGTACGACTCAAGCGAACGACATGCCTGTTGTAGGGCTGCGTCACGATGCCGTGACGCGTTCGGCACCGGGGCGACACGGGTCCCCTGGTCGGCGATTGGTCGGGCCGCAGCCGCCGAGTGCGCGACGAGCCCGTCCCGTGGGGCGCTCCCGGTTAGGGGTGTCTGCGTTCGGCGCGGAGGCGGGACGGGTCGCGAGAGCGACGCCCGGGAACACGCGCCACCCCGAGCGCGCGCACCACCCGAGCGGACCGTCAGTCGTCGGACGTCAGGGCGACCAGTCGCCGAGCCGCCTCCGCGCAGTCCTCCGCGGTGGGGACCAGGGCGGCACGGACGTAGCCCTCGCCGGCCGGGCCGAAGAAGGCTCCCGGGGCGACGACGATGCCCGCACGCAGGAGGGCGGCGGCGTAGGCGGCGCTGCCCCGGTCGTCCGGGTCCCCGTCGGTGAGGATCGAGACCAGCTCGGCGGTGCGGGGGTCGGCCAGGGCCCGGGACGCCCACGGGGCCGACGCCCAGTCGCCCGGGACGGCCAGCCAACGGAAGAACGAGGCCGGGCCGCCCGCGTCGACGAGTCCCAGGGCGTCCAGACCGGGCTGGAGCAGCGCGAGCTTGTGCCGGTAGCGGTCGCGGACCTCGACGACGTGCCCTTCGTCCTGCCAGGCGGCGACGGCGGCCTTCTGGACGAACCGCTGCGGGGCGACGCCGACGCTGGGCCGGAACGCCTTCAGGGCCGCGATCAGCTCGGCGTCCCCGGCCACGAAGCCCGAGCGGTACCCCGGCATCGAGGAGCGCTTCGAGAGGGTGTTGACGACGAGGACCCCCTCGAGGTCGTCACCACCGGCCCCGATCTGCAGGGCCGAGTCCGGTGCGTCGCCCGTGAACCACAGCTCGCTGTAGGCCTCGTCGCTGGCCAGCACGACACCGTGCTCGCGACAACGGGCGACCGCGCCGCGGTACCACTCGCGCGAGGCCACGGCGGCCGTGGGGTTGTTCGGGTAGTTGACCCAGATCAGGGCGAGCCGCGACCAGTCGGCGTCCGAGATCGCGTCGAGGTCGGGCAGGAACCCGCGATCGGCGTGCAGCGGCAGGTCGAGGACCTCACCGCCCGCGAACCGCGCGCCACGCTCGTAGACCGGGTAGGCCGGCTGCGGGACGCCGACCAGGTCGCGGCCCCCGGCGACGTCGACGAGGACCTGGGCCAGCGTGAAGACCAGCTCCTTGGACCCGAGCGTCGGCAGGACGTGCCGGTCGGGGTCGAGCGCGACGGCGTAGCGCCGGCCGATCCAGTCGGCGACCGCCGCGCGCAGCTCCGGCAGGCCGACCGACATCGGATAGGCGGAGACGGTCTCCTCCTCGATCGCCGCGACCATCGCGCGACGGATGAGCTTCGGCGTCGGCTCGCGCGGCTCGCCGGCACCCAGGTCGATCAGCCGGGACGATGCGGGGGCTGCCGGAGGGCCCCCGACCACGGGCGCCGCGTCGCCGTTCGACCTGGCCGCCTCGCCGTTCGACCCGGCCGTGTCGGCAGCTGCCCGGTCCTCCTCGCCGAGCCTCGCGGCCAGGTCCCGCGCCTCGGTCAGGCGCTGGAACGGGTAGGTCCCCGTGCGACGCAGGAGCGGGTTGCGCGAGTACGAGGCGGCCATCGCCCCGGAACGCTACGCGTCGAGGCCGGGGGATGGCCCCCACCACGCGATGACGGGGGTCGGGGGGGTGGAGCGTCAGGCGCCCGTGCGGACCAGTGCCGCGAGCGTCTCGTAGCTCGCCGCCAGCGCGGTGGCGGAGACCTGCTCGTCGCGCTTGTGGGCGTACCGCGGGTCGCCCGGGCCGAAGTTCAGGGCCGGTACGCCTGCCAGGCCGAACTCCGCCACGGGCGTCCACGCCTGCTTCGGGGCGACGTCGCCGCCGGTGCGGGCGATCAGCGCCCGCGCGAGGTCGCCGTCGACCGCGACGGCCCCCGACGGCGCGTGCCCGACGATGGTCAGCGAGGAGTGCTCGACGTCGCACCAGGCCCGCAGCTGGGCCTCCGCGGCCTCGGGCTCGACGCCCGGCGGGTAGCGGTAGTTGACGTGGGCGTCGACCCGGTCGGGGACCACGTTGTCGGCGACGCCGCCGGCGATCCGCGTGACCGAGACGCACTCGGCGTACTCCAGACCCGAGAACATGTGACGGGAGATCGGCACGTGCGAGAGCCGCGCGACGCCGGCCGCGGCCCGGTGGATCGCGTTGTGCCCCAGCCACGGACGGGCGCTGTGGGCGGCCTCGCCGTGAAACGTCCACGTGGCGTTGAGGTTGCCCAGGCAGCCGCCCTGGACGGCGCCGGACGTCGGCTCCATCACGACGGCGAGGTCCGCCTCGCGCAGCTCGGGTCGCCGGGCCAGGAGGGGAGTCAGCGTCGTGTCGACGAACGGCAGCTCCTCGCGCCCGAACAGCACCACGCCCAGGTCGCAGGCCCGGTCCTCCTCCTCGTGCACCCCGTCGCGCAGGAGCTCGAGCATCACCGCGCAGGCGCCCTTCATGTCGCAGGAGCCCAGGCCGTGGACGACGCCGTCCTCGATCCGGCCCGGCCGGTTGTCCTGCGCAGGCACCGTGTCGAGGTGCCCGGCGAGGAGGATCAGGGGCCGGTCGCCCCTGGTGGTGGTGCCCGCCAGCAGGCAGGTGTCGTGCGCGTCGATCGTCGCCACGCCGGACTCGAAGAGCAGGGCCTGGGCCAGCGCGATCGCGGGCTCCTCGTGCCGGGACTCCGACGGGCAGTCCACGAGCTGCAGCGTCAGCTCGGCGAGGCGGTCGGACAGACGCGGGGACACGCCGCGACGATACCGCCGGGCCGGCGTCGCGACCGCTCGGGACGTCGGTCCGGCGCCCCGGCCCGGGATCGAACCGGGGGCGAGCGCCGCCCCGGTGGCCGATCGTCGCGGAGGCCCTGCGGAAGGGGCGTACCATGGGTGGCAGTGCCTATCGACGACGACGACCAGCCGCAGTACTCCGTCCAGGGATTCGAGACCACCCACGCCTCGGACTTCGACCAGCAGCGCAAGGCCGCGGACCAGCGGGCCGTGATCGTCGGTGTGCTGGAGACCGGCGACGACCTCAGCGAGCTGCGGGAGCTCCTGCGGACCGCCGGCGTCGAGGTCGTCGAGCAGCTCGTCCAGCACCTGGACCAGCCGCACCCCAACACGTACGTCGGCGAGGGCAAGCTCAAGGAGCTGAAGGCCCTCTGCGCCGAGGTCGGCGCCACGATGGTCGTCACCGACGACGAGCTCTCGCCGCGTCAGGAGCGCAACATCGAGGGTGCGCTGGAGATGCCGGTCCTCGACCGCACCGCGCTGATCCTCGACATCTTCGCCGTGCACGCCAACTCCTCCGAGGGCAAGCTCCAGGTCGAGCTGGCCCAGCTGCAGTACAACCTGGCCCGGATGCGGGGTCTGTGGACCCACCTCGACCGCCTCGGCGTGGGCGGCGTCGGCACCCGCGGACCGGGCGAGACGCAGATCGAGACCGACCGCCGGCTGGCGCGCGACCGCATCACCAAGCTGCGCCGCCGGCTCGAGGACGTCAAGGGCACCCGACGCGTCATGCGCGCCGAGCGGGCCCGGTCCTCGCACATCCCCAACGTCGCGCTGGCCGGGTACACCAACGCCGGCAAGTCGACGGTGCTCAACGCGCTGACCGGTGCGACGGTGGGCGTGCAGGACCGCCTGTTCCACACCCTGGACCCGACGACCCGGGAGCTGCGCTGGAACGGGCGCACCTACCTGATGACCGACACGGTCGGGTTCATCCGCAAGCTGCCCCACCACCTCGTCGAGGCCTTCGGCGCCACGCTCGAGGAGACGGTGATCGCCGACCTCGTCCTGCACGTCGTCGACGCCAGCCAGCCCGACGAGCAGATGGCCGCCGTGATGGCCGCCGTCGAGGACGTCCTGAAGGACATCGGCGCCACCGAGAACACGCACGTCCTCGTCCTGAACAAGATCGACCTGATCGACCAGGACCGCCGCGACGCGCTGTGGGCGCGGTTCCCCGACGCCGTCCAGATCGCCGCCGGCGAGGGGGAGGGCATCGGGACGCTGGCCACGCGGATCGAGGACGAGTTCGAGGCCAAGCTGCAGGCGATCGAGCTGCTGCTGCCCTACGCCGAGGGCCAGGTCCTCAGCGAGCTGCACGAGCTCGCCGGCGACCTGGAGCAGGAGCACCGCGGCGACGGCGTGCTGGTCCGGGTCCGCGTCCCCCGGGATCTCGCGGCCAAGTACGACCGCTTCCGTCTGCACCCCGTCGCCCCGAGCGGCGACGACGACGCCACGCGATGAGCGACGACGACGGCCCGACCGTCGCGGCCCCGGCGCTGGTCCTCGACGTCCTGGACGTCCACCTGCAGGTCTGCCGCCTGAACCACGACGCGCCGATCCCGTCGTGGCTCCCGCGGACGTCGAGCCCGCTGACCGCCATCGTCCGCACGGACGACGAGCTCTCGATCGTCTGCCCGGCCGCCGAGGTCCCCGCCGACGTCCGGCACGAGGGCCCCTGGCGGGCGCTGCGGGTCGCCGGCCCGCTGGACTTCGCGCTGGTCGGCATCCTCACCCGGCTGACGGCACCGCTCGCCGCCGCGGGCATCTCGATCTTCGCGCTGTCGACGTTCGACACGGACTACGTGCTCGTCCGCGCCGGCGACCTCGGGGCGGCCGTGGGCGCGCTGCGCGACGCCGGGCACGGCGTCCGCGACTGACGCGCCGGGGACCGACGCCGGCCCTCTGCGATCCTGCGCGGCGTGCCGACGCCGCCCGCCGTGCCCCCGCTCGCCGTCCGCCGGCTCAGGCCGGACGCGACGCTCCCGGTGCGCCAGCACCCCGGCGACGCCGGCCTGGACCTCTGCTGCGTCGACCCCGTCGTCCTGGGTCCGGGAGAGCGGGCGCTGGTCCCCACCGGGATCGCGATCGCCGTGCCCGACGGGTACGCGGGGGTCGTCACGCCCCGGTCCGGCCTGGCGGTCCGCCACGGCCTCACGCTCGTCAACACGCCGGGCGTCGTCGACGCCGGCTACCGCGGCGAGCTGCGGGTCCTGCTGCTGAACACCGACCGCGAGGCGACCTTCGAGGCGGCGGCGGGGGAGCGGATCGCCCAGCTGCTCCTCGTCCCCGTGGCGCTGCCGGGCGTCGTGGAGGTCGACGCGCTCGACGACACCCCCCGCGGTGTCGGCGGCTTCGGCTCGACCGGCCGCTGAGCACCGGTCGCGCACCGCGCGGCGCACCCCGCTTGCGGCGCCGCCAACACCCTGGGAACATCTCGCCCAATGGCAAGGCGGTTGCACGGCATGGAAGCCGGGTAGGGCAGAGCGATGGCGACGGCGGCAAGCGCGGGCACCACCCGCACCGTGGACCGGGCCCTGGCCCTGCTCGCCGAGGTCTGCGCGGAGGACTCCATCGGCCTGTCCGAGTGCGCGAGGCGCGCCGAGCTGCCGGCCAGCACGGCGCTGCGGCTGCTGCGGACGCTCGAGGGCTCGGGCTTCGTCACCCGGGACGAGGAGGGCTGCTTCCGTGCCGGCTCCCGCCTGATCCAGCTCGGTGCGCTCGCCCTCGGGCGCCAGAGCCTCGTCCGGATCGCCGAGCCCGTGCTCGACCGCCTGGTCGGCGCCACCGGCGAGTCCGCCTACCTGACGATCGCCGGCCCGGGCGGGACCGCGATCCACATCGCCATGGTCGAGGGGACGCACGCGGTGCGCCACACCAGCTGGGTCGGCCGGTCGTTCCCGACCGCCGGCCTCGTGGTCGGCCGCGCGCTCGCCGACGACGTGCCGGCGTGCGGCTACGTCTCCGAGCACGACCGGCTCGAGCCGGACGTCACCGCGATCGTCGCGCCGATCCTGCGGCCCGGCGGGGTCGCCGCGGCGATGAGCCTGCTCGGCCCCAGCTACCGGATCGACGACGCCACCCTGCACCGCTACGGCGCGATCCTCGCCGAGGAGGCCCGCGTCCTGAGCGGCCACCTCGGCGCGACGCCGTCGACCGACACCACAGGACAGGAGACCCGCCCGTGATCCGATTCGACGCGGTGACGAAGCGCTACCCCGACGGCACGGTCGCCGTCGACGAGCTCGACCTCGAGGCGGCGTCGGGACGGATCACCGTCCTCGTCGGCCCATCCGGGTGCGGCAAGACGACGAGCCTGCGGATGGTCAACCGGATGATCGAGCCGACCTCCGGCACGATCTGGCTGGACGACCAGGACACCGCCACGCTCCCGACCCACGAGCTGCGCCGCAAGATCGGCTACGTCATCCAGCACGCCGGGCTCTTCCCGCACCGGACGATCGTCGACAACGTCGCGACCGTCCCGTTCCTGCTCGGGACGGACAAGAAGCAGGCCCGTCGCACCGCGATGGAGCTGCTCGAGCGCGTCGGCCTGCCGGAGCACTTCGCCAAGCGCTACCCGGCCCAGCTCTCCGGCGGGCAGCAGCAGCGCGTCGGCGTCGCCCGCGCCCTGGCGGCCGATCCTCCGGTGATGCTGATGGACGAGCCGTTCAGCGCCGTGGACCCGGTCGTGCGCGAGCAGCTCCAGGACGAGTTCCTCCGCCTGCAGCAGGAGCTCGGCAAGACGATCGTGTTCGTCACCCACGACATCGACGAGGCCATCAAGCTCGGCGACCAGGTCGCGGTGCTCCGCGTCGGCGGGCGGCTCGCGCAGCTCGCGACGCCGGCCGAGCTGCTCAGCCGTCCGGTCGACGCGTTCGTCGCCGCCTTCGTCGGCCGCGACCGCGGGTACCGGGCGCTCGGGTTCGCCGACGCGGGGACCCTGTCGACCCGCGACGAGCCGACCGTCGTCCTCGGGGCACCGATCCCCACCGGCACCGACGGCGACTCGTGGCTGCTGGCCGTCGACGGCGCCGGCGCCCCGCAGGGCTGGCTCGACCTCGGCGCGGACTTCCGCGGCCACGACACCGTCACGGACGAGCTGCTCTACCGCGGCGGGACGCTGGCGACCCAGGGCAGCACCCTGCGGGCCGCCCTCGACGCCTGCCTGTCGTCGCCCTCGGGCCGCGGGGTCGTCATCGACGAGGGCGGCGCCCTGATCGGCACCACGACGTCCCGCGAGATCCTCGACCTGATCGAGGCCCACGAGCCGGAGCGACAGACGTGATCGCGCTCGCCGACGGCGCCAGCTCGTCGCCGCTGCACTTCGTCGAGTACTTCCTCGACCACCGCAGCGAGGACCTCGGCCTGCTCTGGTCCCACACGTGGCTGTCGGTGGTCCCGGTCATCGTCGGGCTGCTCATCGCCCTGCCGCTGGGCTGGGTCGCCCGCCGCCACCGGTGGACCTACCCGCCGATCATGTCGATCACCGGGGTGCTCTACACGATCCCCTCGATCGCCCTGTTCGTGCTCGTCCCGCCCCTCCTGGGACTCGACACGCTCGACCCCCTCCAGGTCCCGATCGCCCTGACCGTCTACTCCGTGGCGCTGCTCGTGCGCGTCGTCGCCGACGGGCTGGCCTCGGTGCCGGAGGAGACCACGCAGGCGGCGACCGCCATGGGCTTCCGTCCCCTCGAGCGGTTCTTCAAGGTCGAGCTGCCCATCGCGGTCCCGGTCATCGCCGCGGGCCTGCGGGTCGCGGTCGTGTCCAACGTCAGCATCGTCGCGGTGGCCGGCACCATCGGCCTGTCGAACCTCGGCCAGCTGTTCACGCAGGGCTTCCAGCTCTCGACGCCGGACGCGTACTACCCGCCGATCGTCCTGGGGATCGTCCTCTGCGTCCTCCTGGCGGTCGTCCTGGACTCCGCGGTGGTGCTCCTCAACCGCGTGCTGACCCCCTGGCGCCGGGCGGTGCGCACATGATCGGCGACGTCTTCACCTGGCTGACCGACTGGTCGCACTGGACCGACACCCGGTTCGACACCGGCATCATCACCCAGCTCCTGGCCCACATCAGGTTCTGCGCCATGGCGCTGGCGATCGCCATGGTCATCGCGCTGCCGCTGGGCCTCTTCATCGGGCACACCAACCGGGGCCGGTGGCTCGTGGGCGCCGCGAACGCGCTGCGCGCACTGCCCACGGTCGGCGTCCTCGTGCTGCTGACGGTGATCATCTCGCCGCAGTTCCAGGGGCGCACCGACACCGGCTTCCTGATCCCGACCGTGATCGTCCTGGTCCTGCTCGCCGTGCCGCCGATCCTGGCGAACACCTTCGCCGGCGTGCAGAACGTCGACCCGGGGGTCCGCGACGCGGCGTCCGGGATGGGGATGACCGGCCCGCAGGTGCTCTTCCGGGTCGAGCTGCCGATCAGCCTGCCGCTGATCTTCTCCGGCGTGCGCAGCGCCGCCCTGCAGCTGATCGCGACGGCGACGGTCGCCTCGTACCTGCCGCTCGGCGGTCTGGGTCGCTTCATCTACGACGGGCTGGCCCAGCAGGACTACCCGCAGATGATCGGCGGGGGCGTCCTCGTGGCGGCCCTGGCCCTCCTCACCGACCTCGTCCTGTCGACGGTCCAGCGCTACGTCGTCTCGCGCGGCATCACCGGGCGGTACTCGACCAAGCAGGTCGGCGCCCCCGATCCGCGGCTCGCCGTCGTGACCGAGGCCGAGGGCGCCCGTGCCTGACCCCGGCCGCGACGGCCGCGGGCGGGGCGCACGTCCCGTCCCGACACCACCCACCTCCAGCACCCGCAACGACTCCTAGGAGAGACCATGAACACCAGGACCCTCACGACCGCAGCAGCCGCAGCAGTCCTCGCCCTCGGCGTGTCCGCCTGCGGCTCCGACAGCTCCGACGACAGCGGCAGCAGCAGCTCGTCCTCCGGCGCGGGCGAGACCATCGCCAGCCAACTGATCATGGGCGGCCCGCCCGAGTTCAAGACCCGCACCGACGGCCTGCCCGGGCTGAAGAAGAACTACGGCGTCGAGTTCGGCAAGTACACCGTCACCGACACCGGCGGTCCGGTGACGGTCAACGCACTGAAGAACGGGCAGATCGAGGCGGCCGACCTCTTCACCACCGACCCGTCGATCGCCGCGAACGACTTCGTCGCCCTCGAGGACCCGAAGAACAACTTCGCGGCGCAGGACGTCCTGCCGATCATCAACGAGAAGAAGGCCACCGACGGGGTCAAGACGGTCCTCAACGGCATCTCGGCGAAGCTGACCACCGACGGCCTCGGCGACCTGGTCTCGAAGGTCCAGGTCGACAAGCAGGACCCTGACGCCGTCGCCAAGGGGTGGCTGTCGGACAACGGCCTGGCCGGCACCGGCACGTCCGCGAAGGGCACGACGCTGACCGTCGGCTCCGCGAACTTCCCGGAGAACGTCGTCCTCGCCGAGATCTACGCCGAGGCGCTGAAGGCCCAGGGCGCGTCGATCACGACGAAGCTGAACATCGGCAGCCGCGAGAAGTACTACCCGGCGCTGAAGAGCGGCTCGCTGGACCTCTTCCCGGAGTACAGCGGCACGATCCTGACGTACCTCGACAAGAACGCGACGGCGACCACGCCCGACGACGTCTACGCCGCGCTGCAGAAGGCGCTGCCGTCCAACCTGGTCGCGCTCGAGAAGTCCGACGCGCAGGACAGCGACGCCATCGTCGTCACGAAGGCCACGGCCGACAAGTACGGCCTGAAGACGATCGCGGACCTGGCCAAGCCCGCCAACTGATCGCGGTCCCGCGCGGGGCCCGGGGACGTCCCGGGTCCCGCACACGGGACGCCGGGAGCACGCCGGGCCCGGGAGCTCCCCGGGCCCGGCCGCGTCCCGGGGTCCCCGGCCAGGTCCTGGCGGTCCGTCCTCAGACGCCCGCGGCCCGCCGGGCAGACGCGTGCGCGCCGTCCTCCAGGCGGTCGTCCAGCGGTGCCAGGTCGGCCGGGTCGATCCCGAGCGCCGCGGCGATCAGCGCGTCCGCGAACCACGCGTTCTTCGGCAGCAGGGGGCCGTGCAGGTACGTCCCGACGACGTTCCCGGTCCGGGCGCCCTCGAATCCCGACGACCCGGTGTTGCCGTGCCCCGAGAGCACCCGACCGAGCGGCTCCTGCCCGGGGGCCAGGACGGTCCGGCCGCCGTGGTTCTCGAAGCCGGCCAGGGTGCGGCCGTCGACCTCGATCGCGACGTTGCCGATCAGCCGGCCCTCGCCGCGCTCGGTGTGGACGTCGAGCAGCCCGAGCCCGGGCAGCGTCACGCCCGGCTCCAGGCCGTAGTGGTGGCCGAGCAGCTGGTAGCCGCCGCAGACCGCCAGGACCGCCCCGCCGCGGGCGGCGTGGGCGTGCACCGCGTCCCGCTTGACCGTCGTGAGGTCCAGCGCGCACAGCTGCTGGTCGCGGTCCTGCCCACCGCCGAGGTACAGCAGGTCGTGGGCGTCCGGGTCGAGCTCGTCCCCGATGGTCGACCGGGTGACCTCGAAGCCGATCCCCCGCCACGCACAGCGGCGCTCGAGCATCAGCAGGTTGCCGCGGTCGGCGTAGATGTTGAGCAGGTCGGGGTAGAGCGCCCCGATCCGCAGCGTCCGCTCAGACACCGAACATCACCACCCGGCTGCCGACGTGCTCGCCCGTGGCGACGACCTCGCGCAGGGGCAGGACGCGCAGCCCCGCCGCGCGGCCCTCGTCCTCCAGGCCGTCGGCGTCGAGGACGTCGAGCACCGTGCGGTCCGTCGACTCGTGCCGCTGGCCGGTGGGGGAGACGATCTCGCGCACGCGGTCCAGGACGATGCGGCCGTCCTGCACCGTCACGCCGACCGGGCGGCTCGCGTAGACGGTCCCCGCGTGGTCCTTCATGTCGGGGGCCAGGTGCGCGGCCTCGTCGGCCCCGAACGGCTCGACGTCCTCGACCATCGCGATCGCGGCGACGCCGTCCGGCGTCAGGTGGTCGCGGACGCCGGCGAGGAACGCCGCACGGCCCGACGGACCGTCGAGCAGCTGGACCGTCTGCATCGGCGCGAGGATCAGCCCGAATCGCTCGCCGAGCCGCAGCTCGCGGGCGTCGCTGACCGCCGCGGCCGCCGGCAGGGAGCGGATCGCCGCCCGGCGCCGGAGCTCCGCGCAGAAGACGGGGTCGACGTCGACGCCCAGCACCCGGTGCCCGCGGGAGGCCAGGTCCAGCGCGACGCGGCCCGTGCCGCTGCCGAGGTCCAGCACGCGGACGGGCGCGTCGGCGTGGTGGGGGACCTGCTCGTCGGCGAGGGTCCGCCAGAGCCGCAGGTCCGCGCGGTAGCCGCCGCACTCCAGGTCGTGCCAGCGGACGTGGTCGAGATCCGGGTCCGGCCGGGTCGGACCCGTGCCGGCGGCGGTGATGCGCCCGGCGCGCGCTCCGCCGCTCACGCGAACGACCCCTTGGCCGCACCGCGTCGCACGAGCTCCTCGCGCAGCTCGAGCATCGCGGTGTAGGTCGGGATGGCGTGGATCGGCACGGCGTGGTCCTCCGGGGCGGCGGCGAGCGCGTGGTCCAGCGCCGCACCGACGCCGTCCTTGACGACGGCGATCCGCGACGACGCCACCCCGGCGTACTTCCACCGGACCGCCATCTCCTCGGCGCGGGAACCGGCGCAGGTCACGTGACGCACACGGCCGGCGATCGCCTCGAGGTCGGCGTCCCAGATCCAGGACACGTCGCGGCCGTCGGCGATCCGGTCGTTGAGGACCGCCAGCAGGTCGAGCTCGCCCTCGGCCAGGGCGAGCGTCCGGGCGACCTCGTTGGCACCGGCGGGGTTCTTCACGAGCAGGAGCTGCAGCTCGCGGTCGCCGACCGTGACGGTCTCGGCGCGCCCGAACGCCGCGGCCGTCGTCCCCAGCCCCTCGGCGATCGTCGCCGCGGGGACGCCGAGGGCGTGGGTCAGCGCCGCGGCGCCGAGCGCGTTGTAGACGTTGTAGAGCCCGGGCAGGTGCAGCCGGACGGGGACGGTCGTGTCCGGGAGGACGAGGTCGAACGACGAGCCGCGGGTGGCGTCGAGGACGACCCGCTCGGCGGTGACCTGCGGATCCGGACGCCGGTGGCCGCACGCCGGGCAGCGGTAGTGCCCCAGGTGGCCGACGAACGTCGCGGTGTACACGTACGACGCACCGCAGACGCGGCAGGTGGTGGCGTCCGAGGCGTGGTCGGCGACCTCGCGGGCGACCGAGACGTCCTGCACGCCGAAGTAGAGGACGTCGTCGCGGTCCAGGCCGAGGTCGGCCACGGCGGGGTCGTCCGAGCCGAGGACCAGGCGGAACCCGGGCCCGTCGCCGGCGGCGGTCCGCGCGGCGTCGTCGGCGACGATCTCGTGCCAGCGGTCGGCGATCGCCTCGAGCTCGCCGTACCGGTCGAGCTGGTCGCGGAAGAGGTTGGCCAGCAGGACGACGCGCGGCCGCAGCGACCGGACCAGCCCGTCGAGCCAGAACTCGTCGACCTCGAAGAGCCCGAGCGCGCCCGTCGGTCGGCCGTGCCGCCACGACCCGAGCAGCGAGGCGGCGATCCCGCCGGCCATGTTCGCGCCCTGGCGGTTGTGGACCAGCGTCGTGCCGTGCAGCTCGAGGATCGACGCGACCAGGGCGGCGGTCGTCGTCTTGCCGTTCGTCGCGCTGAGGACGACGGAGCCCTCGTCGAGCCGGTCGGACATGCGGGCGATCGCGTCAGGCCGCAGGCGCGTCAGCACCTTGCCGGGCAGGCTCGTGCCGCCGCGGCCGCCGAGCCGGGCGGCACGGCCGGCCAGGCGGGCCGTCGCGACGGCGGCGGAGAGCGGGAAGCGGCCCGTCGGGGCGGGGGAGGTGGTGCTCACGCCGCCACCTCACCGGCGCGGCGCAGGACGCCGGGCCGCAGCCCGTCGACCGCGGGGACGAGCAGGCGCAGCGACGCGGGGCGGGCCTCGATGGTCAGCGGCAGGACGCCGACCGGGTCGCCGTCGGCGTAGGCGACGAGCGGACCGCCGGCCGAGACCTCGACCGACGCGGCGCGCGTGACGTCGACGTGCCGGGTGCGCACGTGCGTGCCACGGAAGACGCGGGGGAGGACGCGGAGGAGCAGCAGGCGGTCGCGGGCGTCGCAGCGGTCCGGCCGGCGATCGCGCCCCGGGTGCGGGACCACGACGACGTCGAGCTCGCCGTCGCCGACCGAGGCGTGGGGAGCCATGTGCATCCCCCCACCGTAGGCGCCCGCGTTGGCGACCGCGAGCAGCAGGGCCGGGACCTCCCGCGTCCCGGCGGCGGTGCGCAGGCGCAGCGGCACGGGCCGCAGGCCGGCGAGCGCGCCGAGCACGCCCCAGACGTAGACCAGCCCCCCGAGCGCGGACGGCGCCTCGTTGGCGATCCGGTTGGCCTCGGCGTCGAACCCCACGGAGACCATCGACAGGAACGTCCGCTCGTGACCTCCGGCGTCCCGGACGAGCCCGGTGTCGACGAGGACCTCGATGCCGTCCAGCAGGGCGTCGACGGCGTCGTCCACGGTCGTCGGCAGGCCGAGGAACCGGGCGAAGTCGTTGCCCCGACCGGCCGGGACGAGCCCCACGACCGCGTGGTCGCGGCGGACGGCCTCGCCGGCGAGGATCCGCAGCATCCCGTCGCCGCCGACGGCGACCGCGACGTCGCCCCGGTCGAAGGCCTCGCGGGCCTCCTGCGCGGCGTGGTCCGCGTCGCGCGTGGAGACGGTCCGCACGGTCGCCCCGCGGTGCCGGAGCCGGGACGCGGCGGCGACGGCCGTCCGCGCCGCGCGGCCGCCGCCCGCGGTCGGGTTGACCACCAGGGTCAGGGACCGCGACGGCGCTGCCGCGCCGTCCGTGGGGCCCACCGGGGCCCCCGGCGCGTCGTCGTGGGTCCGTGAACGCACGGCACGGAGTATCCCGGCCCCCCGGCCGTCCCGTCGGCAGGCGGACGACCGGTCGAGCGGGCCGGACGTCCGGGTCCGCGTCGGGCGCACCCGACGGCCTATGCTGCCGCCGTGTCCTCCCCGTCGTCCTCCGCCACGTCTTCGGCCGCCCGCCGCGTCGTCCTGCTGCTCGCGACCGCGGCGATCGTCCCCGGGCTCGCCGCGTGCGGGAGCGACGACGACACCGGGAGCGGATCCACGACCGCCTCCACCGAGGCCGCCACGACCCAGGCCGAGGGCCCGCCGGAGACGACGACGGAGGCCGCACCGGCCCCGACGTGCCGCAGCGTCGAGCAGCCCGAGCCCCGCTCGGGCGAGCCCGACCAGCCCGAGCCCAAGCCGGCCCGGCTGTCGGGCACGTGGACGGTGACCATGCGCACGAGCTGCGGCTCGTTCCGGATCCGTCTGGACACGGCGCGCCAGCCCAAGACCACCGCGTCGTTTAAGTCCCTCGTCTCGGCCGGCTTCTACGACGGCCTGACGTTCCACCGCATCGTCCCGGGCACCGTCGTCCAGGGCGGCGACCCGCTGGGGACCGGGACCGGCGACGCCGGCTACACCGTGCAGGAGACGACGCCCGCCGACGCCGCCTACACCCGCGGGACCGTGGCCATGGCCAAGTCGAGCGCCGACCCGCCCGGCGCCAGCTCCAGCCAGTTCTTCATCGTCACCGCCGCGGACGGCGGCTACCCGCCGGACTACGCGATCGTCGGCACGGTCGTGTCGGGCATGGACGTCGTCGACGCGATCGACGCGCAGAACAGCGGGGGCGACGCGCCGCCCGTGCAGCCGATCGTCA
Organism: Patulibacter sp.; assembly: GCF_030655195.1. Classification (GTDB taxonomy): domain Bacteria; phylum Actinomycetota; class Thermoleophilia; order Solirubrobacterales; family Solirubrobacteraceae; genus Patulibacter. The sequence continues at coordinate 3,452 of NZ_JAURWA010000014.1, read as the reverse complement.
TCACGAAGGCCACGGCGAAGAAGGGCTGAGCCGCGCCGGCGGCCCCCGGCGGGAGCGTCAGGGACGCCGCTGGACCCGGGAGCGCGTGGTGCGCTCCGCGTGCTCCCAGCGCAGCTCGTACAGCTGCCGGTCGCCGTCGTCCTGCACCACCCGGAGCCCGGCGGCGCGCAGCACCTGGTGGCTCGTGGCGTTGACGAGGTCGGTGTCCGCACGGATGCCACGGACGTCGGTGCGGGCCCGCAGCCACGGGACGAGCGCCCGGAGCATCTCGGTCGCGTAGCCGTTGCCGCGGCAGGACGGGGCGATGCCGAAGGTGATCATCGCGACCCGGTCGTGGTCCGGCGGCTCGAGGAACGTCAGGTCGCCGACGACGACGTCCCCGTCGGCCAGGATCACCTGGTACTGGGTCCACGGGTCGGCCGCCACGACCTGGACGGCGGCGCCGGGGCTGGTCCGCTGGCGCTCCTGCACCATGGCGGCGGAGACGAGGCTCTCGTCCAGCGGGTAGCCGTCGGCCCAGGTGCGGTCGGGGTCCTCGAGACCCTGGAGCAGGGCGTCGAAGTCGCCCGCGGCCATGGGGCGGACCACGAGGCGCTCGGTCGTGAGGATCCCGTCTCGCTCGAGCACATGGCGAGGCTATACGCCCCGTCGGCCCACGGGTGGAAACCGACGCACACGACGGCCCGCGACCGCGCGGGCCGCGGGACGGGTCAGCCGCGGCGGCGCATCGCCCGGTTGACGGGCTCGCGCTGGGCGGCGCTCTGCTCCTCGCGCTTGACCATCGCCGCGGCCTGCCGCTTGCGGGCGAACCAGATCAGCCCGCCGATGACGACGAAGAGCAGGATGACGCCGAGCGAGATGCTCGACGCGAGGCCCAGGCCGCCGAAGGGCAGCGAGATCAGCGCGGCGAGCCCGGTGCCGATGGCGATGACCGCCAGCAGGATCAGCAGGATCAGCAGCACGCCGCGCCAGCGGGGCCACGAGCCGGCCGACGACGGCGGGACGAGCAGGCCCGTCAGACGCAGCAGGAACAGCTGGCGCCCCGACGGGGCCTCCTGACCCAGGCGCTGGGCGGCGGCGCGCAGGTCGCCCGGGCGGCGGTCGGCGAGCGCGAGGGCGGCCTCGGCCATGCGCCGGATCTGCGGCCGCTCCTGTGGGCGGGCGGAGGCGATGGCCTCCTGGAAGAACTTGCGGGCCTGGGCCGCCTCGTAGCGCTCGGCGGCGCGGCTGCCGAGGATCGCGCGGGCGGCCGAGCGGTTCTTGGTCTCGCGCAGCAGGTCCGCGTCGGAGCGCTGCTCGAGCTGCTGCATCGCCGCCAGCCCGCCCCGCTGCTCCATCCGGATCTGCCGCTGCTGCTGCTTGGCCATGAGGACGCGATGGTACTCGCCCTCGGTCCCCGGGGTGCGCGACCGTCGGTCCGGCCCCGGCGCCCGGTCGCGTCCCCGCGCGGCCCGGCGCACCCCCCGGGCGCACGCGGTCGACCGTCCGCGGCGGGGCAGGGGTGGTCGCGGGGCCCGGTGCGGCATGCTTCGCCGTGCATGCGGACGCTCGTGATCTCCGATCTGCACTTGGGCGGCCGGGGCGGACGCGACGTCCTCCGCCGCCCGGCGGCGCTGGCGGCCCTCCTCGAGGCCCTCGTGGACGTCGACCGGCTCGTGCTGCTGGGCGACGTGGTCGAGCTCCTCGAGGGTCGCACCACGTCCGCGCTGCGGGACGCCCTGCCGACGCTCCGCCGGATCGGCGAGGCGATGGAGGGGCGTGAGGTCGTCGTCGTGCCCGGCAACCACGACCACCTGCTGATCCGCGCGTGGCTGCGCGCCCGGCGCGCCGACGAGCTCCCGCTCGGGGCCGCCACCCGCGTCCCGCGCGACGCGACCGAGCAGCTGGCCGAGCTGACCGCGGCGCTGCGGCCGGCCGGGGGCCGGATCCGCGTGCACTACCCGGGCACCTGGCTCGGGCCGCACGTCTACGCGCACCACGGGCACTACCTCGACACCCGCCTGACGGCCACGCCGATCGCCCGGTTGGTCGCCCGCGCGCAGGCCTCCGAGACCGACGCGCTGGGCCCGGCCGACGCGTACGAGCTGGCCCGCGCCCCGTCCGTGGCCGCCGCGTCGCTCGTGATCCGGGACCTGCCCGAGGGCTTCGAGGAGGGCGTCGAGCGGATCGGCGGTCTCGCCCGCGCGCTCGGCAAGGCGGTCATGGGCCGCGATGGCGCCCAGACCGCGGCGGCGCAGGCCCGCAACGAGCGGATCGCGGCGGTCGGCTCGGTCTGGCTGGACCGGCGCCTGGAGCGCGCGGGGCTCGCGAGCCTGCTGCGGGTCGCCGACGACCTGGGCGTGCTCCCGCGGGCGCACCACGTCCTCTTCGGGCACGTCCACCGACTCGGACCGCTGACCCGCGAGGAGGCCCTGGGGTCCTGGCGCCCCGACGAGGACGGGCCCTGGCTGTGGAACAGCGGCTCGTGGGTCTACGAGCCGATGCTCGTCCGGCCGTCGGACACCGACAGCCCGTACTGGCCCGGTGGCGCGCTGCTCCTGCAGGACGACCGGACGCCGCAGGTCCTGCGGCTGCTCCGGGACGTCCCGCTGGAGGACCTGCTGCCGCCCACCGAGGTCGAGGACGACGAGGAGCCGCCGGCCGTCGAGGCGGGCTGACGGCTCCGGGCGCTCAGACGCGCGGCGTCGAGAGGGCGTCGCGGATCTCGGTGAGCAGCACGACCTCCTGCGTCGGACCGGCGGTGTCCGCCTCGACCTTGCGGCCGGCCGTCACGCGCTGGATCGCGCGCACGATGAAGAACAGCACCGTGCCGACGATGATGAAGTTGATCAGCAGCGTCAGGAAGATGCCGATCTTGATCGGCGTGTCGCCGAGGTTGATCACGACGTCGTCGAAGCTCGGCTTGCCGACGATCGCGGCGATGATCGGCATCAGGATGTCGTTGACGAGGGACTTGACGACCAGGCCGAACGCTGTCGCGAGGATGAACGCGACAGCGACGTCGATCAGGCTGTCCTTGAACAGGAACTTCTTGAGGTCTTCGAGCACGGGGCCCTCCGGGTGTGGGGAGTGCGCGGGCGGGAGCACCGTCGACGCACCGGGATCGGGTCGGTGTTCGGCCCCGTGGGGGCGTCTCCTGCCGATCGTGGGACGATGCAGGGGTGGCCGTGCCTCCAGGGGTCGATCCGCACGAGGTCCTGGGCGTCGCGTCCGGTGCCCCGCCCGCCGACGTGACCGCCGCCTATCGCCGGCTGGCGAAGCGCTGGCACCCCGACCGCGCGCCGGTCGCGGGGGCGTCGGACCGGATGGCGTTGATCAACGCCGCCTACGACGAGCTGCGCACCGACGGGCACGGCTCCTCGCGGGCCCGCGCGAGGCACCGGGCAGCGGCGGCGCCGACGCCCGACGGCACCGGGAGCGCCCCGCCCGTCTGGCCGCCGCGGGGCCCGGGG
>NZ_JAURWA010000188.1 GCF_030655195.1 Patulibacter sp. | reverse complement strand
TCCGCCCCCGCGGGCGGCCGGCGACCCTGCGGCGGCCGAGCGCCCGGCGTCGCTGCCCGACGACCTGACCGCCCGGGAGGGCGAGGTGCTCCGGCTGATCGCCGCCGGCCTCTCCAACCGGGAGATCGCCGCGACCCTGGTCGTGAGCGAGGCGACGGTCAAGACCCACGTCAACCACGTCTTCGCGAAGACCGGCTCGCGCGACCGGGCACAGGCCGTGCACTACGCCTACGAGCACGGGCTGGCCGGCGGCGGCGCGGGCTGATCAGCCGGGCCGGTCGGCGCGAGATGCCGACCGGGGGCGGAGCCGTCGACCGGTAGCGGAGCGCGGACCCGGGGCGGAGCCGTCGACCGGGAGCGGAGCGCCGACCGGGGGCGGAGCCATCGTCCGGTAGCGGAGCGCGGACCCGGGGCGGAGCCGTCGACCGGGAGCGGAGCGCGGACCGGCGGGGCGGAGCCGTCGGCCGGTCGAATCGGCCGGTTGACGCAGCCCGAGGGGCGGGACAGCGCCGCGGCGGGCGCCGTGGGGTGGTGGACCGGGCGGACGCGCCCGGCCCACCACCCCAGGACCTACGCCTGCTCGTCGTCCGGCGAGGCGGCGGAGACGTCGAGCCAGCGCTCCAGCGCGTGGCCGCCGGCCGAGGTCAGCTGGCCGTCCTGGTCGACCCAGTCGCGGACGTGCAGCGCCAGACCGACGGCGTGCGCGTTGCGGGGCTGGTCGCCCAGACCGGTCTGCGTGGCGAGGGCGACCTCGCCGGGCTCGACCGTCCAGCGGCCGGAGTCCAGCGCGGCGAGCGCCTGACCCTGCTCGGCCGTGGGCAGGTCCAGCGCCGAGGGGACGCCCTTGCCGACCGGGGCGCTCGTGACGTCCTCGGGCTCGAAGTCCTGGGCCATCGGCGCCGGGGTGCCCGTGGGGCCGCTGCCGGGGAAGGGGGACCCGGCCTCGCCGGTGAACTGCTTGCGCAGCCACTGGCCGGCCTCGTCGGCCATGCCACGGGCGCGCTCGGGATCCAGGCCACCGGCCCGGGCGAGCTTCTCGAGGTCGCCGAGGTCGCTCTGCGACAGCCGCTCGGCGGACTTCGTGACCTCGGCCGCGATCGAGCGCAGCGTCTCCTCGAAGGACTTGGGTCGGTCGTCGTCGCTCATCGGACGATGATCGCACCCCGACCTGTGGGTGCGATCAAGTATCGCCCTCTGCAGGGGTTTCGTCCCGACGCCCGTCCGTGTCCCGGTCGATCCCCGTCGGATCGGCCCTTCCCGCTCAGGCCGGCTTGCGGCCGACGATCACGTCGTAGTCGACGGAGCCGCCGTCCATCAGCAGGCGGTGGCGGAACTTCTCCGTGTGGACGACCTCGGTCGGGGCGTCCTCGCCGGAGACGGCGTTCAGGGCGATCTGGGCGCCGCCCCACTCGGCGACGAGCGCGGTGGACGCGGTGAGGGCGATGAACGAGCCGGGCGGGAGCATGCCCCACACGCCGATCAGGCGCTCGATCGGGATGTGGCCAGGCCCGAGCGCGGCCGCGCACGTCAGCGCGTTGAGCTCGTGGCGGCGCACGGCGGCGCCGATCTGCTCGAAGGCCTCGGGGGTGCCGTCGTCGATGACGTACTCCGCGTAGAGGCCGGGGCGGTCGCGCTCGGCGGCCTCGCGGGCCTCGACCAGCGCGTCGGACGCGACCGGGACGCGGAAGCCGGCGTCGCGCAGGCCCTCGCCGATGACCCCGTTGCCGGCCCCGACGTCGAGCACGCGCACGTCGCCCGCGTCGACGCCCGCGGCCTTCACCGCGTCGCCCAGTCGCGCGACGATCGTGGCCGGCGACGCGCACTCCAGCTGGCGCTGCACGACCTCCTCGTACAGCCCCGGGACGGGGTACACCAGGTCGTAGTCGTGCAGGCGGATGCGCTGCTCGGTGCCGTCGGGGCGGCGCACCAGGAACGTCTCCTCGTCCTGGCCGGCCCCGGCCGTCCGGTCGAGTTCGACGGTGTAGTCCAGCGCGGTCCTGGTCATCCCGTGACCCTTTCAGCCTCGTCCTGGTCGTGCGCCGCGCCCCCCGGCCCACTAGCCTCGGGGCCGTGTCGTCCGCGCCTCCCGACGATCCGTTCGTGCGCCGTCGCGTCCGCCGGCCACCGGGCGAGGAGCTCGCCGCCCGCCGGCGACGCGCCGTGCTGATCGGGGTCGTCGGCCTGGTCCTGCTGCTCGTCGTGCTGCGGGCCGTCGCGTGCGGCGGGGACGACGACGAGACCGCCGCGGCGCCCCGCGAGACCGCGGCCGAGCGGCTCGCCGGCTCGCTCAGCGCCACGCAGCTCGTCGGGCAGACGATCATCACCCCGTTCCGCAACGCCGCGCCGGGGCAGATCCCGCCGGCGGTCCGCTCGGCGATCCGCGCGGGTCGGGTCGGCGGGGTGATCCTCTTCGCGGAGAACGCGTCGACCGTCGCGGCGACCCGTCGGCTGACGCGGCGCCTGCAGTCGATCACCCGTCCCGGGGCGCTGGCCGGCGTGCCGCTGCTCGTCCTCACCGATCAGGAGGGTGGCCAGGTCCGGCGCCTGTCCGACGCGCCGCCGACCGCGAGCGCCACCGTGCAGGGGCGTGGCGGCATCGGCGTCGTCCAGAAGGCCGGGCAGGACAGCGCCCTGGCGCTCTGCTCCGCCGGCGTGAACGTCAACCTGGCGCCGGTCGCCGACGTCGGGACCGGCGTGATCCAGCAGCAGGGACGGACGTTCGGGACCGATGCGGCGACGGTCGCCCGCTCGACCCGCGCCTTCACCACGGGCGCACGGCGCGGCGGCATCGGCGTGACGGCGAAGCACTTCCCGGGCCTGGGCCGGGCGCAGTCCGACACGGACCAGACGCGCGCCCGGATCACGACGGGCGCCGAGGCGCTGCGGGCGCAGGACGAGCTGCCGTTCCGGACCGCGATCGAGGCGGGCACCGACCTCGTGATGCTGTCCAACGCGATCTACACCGCGTTCTCCCCGGCCCCGGCGGTCGTCTCGCCGCAGATCGTCCTGGGGGAGCTGCGCAGCCGGCTGGGCTTCCGCGGCGTCACGATCAGCGACGACCTCGAGGCGGGGGCGTTCGCCGGCGTCTCCTCGCCGCGCCAGCTCGCGCGCACGGTCAAGCTGGCGGGCGTCGACCTGCTGCTCTACGGCGGCACGACGGACGCGGCGCTGGCGGCGTCGCGGGGCCTGACGTCGGACCTGCGCGCCGGGCGCCTGAAGCTCGACGACGTCAAGGCCGCCGTCTCGCGCTCGGTCGCGCTGCGCACGCGGCTCGGGCGCACCTGCCGGCCCACGGGCTGAGCCGCCCTACGTCACGGCGCGCAGCACCGCGGTGACGCCCACCGCGACGACCACGCACAGGAGGATCGACCCGCCGCGCAGCGCGATCGCGCCGCCGGCGGCCACCCCGACCGCCTCGACGCCGAGCCCGAGCTCGCCGTCGCGCCCCGCGACCCCCGCGACCACGAGCGCGGCGAGCAGCGCCGGCGCCAGGAGCGCGACCACGCCGGTGAACCGCGGCGGCAGGTCGCGGCCGCCGAGCGCCACGGGCCCGGCGCCCTTGATGACGGCGGCGATCACGGCCAGCGCGAGGACGAGCAGCCAGACGTCGACGCTCACCGGGGCTCCTCGTCGTGGGGGCTCCCGGGGTCGGGCCCCGGAGCGGTCGGCGGGCCGGCCGGCGTGGGCGGGCGGCGACGCAGCCCGACCAGGGCGGCGAGGCTCGCCGCCATCACCGGGATCCCGGGCGGCGTGAACGGGATCAGCGCGAGGGCGATCAGGCCGCCGGCCGCCGCCACGCCGCGTCCGCGACCCGAGCGCAGCTCGTGGATCAGCAGCACGAGGAAGAACGTCGGGTAGGCCGCGTCGAGCCCGAGGCGGTCCGTGTCGCCGATCGCCCCGCCCCCGATCGCCCCGACGACCGTGCCGAGGGTCCAGGCGACGTACTGGACGAGGGTCGAGCCCAGGAGGAACGACCGGTCGAAGGTGCCGTCCGGCCGGGACGCCATCGCCCACGACGCGTCGACGAGCGCCTGCCCCTCGATGCCGCGGCGGACCGGTCCGCCCGCCAGCGACGGCCCGAGCGCGATGCCCATCGGCAGGAACCGCGAGTGGGCGAGCGCGGCGGTCCCCAGCGCGGCCCCGAGCGTGCCACCGGAGGCGACCACCGAGAGCGCGGCGAACTGGGCCGACCCGCCGAACACGAGGGCCGACATCGCGATCGCGGCCAGCGCCGGGAAGCCGGCGTCGACGGCGAGCGCGCCGAACGAGACGCTCAGGAGGATGCTGGCGGCGGCGAACGGCGAGCCCGCGCGGAACCCCTCGCGGAACGCGGTGCGGTCGATGGCGGTGGATGGACGGGACGAGGCGATCGTCCCAGTGTCGCGGGCCGCGCCGCGACCCCGCGGACCGGTGCGTCGCCCGCCGCTCCGACAGACTGGGCGCGTGCCTCTGGACGCCCCGTACCGCGGCCTGCTCGGGGCCGCGGATCGCCCGACCGGCGTGCCGCTGCCCCCGGACCCGCTGCCGCTGCTGCTGGGCGGACGCGTCCGCAAGCGCTGGCGGTACGTCGGCCTGTACGGGCCCGAGCTGTCGGTCTGCGTCGGGCTCGTGCGGATCGGGCCGCTGACCCAGTCGTTCTGGGCGGTCTGGGAGCGCGACGCGCGGCGCCTGACCGAGCGGACCCGGCCCCGCGCGGCGGGGGTCTCGCTGGAGCCCGGGCGGGTCCGCGTGGGCGACGGGGCGGTGCGGATCGACCTCACCGTCGACGAGGACGCGGTCGACGCCGTGGAGACCGTCACCCCGTACGGCCCCGGTCACGCGTGGACGCTGAAGCGCGCCGGCGTCCCGGTGCGCGGCACGGTCGCGGTCGACGGTCGCGAGCACGCCGTCGACGGCGTCGGGGTGGTCGACGACTCGGCGGGCTACCCGCCGCGCCACACCTCGTGGCGCTGGTCCGCGGGCGTCGGGACGGACGACGCGGGTCGGTCGGTCGGCTGGAACCTCGTCGACGGGATCCACGACGACCCCGCAGCCAGCGAGCGCTCCGTCTGGGTCGACGGGCGCGCGGTCCACACCGGACCGGTGACCTTCGCGCAGGACCTGTCGGCGGTCCGGTCGGTCGGGGGCGCGGGCCGGTCGGTCGCGGCGCCCGGCCAGGTCGACCTGACCTTCACGGCCGAGGCGACCCGGGAGCGCCGCGACCGGCTGATCGTCGTCCGCTCGAGCTACGAGCAGCCGTTCGGGACCTTCACCGGGACGCTCCCGGGCGGCGTGGTGCTGGCGGAGGGCTTCGGCGTGATGGAGCGCCACGTCGCCGTCTGGTGACCGCCCCGCCCGTCCGACGACGGGTCGCCCGTGTGCGACGGTTCCAGGGTGAGCCTCATCGCCGTCACCGGATCCACCGGCGCCCTGGGCGGACGCGTCGCCCGGCGCCTCGCCGACCGGGGGCTGCAGCAGCGCCTGGTCGTGCGCGACGTCGCCCGCGCCCCGCGGCTGGAGGGTGCGGAGGCGGCCGTCGCCGCCGGGTACCACGACCACGCGGGGATGGTCGCCGCGCTGCGCGGGGCCGCCACCCTGTTCCTCGTCTCGGGGCGCGAGTCCGCCACCCGGGTCGACGAGCACCGCACCGCGATCGACGCCGCGACGGAGGCCGGGATCGGGCACGTCGTCTACACGTCGTTCCTCGGGGCGGCCGACGACGCGACGTTCACGCTCGCCCGGCACCACGCCGCCACCGAGGAGCACCTGCGGGCCAGCGGGATGCGGACGACGTTCCTGCGCAACACGATGTACCTCGACTTCGTGCCGTTCTTCGCCTCGGCGGACGGCGTGATCGCCGGACCTGCGGGCGACGGCCGGGCCGCGTTCGTCTCGCGGGACGACGTCGCCGACGTCGCGGCCGCGGTCCTCGCCGATCCCACCGCGCACGACGGCGCCACCTACGACGTCACCGGCGACGAGCGCCTGTCGCTCGCCGAGGCGGCCGAGGTCCTGACGGAGGAGACCGGGCGCCCGGTCCGCTACGTCGACGAGACCGAGGAGGAGGCCTACGCGTCGCGCGCCCACTTCGGGGCGGAGGCGTTCGAGGTCGAGGGCTGGGTCACCTCGTACCAGGCGCTCGGGGCGGGGGACTTCGACGTCGTCACCGACGTCGTGCGGCGCATCGCCGGGCACGACCCCCTCCGCCTGCGCGACCTGCTGCGCGCCGACCCGGGCAGCTGGGCCCACCTGCGCGGCTAGGGCGGGTCCTCTCGGGGGCCGGCCGGCCCGGCCGACCGCGGCGGACGGAGCCGGCCCGTCGGCCCACCCGCGGGGCCAGTGCGACGCCTCAGCGGGGCCGCGGCTCGTGGCCCGCGAGGCGGCGCCGCAGGTCCTCGTTCTCCGCCCGCAGCGCCATCGTCCCGTCGCGCAGCGACTGCAGCGCCTCGCCGAGGCCGCGGGCGGTGGCCATGTCGCGCCGGCGCTGCGTCTGCAGGTCGACGATCTCGCGCTGCAACGCGGCGACCTGCTGCTCCAGCTCGTCCTCGCGCACCCGGTGCGGGCGGGCGTCGACGGCGTGGAAGGAGTCGTGCGGGAGGATCGCGCGGGACATCAGGCGGGCAGCATCCTCCTTCGTGTCGACGGCGTCAACCCCGATCGACGCTCCGCCCGGACGGCCCCGCGGACGCCGTCCCGACCGCGGCTCCGCGCCGCTCACGGGACCTCCGGTGTGGGCTTCACCGTCGTGACCGGACCGCTCGGGCCCGGGCGCACCGTGGTGACCGGGCCCGTCGGCCGGACCGACTCGGCGGGGCCCGTGTCCGGCTGCGCCAGCTCGTCCCGCATCGGCCGTCCGTCGACGTCGTAGCGGGTGACCACGGTCGGCTCCGTCGTCTGCACGGTGATCACGCCGATGTCCGACGGCACGAGCTCCCGGGGCGGACCGCCCGAGTACGAGACGGTGGGGTTGCGGACCCCCTGGGGCACCGCGGCGATGTACGAGGCGCGGTCCTCGCCGCCGATCCATCCGGCGATCCCGGTGCGGCGGAAGTCCGCGCCGGACACGCAGGTGACCCCGCGCTCGAACTGCGGTCGGGGGACCCCGGGCACGGGGGCGGTCAGGCAGCGGCCCCGCTCGTCGCCGTAGAGGAAGGCCGGGCCCGCCGGGGTGGGGATGCGGTTTCCGCGGGTGATCCTCGTGCTGTCGGGACCGATGAAGATCTCGGCCGACGACCCCGGGCGCGACCCCTCGGGCAGCTCGACCAGCGGGGTCCGCAGCACCAGCGGGGCGCCGAACGCCGGCGTCGACCCGGGGCCGGACCCGCCCAGCGCGAGGACCAGGACGACCGCCAGGACGACGGCGACGACGCCCAGCGACCCCACGGCCGCGAGCGGGCGACGCCGCGCGCCGCCGCGGCCCGTGGC
>NZ_JAURWA010000170.1 GCF_030655195.1 Patulibacter sp. | reverse complement strand
CCGGCGCACACCTCCCAGGTCCGCGGTCGGTCGGCGCCAGGACGACGGCCGCAGGCGCCGCGGCTCTCGGCGCGCGCCGGCCCTCGGCCGGACGGCCGTCCGACGCCGGCGGGGTCCGTCGGGCCCGCGGCCCCTGGCCGGGACGGACGGTCGGGCATGATCGGTCCATGCCCACCGCCACCTGGAACGGCACGGTCATCGCCTCGAGCGACGAGACCGTGATCGTCGAGAACAACCACTACTTCCCGCGCTCCTCGGTGCGCGAGGACCTCGTCCGCCCGTCGACCGCCGACAGCTTCTGCCCGTGGAAGGGCACCGCCTCGTACCTGTCGATCGAGGTCGACGGCGAGACGAACGCCGACGCGGCGTGGTTCTACCCGGAGCCGAAGGACGCGGCAGCCGAGATCAAGGACCACGTCGCCTTCTGGAAGGGCGTCGAGGTCACCGACTGACCGACGGCCGGGGCGGGGGCGAGGCGCCGGATCGGCCTCGTCCGTGCCCGGACGGCCCGGGAGCGGGCGCCGCTCAGGCCGTCAGCGGACGGGTGCGCGTCGAGCCCTGCTCCAGCACGAGCCACCGGCGGAGGGCGTCCTCGGCGCCGCCCGCGGTCTCGCGGAGTTCGGCGACGAGGTGCTCGCTGACGTCCTGCAGGCGGACGACGGCCCGCGCGATCGCCTCGAGCGACCGGCGCTCGTCGGGCCCGAGCTCACCCGAGGCCTCCAGCAGCAGGTCGGCGTGCACCCGCAGCACCGTCAGCGGGGTCCGCAGCTCGTGGGCGGCCGTCGAGACGACCAGCGCCTGCATGCGCCCGAGCTCCGCGAGCCGGGCGTCGGTATCGCCGGACGTCGCGGTCGGTGCGACGTCGACGGCCGGGGAGCCGGCGGGCGGTGGGATGGGGTTCGAGGCGTGGTTCACGAAGCGGGACCTGCGGGACGGGACGACGAGGAGCGGACCACGACGTTGACCGCCCGCCGTGGCAGGCGCCGCCCAGACGTCGATCGGTCGGGTATCGACTCCGCAGGTCGCCCCGCGCCGCCGCCCTGCGGCACCCCCCGGGGGTATCGCTACGATGGCCCGATGGACGCCTCGTCGCCTGCGCCGCCCGCAGCAGGAGCGATCCCCGAGGACGCCGGGGCGGCGACGCAGCGCGGCTACTCGGCGACGAAGGACCAGCTGCGTTCGCGGCTGCGGCGCATCGAGGGCCAGGTGCGCGGCATCGATCGGATGGTCGACGAGGACCGGTACTGCATCGACGTCCTGACGCAGATCTCCGCGGTGCAGGCGGCGCTCGACAAGGTGGCCCTGGGGCTGCTCGACGACCACGCGCGGACCTGCGTCGCGGGCGCCGAGGGCGACCAGCGCCTCGAGCGCACGGACGAGCTGATGGCCGCCGTCGGCCGCATGCTGCGCCGCGGCTGACCGTCGCAGCCCCGGCTCCGCCGCCACCCCGCCCGGCCCCACGTCCCGGGGCACGACGCCGGCGCGGAGCCCGCACCGGCGTCGTCGCCTACAAGCGGCTGCGCGTCCCCCGCGCGTTCAGCACGATGTAGACGAGGAGCACGATCGCGAGGAGGCCGATGATGCCGCCCCCGATCGCGACCTTCGCGATGAAGAGCACCAGCGCGACGACAGCGAGGGCGACGACGAGTCCGTAGAGGTTCATGGTCGTCTTTACCCTGTGACGACCATCACATTCGCCGGGCAGGAAGGGGCGGACGGATGACGGAGCCCGGGCGGCCCCGGAGCGCGACGCCTCAGACGACCGCGCCGACCGGTGCCACGCGGTGCGCCGGGCCCGGGGACGACCCGACGCGCAGGTCGGCGTAGGCGGCGGCCAGGCGGGCCACGGCGTCCTCCAGCTCCTCCGCCGGCCGCGTGTAGGGCAGACGCAGGAAGCGCTCGAAGGCACCCCCCACCCCGAACCGCGGCCCCGGGACCACGCGCACGCCGTGGCGCTCCGCCGACGCGGTCAGCGCCGAGCTCACCGGCGCGGGCAGCTCGATCCAGAGGGAGTTGCCGCCCGGCGAGCGCTCGACGCGCCACTCCGGCAGGTGCGTCCCCAGCGCCGCGGTCAGGCGGTCGCGACGCTCCGCCAGCATCGCGCGGCGCTCGACGAGCCCGGCCTCGTCGTCGCGCAGGAGCTCGGCCGTCGCCAGCTGCTCGAGGATCGGCGTGCCGAGGTCCAGCCCCGGGCGGATCCCCGCCAGGCCGCTGATCGTCGCCTCGTCGGCGCGGACCCAGCCCGTGCGCATGCCGCCCCAGAAGCTCTTGCTCGTGCCGCCGACGGTGACGACGGTCGAGCCGGTCGGGTCGTGCACCGCGAACGGCGCCGGGGGCGGACCGTCGAGGCCCAGGTCGACCATGGTCTCGTCCACCACCACCGTGGTACGGGCCCGCGCCGCCGCCCCGGCGATCCGTTCGCGGTCCGCGGAGGCCATCAGGCGGCCCGTGGGGTTGTGGAAGTCGGGCAGCAGGTACGCCAGCCGCGGGCCGGTCTGGCGCAGGGCCGCCTCGACCCCGTCCACGTCCCACCCCCGCTCGGCGGGCAGGCCCACGGGTACCGGCCGGCAGGAGGCGCGGGTGATCGCGTCGATCGCGTGCGGGTAGGTCGGGTGGTCCACCAGGACGCGGTCCCCCGGGCCGGCGAGCAGCTGGAGGACGAGGACGAATGCGTGCTGCGCGCCGCTGGTGACGAGGATCTGCTCCGGCGTGGTGGGCAGCCCGCGGCGGGTGTAGCGGTCGGCCAGGGCGCGCCGGAGCTCGGGGACGCCGAGGGCCTGGTAGCCGTGGCCGGGCAGGTGCGCGGGCAGGCCCGCGAGGGCCGCGGCGTAGGCGGCGTGGACCCCCGGCGCGGCGGGGAGCGCGGCGGCACCGAGGTCGATCGCACCGCTGTCGTCGTCGGCGACGAGGCCGCCGACGCTGCGGGCGCCGGGGCCCGCGGGCACGCTCGTCCGACTGCCGGAGCCGTGCCGGCTGACGAGGTGGCCCTGCTCCCGGAGCCGCCCGAACGCGGTCGACACCGTCGTCCGGCTGACCCCGAGCGCGGTGGCGAGCTCGCGCTCGCCCGGCAGGCGGACGTCGAGCGGGACCCGCCCGTCGAGGACGAGCAGCCGGATCGCGTCGGCGAGCTGCACGTAGAGCGGGTCGCCGCCGGCGCCCGCCCGCTCGTCGTCGCGCCAGCCTCCCAGCTGCCGCACGAGGGAGGGGGCGCTGATGCTGCGGGAGGCCATCGCAGACCACTCTGCCGCAAGTGGACCTGGATGACAAGTCCACTTCGCGCCACCATGGAGTCATGTCCACGACCGACCTCGATCCGCAGAGCCCCCTCGCCCGCTTCCTCTCCACCGGCGGGACCACCCACCGCCCGTCCCTCGAGGGCGTCGCCGCCCGCTCCGGCGCGGCCACGGCCGACGCCGGCACGGCCCCCGGCGTCGCCCCGGTCCGCCCGGCCGGCACGTCCGAGCTCCGC
>NZ_JAURWA010000166.1 GCF_030655195.1 Patulibacter sp. | reverse complement strand
ACGGCGCCCGGCGGCCCGCCCGGCCACGCCGGGCGCGGCCCGTCCGTGCCTCCGGCCCGGCCCGCCGGCCACCCCGGGCGACATAAAACCCTCGCCGCCCGGCAGGAGCGCCCGGCGCCGCGGCGAACGAGCGTGCATGTACGCAGATCGCCGCCTGCGCGTGCTCTTCAACATCGCCATGGTCCTCGTCGCCCTCGCCGGGCTGCGCTCGGTGTGGTTCGCGCTCGCCAAGGCCGACACCCTCAGCGTCCGGGCCGCCGGCCAGCAGCTCAAGGGCACCGACGTGCTCGCCCTGCGCGGGGAGATCACCGACCGTCGCGGCAACGCGCTGGCCGTGTCCGAGCCCGCCGCCGACGTCTCCGTGTCGTCCAAGCAGGTGCTCGAGCTCAAGACGCTGACGCCCGCCCAGCAGCCCGCCACGATGGCCGCGCTGATCGCCACGTCGCTGGACCTCGACGAGGAGACCGTCCTCGACAAGCTGACCTCCGGCAAGGGCTTCGAGTACCTGGGCCGGTCGATCCCGGACACGAAGATCCAGGCGATGAAGGACCGCGCCAAGCGGCAGGACATCAAGCTCAACGGCCTGGACTTCACCCCACGCAACCGCCGCGTGTACCCGAACAACGCGCTGGCCGGCCAGCTCCTCGGGGCGTTCGGCACGGACGACAAGGCCCTCTCGGGCCTCGAGTACGCCCTTGACGACCGGCTGCGCGGCGTCAACGGCCGCACGGTCGACACGAACGCCGCGTCGGGCAGCTCGCTGCGCCGCAAGGTCGAGCGGACGATGGTCCCCGGCAAGGACGTCGGCCTGACGGTCGACACGCGGATCCAGCAGATGACCGAGGACGCGCTGCAGGAGATGGCGCAGACCTACCGGCCCAAGCGCGCCACGGCGATCGTGATGCAGCCCGACGGGCAGGTCCTCTCGATGGCCAACTGGCCGCGCGTGAACCCGAACAACCCCGCCGGATCGCCCGAGGAGTACAAGAGCAACCTGGCGCTGAACCTCAACTACGAGCCGGGCTCGACGTTCAAGGCCGTCGCCGTCGGCGGAGCCCTGCAGGACCGGGTCGTCACGCCGGACACCCCGTTCACGGTGCCGTACTCCATCCAGGTCGCCGACCGGACGATCTCGGACTCCCACGGCCACGGCACCGAGGTCATGAACCCGGGTCGGATCCTGGCGGAGAGCTCCAACGTCGGCGCGATCAAGATCGGCATGCGCCTGAACGCCGAGCGCGGCAAGGACGCCTTCGACGGGTGGATGCGCAGGTTCGGCTTCGGCGAGAAGACCGGGATCGGCATGCCGGAGGAGCAGGGCCTGCTGCTGCCGGTCGCGAAGTACTCCGGCTCGACGATGGGCAACCTGCCGATCGGTCAGGGCCAGTTCGTCACGCCGATGCAGATCGCCAACCTCTACGCGACGATCGCCAACGGCGGCGTCCTGCGCAAGCCGACGCTCGTGCGGACGGTCGAGGGGAAGCTCGTCACGCGGCCGAAGGGCACCCGCATCCTGCGTCCCGAGGTGGCCAAGGAGCTCCGCGGCATGCTCAGCGGCGTCTTCGAGGCCGGCGGCACGGCCTCGGCGGTCAAGGTCCCCGGGTACACGCTCGCGGGCAAGACCGGCACGTCGAACGTCTACGACGAGAAGCTCGGCGAGTACGTGGAGAACCGCAACGTCGCGTCGATCGCCGGCTTCGCGCCCGCCCAGGACCCGAAGGTCATCATCGTCGTGGTCGCCGACGAGCCCGCCGGCGGCGGCTACGGCGCCACCGTCGCGGGGCCGGCGTTCGCCGAGATCGCCCGCTACGCCATGCAGTACCTCAAGGTCCCGACGACGAAGTGATCCGGGCCGGGCGGAGGGCCGTCCGTCCCGGGCCGGAACGGCCGGAGGCGGGCGCGGACGCGGCCGGGTCCTCGTCTAGGCTCCCGTGCGCATGACGTTGGGGGACCTGTTCCAAGAGACGCCGGAGTCGGCGCGCGCCGTCGCGGTCTCGTCGCTCGCCTACGACGACCGCCGGGTCGGTCCCGGGACCGTCTTCTTCTGCGTCCGCGGGCTCACCCGCGACGGGCACGAGTTCGCCTCGACGGCCGTCGAGCGCGGCGCCGCGGCGCTGGTCGTCGACCACCCGCTGGACTCCGGGGTGCCCGAGGTCGTCGTCCCCGACGTCCGCGCCGCGATGGCCCCGGCCGCCGCGCGCCTGGCCGGCGACCCGACCACCACGCTCTCCACGGTCGGCATCACCGGCACGAACGGCAAGACGACCACCGCCTTCCTCGTCCGGGCGCTCCTGGAGGCCGGCGGCCGCCCGACCGGGCTGCTGGGCACCGTCGCGCAGATCGTCGGGGGCGAGGACCGCGACGCCGGGCGCACGACGCCCGAGGCGATCGACCTGCAGCCCCTGTTCGCCGAGATGACCGCCGCCGGCGACCGCGCGTGCGTGATGGAGGTCTCCTCGCACGCCCTGTCGCTCGGGCGCGCCGACGCGATCCACTGGGCCGCGGCGATCTTCACCAACCTCACCCAGGACCACCTGGACTTCCATCCGACGATGGAGGACTACTTCCTGGCCAAGGCCCGCCTGTTCGAGCAGGCCGAGGGCGCGCCGAAGGTCGTCGACGTCGACGATCCGTACGGCCGGCGCCTGGCGCAGCTGCACCCCGACGCGCTGACGGTCTCGCTCGAGGCGACCGACGCCCGCTTCCGCGCCACCGACGTGCGCACCGGCCTGCGGGGCAGCAGCTTCGTCCTCGACGGCCGCGAGCTGTCGACGCCGATGCCGGGGCGCTTCAACGTCATGAACGCCCTGCAGGCGTTCGTCGTGGCCGTCGCGCTGGGCGTCGACGAGGACGTCGCCGCCGCGGCGCTGGCCGACGCGGGCCGCGTGCCCGGGCGCCTGGAGTCGGTCGACGCCGGGCAGTCGTTCGCGGTGCTCGTGGACTACGCCCACACCCCGGACTCGCTGCACAACGTCCTGGCGGCCGCGACGGGCGTCCTCGACGACGACCTCGCCGCCCGCCGGGCCGCCGGGGACGAGGGCGGGCGCGGCCGGTCGATCTGCGTCTTCGGCTGCGGCGGCGACCGCGACCGGGGCAAGCGGCCCCTGATGGGCGGGATCGCCGCCGCCGAGGCCGACGTCGCCATCGCCACCTCCGACAACCCGCGCTCCGAGGACCCCGCCGCGATCCTCGACGAGGTCCTGGCGGGCGCGGACGGCGCGGGGACCGTGGTCGAGCGGATCGAGGACCGCCGTGCGGCGATCGCCCGGGCGCTCGACCTGGCGGGCCCCCGGGACGTCGTGCTGATCACCGGCAAGGGCCACGAGCAGGGGCAGCAGTTCGCCGACCGCACCGTGCCCTTCGACGACCGCGTCGTCGCCCGGGAGCTGCTTGGCGCCCGGGCCGCGGCCGGCGAGGAGGAGGCCGCCCGTGCGTAGCCGCGACGCCCTCTGGATCGCCGCGGCCGCCGGCGCGACGCTGGTGCAGGACGAGCCGGCCGCCGTCCCGCCACCG
>NZ_JAURWA010000160.1 GCF_030655195.1 Patulibacter sp. | reverse complement strand
GGCGAGCAGCGATCCGGCGCCGCCGGCCGCGAGGACCACGGCCAGCGCGCCCGCGGCCGCCCGAGGGCGACGAGAGCGTGGGCGGGGTGCGGGACGGACGGTCATGCGCCCGACCCTACCCGCCGCGCCGTGGGCTCAGCTGGCCTTGACGAGGTCGATCACGAAGATGAGCGTGCCACCGGGGGGCACCGAGCCGTCCGGCGTGCCCTGGTCGCCGTAGCCCTGCGCGGCGGGGACGACGAGCAGGCGTCGGCCGCCCGGCTTCATGCCGGGGACGCCCTTGATCCAGCCCTCGATCAGCCCGCCCTCCTCGAGGGGGAACGAGGTCGAGTTGGGGCTGCGGGTCCACGACGAGTCGACGGGGCTGTCGTCGCCGCCCCAGTTGACCAGCGTGTAGCGGACCTCGACGTTGTCGTTCAGCTTCGCGGGCGTGCCCTTGCCCTCGACGATGTCCTCGCTGACCAGCGACGACGGCGGGGTCCCCGACGGCGACTTGATCGTCGGCGCCGTCTTCAGGTCGTCGCCGACACCGTCGGCCAGGGTCTTGACCTCGGCGGACGCCGACGCGCCCGAGCCGGACTCGGTGCTGGTCGGCGCAGCCTCGGTCGTCGTCGCGGCGGTGCTCGTGCCCTCCGCGGTCGTGGCGGCCTCGGTGCCGCCGCTCTCGACGTCCTGGGCGGTGCGCTCGTCGCCGCATCCCGCGCCGGCGAGTGCGAGCAGCAGGAGGGGCAGCGGCAGGAGCCTGCGGGGCGAGATCATCGGCGCAGCGTACCCACGACACGCGAGGCGCCGCGCCGACGCCCGGGCGGGCCCACGCGGCACGGGACTCCGGAGAGCCGGACGGCGCCCGGGGCCCGGGCCCGGTGTCCGGCTCGAGGGTCGGCCCGACCTCCGCGACGGGGCTCAGCCGCCGACGGTGACGAGCTCGGCCACCAGCCGCTCGAGCGTCGCGGACGCGTCGGCGCAGAGCCCCGTGTGCACGGGCGACGGCTGGACCATCGTGTTCGAGGGTGCGGAGAGCCACCCGAAGCGGTCGGATCGTGGCATCGCGGCGATGGCCCCGGCCCCGTCGTCGCCGTCGGCGACGCGCACCAGCCCGCTGAGGTGCTCCTCGAGCGCCGCGAGGTCCAGCGTCGGGTCCAGCGCCAGCAGCCGTTCGTGGTCGAGGACCGTGCGCAGGCCGAGGAACCGGTGTCGCCGCGCGTGCAGCACGACCCCGACGTTCAGGCCCTCGCCGCGCGCGACGGACGGCACGAGCCGCAGCACGGCGTACTGGAAGACCTCGCGGGCCCCGGAGCCCCCGTCGGTGGCCGGCGCGGCGTCCGGCCGGTCGTCGGCCGCGGCGCCGCGGTCGCCCGTGGGGCCGTCGTCGGTACGGGTCGGCCGGGTCGACGGCGCGACGGGACGGCCCGTCGCGGGCGCGTCGCCCCCGAGGTCCGGCCGGGTCGACGCTGCGCCGGCGCGTGCCCGCGGGGTACGTCCGCCGGCGGGGTGCCCGGCGCCGGCCGCCGCCGAGCCGTCCTCAGGCGGTGCGGGCACGCTCGGCCTCCTCGACGAACCCGCGGGGTGCGGCGATGCGGGCGAGGAGGTCCGCGACGACCAGGTCGGGGCCGCCGTCGCCCAGCCACTCCTCCGGCACCTCGCTGAGCACCGCGCGCAGCAGGGCCTCGGTGACGTGGGGCGCCAACCGCTCGTCCATCGCGGTGATCGACCCCGCGCGGGGCAGCAGCACGTGGTCGCGGATCGGGGCGAAGCGGCCGGTGGCACGGGCCGGGTCCAGGCCGGCGTGCTGGCGGTAGAGCGCGGCGCCGTTGTCGATGATCCAGATCCGCCCGTGCCAGGTCAGCAGGTTGGGGTTGCGCGGGGTGCGGTCGACGTTCTCGACGAACGCGTCGATCCAGACGAGCGCGGCGGCGAGGTCCGCGCTCGGCTGCGGGCCCGCCGCCGCCGTGTACGGCAGCGCCCCCGGGAGGAAGTCCATGCCGACGTTGACGCCGGCGCTCTTGGCGATCGGCTCCTGGATCTCGGGGTCGGGCTCGGCGTGGGAGAGCGCGACGGGCAGGTCGACCATCGCCAGGTCGGGCATCAGGAGGCCGAGCCCCGGCTCCTCGAGCGCGAGCGCCCGGATCAGCTCGCCGACGACGATCTCGGCGACGAGCACCTTCGTCCCCTGCGCCGCACCGGAGAGCTTCACGACGTACAGCCCGTCGTCGTCGGCCTCGACGAGCGCGGGCACGGAGCCGCCCTCGCGCAGCGGTGCGACGTAGCGGAGGGCGTGGACCGTGCGGAGCACCCCGGGAGCATCCCACGGGCGCCGGGCCGACCTCCTGGTGGCGGTCGACGGAGGGAGCGGTCCGGGGGGGGTGGTCGGCGCGGGGCGGGTGGTCCAGGGCGCGGCGGTGGACCAGGGCGCGGCGGTGGACCAGGGCGCGACGGTGGTCCGCCCCGTGGCTACTCGGGCAGCGTGCCCGCGGCCACCGCGCGCTTCAGGGACGCGACCTGCGCCGGGGTCTCGAGGTCCAGCCCGGCGGCCCACCCCAGCCGCGGCGGACCGAGCTCGCGGCGCGCGGTGCCGATCGCAGAGCGGGCGAGGACGGGGTCGTCGGCGACCCGTTCGGCGATCGCCAGCGCCCGCGCGTCGACGTCCTCGCGCGGGACCGCCGCCCACGCCAGCCCCAGCGCGACCGCCCGGTCGCCGTCGAGCTCCTCGTCGAAGACGCCCAGGGCGATCGCGGCCTCGCGGCCGGCGACCCGCTCGAGCAGCGTGAAATGCCCGCCGCCGGGGTGCAGGCCGATGCGGTGGAAGCCCGCGAAGATCCGGGCGTCGTGGGCCACGATCCGCAGGTCGGCGGCGAGGGCCAGGTTGAGCCCTGCACCGACCGCCGCGCCGGCGACGGCGGCGACGACCGGGGCCCTGAGGGCTCCGACGCGGACGAACGACGCATAGAGCGCCCGCAGCTCCTCGACGGTCTCCGGCGGGGCGTCCGGCTGCCCGACGGCGCGCAGGGTGTCGCGCGCACCGCCGGCGCAGAACGAGCGCCCCTCGCCGCGGAGGACGACGGCCCCGACATCGTCGTCGCGGTCGACCTCCTCGCAGGCGGAGACGAGCTCGCGCGCCATCGGCAGGGTCAGCGCGTTGCGCCGCTCCGGCGCGTTCAGCGTGATGACGGCGACGGCGCCCTGGCGGGTGAGCTCGATCTCGGACATGCGCCGCAGTCTCGCGGATCCCATGGACCGGACGGCGGTCCTCCGGATGGAGGCGGTCGGGCACGGTGGGGGTCGACCCGCGGCAGGGTCGGGCGGGGCATACAGGGCCGGGTCGGCGCACGAATCCGGGTCTCGGTGACGCCGGAGGATCGAGACCCTGATCGTGGGCGGTGGCGCACCCCGATCCAGGTCTCGGGGCAGAGGGGTCCGCGAGACCCGGATCCGGTCCCGGGTCGACCACGCCGCCGCCGGGCCCACCACGTGCCGCGCACCGGCTCGCCGCACGCCGTCCCTCTGCGCCGAGAACGACGAAGGCCCCGCGATGCGGGGCCCTCGGAAGAGGTGGGGGGAACAGGATTCGAACCTGTGTAGGCAGAGCCAACGGGTTTACAGCCCGTCTCCTTTAACCACTCGGACATCCCCCCGAGCGATGGCGGATCCTAGCGAGGCGGCGCGGTCGGCGTCGCCTCGCCGGGCGGGCCTGACTAAACCGCGTCCCGCAGGCGCTGGGACTCGGGGAGGCTCTCCAGCTTCTTGAGCGTGTGGCTCTCGATCTGGCGGATGCGCTCGCGGGTGACGTCGAACGCGCGGCCGACCTCCTCGAGCGTCGAGGGCTGGTCGCCGGAGAGGCCGAAGCGCATCTCGATGACCTCGCGCTCGCGCTTGGGCAGCGTCGAGAGGGCACGACGGACGTGCTCCTTACGCAGCTGCTCGCTCGTCATCTCGAAGGGCGACTCGGCGTCCTTGTCCTCGACGAAGTCCCCGAGCGAGGACTCCTCGTCCTCGCCGACGGGCTTCTCGAGCGAGATCGGCTGCTGCGACATGCGGAGGATGTCGCGCACGTCGCGGACCTGCATGTCGACCTCGGTCGCGATCTCCTCCGGCGTGGGCTGCCGGCCGAGCGACTGGACGAGCTGGCGCTCGACGTGGACGACCTTGTTGAGCTTCTCGACCATGTGGACCGGGATCCGGATGGTGCGGCCCTTGTCGGCGATGGCGCGCGTCACGGCCTGGCGGATCCACCACGTGGCGTACGTGGAGAACTTGTAGCCGCGGCGGTAGTCGAACTTCTCGACCGCGCGGATGAGGCCCAGCGAGCCCTCCTGGATGAGGTCGAGGAAGGAGAGGCCGCGGCCCAGGTAGGCCTTGGCGATCGAGACGACGAGGCGCAGGTTGGCCTCGATCATCTGCTGCTTGGCCTGCTGGTCGCCGCGCTCGATGCGCTTGGCCAGCTGGACCTCCTGGTCGGCCGTCAGCAGCGCGACGCGGCCGATCGACCGCAGGTACATGCGCAGCGAGTCGAGGCTCGGCTCGACGGTGAGGTCGATCTGCGGGCGCTCCTTCGGCGCGGCACCGGACTCGCGGTCCTTGCGGGAGCCGGCGTGCTCGAGGCGCTCGGCCTCGGACGCGGTGCGGTCGTGCGCGTCGCCGCCACCGCGGATGACGTCCACGCCCAGCTCGTCGAGGTGCCCGTGGAACGCGGTGAGCTGCTCCTTCGTGACCTCGGCCTCCTCCAGGGCGGACGCGATGCCCGCGACGGTCAGGAAGCCCTTCTCCTGGCCCTCCGCGATCAGTGCTCGCAACTCGTCGATCTCGGTGATCGGCGTCTCGTCGGCCATCAGGGCCTCGTTGTTGCTCACGTCGGAACCTTCCAATCCTGGGTTCGATGCCCACTGCCGACTTCCCGCCGGGGGGTCATCACGATGTCTCCACCGTCGACAATCAGACGTGGCCCCGGGGCGCTGTCGCGACCCCTGCGGTGCCGACGCTGGCGTGTCGTCGTGCTTGCAAGGAATAGCACAAGGTCGCCCGAAATGACGCGCCGAGGGTGATGGCTGTCACACCGGAGGCCCGCACATCCGGCCAGATCGCACGCATGGGCGCCCGCCGCGCCGCTATCACGTGCGCGCGGGTCTCCGTCGCACCCGGACCGGCTGCGAGCGCGCCACGTCGCCGGCCCGCCGGCCCCCGGGCCCGGTGCGGCCGGGCGTCCAGCGGCACGGGAGCGCCGC
>NZ_JAURWA010000158.1 GCF_030655195.1 Patulibacter sp. | reverse complement strand
GCCGCCCGGTGGCGCCCCGCCCACGCGCGTCATCCCGTCGGCCTCGACCGCCGGCGGCCCCCGGGCCGCCACCGCGGCCGGTGCCGCGGCGGCGACCGCGCGGGAGCGCGACCGCAGCGGCGACGGACCCCAGCGCTCGGTCGGCCAGCTGATCGGCGTCGGCGCCGTCGGCCTCGTCGTCCTGCTCGCGCTGCTCTTCGCCTTCGGCGTCATCGGCGGCGGGGACGACGGTCCCGGCACCAGCACCGACGCCGGCGCCACGCCGACGACCACCCGGCAGCAGTCGACGACGACCCCGCGCTACGACCGCACGGAGATGAAGACGGTCGTCTTCAACGCGTCGGGTACCGCGCTGCTGGCGAAGGACGTGAGCGACCGCATCGAGGAGGAGTTCCGCTTCCCGATGGGCCAGGCCGCGAACTACAACACGATCCCGGGCGGCACGGACACCCAGGCGGTCACGACGGTCCAGTACCGCACCGGCGCCGACCAGTCGGTGTCCCAGAACCGGGCGGCCGCCCAGGCCGTCGCGCGGTTCCTGAAGCTCCGGACGACGAGCACGGTCGTGCGTCGGATGACCCCGATCGTCTCGGCCGGGGCCGCCGGGCAGAAGGTCGTCGTCGTCGTGGGCGCCGACTACGCCAGGGCGAACCCGACCGCCGGCGCGGGACAGACCGGTGGCGCGTCGACCGATCCCGCCTCGCCGCCGGACACGGGCACCTCCGGCACGACGGGCGGGACCGGCGGGACGACCGGTGGGGCCACGTCCACGGCCACGACGCCGAGCACCGGCCAACTCCAGACGCCCACGACGGGCGACCTGGGCACCGGCGGCGCGGTCGACGGCACCGGTGACACCGGCGGGGGCGCGGTTCCGTAGGGTCCCGCGGGGCGCACGGCGCCGGGCCACCCGCCCGGAACCCGAGCGCCCGTCGCGGCGGGGCCTCGCGCCCCACCGCAGACCGGGCGGGCAGGCAGGAGCCGCCCGCCGGTCGTCGAAGGACAGAACGCCGCATGATCCTGCTCGCTCGCCACGGACGCACCGCGTACAACGACGAGGGCCGCTTCCAGGGCCGCGGCCCCGTGCCCCTCGACGCGCACGGCCGCCGTCAGGCCTTCGAGCTCGCCGACCTCGTCCGGGAGCGCGGCGACGTCACCCGCATGGTCGCCAGCCCGCTGACCCGCGCGATGGAGACCGCCGCGATCGTCGCCTCGCGGCTGGGCCTGGCCCCGGAGGTCGACCCGCGCCTGGCGGAGACCGACACCGGCGACTGGACCGACCGCACCTACGCCGACGTGATCGCCACGGACGGGCAGGCCGCCTACGACCGCTTCCGGGCGCTCGAGCCCGGCTTCGGCGCCCCCGGCGGCGAGACGTTCGCCGACCAGCTCGCCCGCGTGCTGCCCGCCATCGAGGACGCCCGTGCGGCCGAGGGCCCGGACGACGTCACGCTCGTCGTCTGCCACGGCAACGTCATCCGCCTGCTGATCCAGCACGCCACCGGCAGCCTGCCGACGCACGAGGCCGTCGCCAACGTCCACCTCGAGGCCCTGTGACCCGCGCCGCCCGCGTCGTCTTCGGTCTGCTCGTCGTCGCGACCGTCGCATCGTTCTTCGTCGCCCAGCGGCTGAAGAACCAGCCGGCGGTGCTGCAGTCCGTGCGCTTCTCGGAGGCGTTCTCTCCCGACGGGGACGGCCGACGCGACAACCTCGCGATCTACTTCGCGGTCAAGCGCGGCCAGCCGGTCACCGTCGAGGTCGTCGACCAGGGCGGCGAGACCGTCCGGACGCTGGCCGAGGACCTCGCCACGAGGACCTACGGGCGCAACCGCCTCGTCTGGGACGGCCGGGACGACGACGGCCGCGTGGCCTCCGACGGGGTCTACCGGCTGAAGGTCGTGCTGGAGGACGAGGGCCGGAGCATCGTCTACCGTGCCCGCTCGTTCCAGCTGCGCACGAAGGCGCCGCGCCCGCGCGTCCTGAGCGTCGCCACCGAGGGCGCGGAGCCCGGCAGCGGCCCCGCGATCCTGCCGACCGTCGAGGACCGGCCCGTCGTCGCGACGCTGCGCCTGCGCGGCTGGGAGCCGACGGCGCGCGTCGTCCGCACCAGCCCCGGCGACGAGCCCGTCGTCGTCCGGGACCTGCAGGTCACGGACATCCGCCGCGACACGGACGGCGTGCAGCTCAGCGACGTCAAGGGCGGCCCGCGCGTCAACCGGGGGATCGAGGCGAAGGCCACCTGGGACGGACGGCTGGAGGACGGCTCCCGGGCTCCCGCGGGCACCTACGTCGTGCAGGTCTGCGTCCGGGACCGGGCCGGCGTGCGGGGCTGCGGCCCGCGCGGTGCCGGGACCGACCTGCTGCCCGCCCCCGAGGACGACGGCCGGCTGCGCGGTCGCGGCGGCATCACCGTCCGCGACGTCGGGGTGCAGGCCAACCCCGCTCCCGTGACCTCCGGCAACCGCCTGACGTTCTTCGTCGACGCCCGTGGCGAGCGCTACGACTGGGTGCTGCGACGGGTCGGCACGCGTCGGCCGGTCGACCGCGGGTCGAGCTCCGCGACCGTGCTGAAGGTCGGCACGAAGTCGGCCCGTGGTGCGCTCTACCGCCTGGCCGTGTCCGCGGGCGGCACCCGCGTCGAGGTCCCGGCGCTGGCCGCCGACAGCCGCGAGCAGCGCGTCCTCGTCGTCCTGCCCGCGATCACCTGGCAGGGGCTGGAGCCGCTCGACGACGACGGCGACGGGCTCGTCAACACGCTGAACGGGCCCGAGGAGAGCCGCGCCAGCCGCGTGCGCGTCCCCCGGGTGCTGTCGGCCCTGCCGCGCGGGTTCCGCACCGCCGAGGACCCGACGATGGCCTGGCTCGCCCGCCACCGCAAGCGCTTCGAGCTGACCACGGACCTGGCGCTCGCCCGCGGCGAGGGCCCGAAGCTCGAGGGCCACCGCGGCGTGCTGCTCGTCGGCGAGCACCGCTGGACGACGCCCGCCGTGGCGAAGCAGCTGCGCGACTTCGTGCGCGGCGGCGGGACGGCAGCGGGTCTCGACCCCTCCGGCCTGCGGCGCTCCGTGACGATCAACCGCGCGGACGAGCCGACGTCGGTGCTGCGCGACCCGAGCCCCTTCACCGCCGAGAACGCCGTCGGCCTGGCGAGCCGCGGCGCCGTGCGCCTGGACGGCCCGCCGCAGAACGACAAGGACGACGTCGGCCTGTTCGACGGCACCGACGGCCGCTTCGAGGGCTACCCCGTGGGCTGGCCGCTGGAGGACGTCGGCGGCAACACCGTCGTCGCCTCCGCGGTCGACGGGGCGGACCACACGCTGATCGCCGCCGTCAAGGTCGGCGACGGCTTCGCGATCCGCACCGGCCTGCCGGCGTTCGCCTCGCGGCTGAACACCGATCCCGACACCTCCGAGCTCATGGAGAGCATGTGGCGACTGCTCTCGCGTTGACCGCCGTCGCCCTCGCGGCGGCCCTCTCGCTCCTCCTGCGGTCCCCGAACTCGCGGGCCGGCGCGATGGGCGTCGCCCTCGTGGGCGCGCCGATCATCCTGCTCGCGCAGGTCTGGGACACCGGTCCCGTCGAGCGCCTGCGGGACAGCCCGCCGGTCCTCGCCGCGGCCGTGGTCGGCGGCCTCGCCCTGCTGGGCGCCGGGGCCTGGGCGTTCCGCCGGTGGCCCGCCGCGGTGCCGCTCGCGGTGGCCTTCGTGCTGCCCTTCCGCGTGCCGCTGGACCTCGGCGACGGGCAGCCGGTCAACCTGCTGCTGCCGCTCTACCTCGTCACGGGCGCCGCGGCGCTGGCCTGGGCGTGGGAGCGGGCCACCGCCGATCCGGACGAGCCGGAGACGGACCGCCGCCCCGGGGCCGCCGACGTCGCCCTCGTGCTCTTCGTCGTGCTCTACGCCGCGCAGAGCTGGTGGTCCGACGACCAGAGCAAGGCCGTCGAGCAGATCGCGTTCTTCTACGTCCCGTTCGCGCTGCTGTTCATCGTCCTGCGGACCGTCCCCTGGACGACCCGCCTGGCGGCCAAGGCGTTCGGCATCGTCGTGGTCGTCGCCCTGGCGCTCGCGGGCGTCGGCTTCTACGAGGCGGCCACGCACCACGTCCTGCTGAACCCGCGCGTGATCGCGTCGAACCAGATCGACGACGTCTTCCGGGTCAACTCGCTCTTCTTCGACCCGAACATCTACGGCCGCTTCCTCGCGCTCGTGATGCTCGGGATCACCGCCGCGATGCTCTGGACCTCGCGCAGCCGGACGGTCGCCGTCGCCGGGATCCTGCTCGCGGTCCTGCTCGGCGCGCTCGTCACGACGTACTCGCAGACGAGCTTCCTGGCGCTGCTGGCGGGCCTGGCGGTCCTCGGCGGCCTGCGGTTCGGTCCGTGGAAGGCCTTCGGCGCCCTCGTCGTGGTCGTCCTCGTGGGCGTCGTCTTCGTCGTCGCCGCTCCCGGGGCCCTGAACATCAAGGGCTTCGACGAGGGCGGCGCCGACGATGCGACGTCCGGCCGCGTCACCCTGACCGGCGGCGGCATCGGGCTGTGGGCCGACCACCCGATCGCGGGCGTCGGCTCCGGCGGGTTCGCGACGGCGTACCGCGAGCGGGAGCGCTCGGGCGCGCGGAAGGCCGTCGACGCGTCGCACACGATCCCGATCACGATCGCCGCCGAGCAGGGCGTGATCGGCCTCGGGGCCTACCTGCTGCTGATCGTGCTGCTCGTCCGGCGCCTCGTGCGGGAGGCGGAGGAGGGGCCCGTGCGCGCCGCGATCGCGGCGATGACGATCGCGCTGATCGTGCACACGATGGGCTACGCGGCGTTCCTCGAGGATCCCGTGCTGTGGGTGCTGCTCGCCGTCGGGGCCGCCCTGGCGCCCCAGCGGACACGGAGCGAGGCCCGCCGCGCCCGGCTGCGGCTGCGGCGGCGCCCGTCGGAGCGCGAGCGCCGC
>NZ_JAURWA010000152.1 GCF_030655195.1 Patulibacter sp. | reverse complement strand
CGCGGTCGGCCGAGCGGTCCGCGGCGCGGGGGCCGACGACGGCGGTCCGGCGACCGCTCACGCGAGGAACTCCAGGACGTCGCCGACCGGCCGGCGCTCGGGCGTGCGGACGTCCTGGCGGCGGGGGCCGAGGTGGATCAGGCCGAGCGCCACCTCGTCGTCCGGCAGGCCGACGGCGGCGCGGCCGGCGGGGTCCACCAGCACGGCCGGGGTGCGCCAGTAGCCGGCGAGTCCCCGGGCGTGCGCCGCGAGGAGCAGGCCGTAGACCGCGGCGGCCGCGGCGTCGCGGTCCTCCTCGGCGACGCGGGGGTCGGGGTCCACGCGCACGGAGGCGACGATCAGCGTCGGCGCGCGGTCCAGCTTGCGGGCGGCGTCCGCCGGTCCGGCGTCCTTCAGGGCCTGGAGCGCGAGCGGCCCGACGACCCGGAAGCGCCACGGCTCGGTCAGGTGGTGGTTGGGGGCCCAGCACGCCAGCTCGACGAGCTCGCCGATCACGGCGGGATCGACGGGCCCGGGCCCGTAGGCCTTGTGGGTCCGGCGGGTGCGCAGGGCCTCCTCCAGACCGAGCGGCGCGGCGCTCACGCAGCGCCGTCCTCGTCCTCGTCCTCGTCGTCGGCGTAGAGCGACTCCCGCGCCAGCTCGTTGCCCTTCGCGTCGAGCACCGCGACCTCCAGCGTGTCGCCGAAGTAGTCGTCCGGCGCGAGCAACGTGAAGCGGTCCTCCCGCACGTCGCAGCGGTCGACGACGGTGCCGTCGAGCTCCGCGATCGCCGTGACCGCGCGGGCGATCAGCGGGCGCCCCCAGACGAGGGTCATCGCGGCGGTGTCGCCGTTGCCGCGCCAGGAGCCGACGACGGTCTCGCAGAGGTCGATCTGCCAGTCCGGGTTCTCCTCGGCCAGCTCGCCGGTGACCTGGGCGTCGCCCTCGAACTGCGCCGGCTCGCTGCCCTGGCCGTCCGCCGGGATGAACCGCGTGAAGCCGTAGGCCTCCAGGCCCGTGCTGGTCCGCGTCGTCACCGGGATGAACGTCCGGCCGTGCCAGGTGCGGTCGGGGTAGAAGACCAGCTCGCCCGGATCGCCGATGCCCTGCTCCTCGGACGGCTCGTCCGGATCGGGCTCCAGCGTGTCGAGCGCCTCGAGGAACGCGGTGCCGAGGCGCTCGGCGAAGCGCCCGTACGGCGCCGGGTCCTGCGGCGGCTCGGCGGCGAAACGGGGCAGGAAGCGCTCGAGATCGGGCATCCGACCCAGTGTATGACGCGCCGGGAGGTGCTGCGGACCGTGTCGCCGCACCGCTCCACCGGTCACGGGACGGCCACGCGCGCTTCACCCCCGGGTCGCACCGCGAACGGGTCGCGCCCCTACCGTCGGTCCCTCGTCGATCCCCCCGACAGAGGTGCAGGACATGGACCATCAGGACTCCCCCGAGCGCGGCTCCAACCGTCGGCGCTTCGTGCAGGGCCTCGGTGCGGTCGGCCTGGGCGCCGCCGCGCTCGGCGGCCCCGCCGCTCCCCGGGCGGCCGCCACGGACGCGGCCCCCGCGACCGGCCGTTCGCACGGCGGGTCCGGCGGCCTCGCCGACCCCACCGACCCCCGCTTCACGGTCGTCGTCATCCCCGACACCCAGTACCAGTACGACGAGGATCGCGGCGACGAGGCACCGCTGACCGCCACGATGCAGTGGATCGTCGACAACGCGGACGCCGAGAACATCGCGTTCGTCGCCCACCTCGGGGACCTGACGCAGAACGGCCTGCAGAGCGAGTTCGCCAGCATCGACCGGCCGTTCCGTCTGCTGGACCGGCGGGGGTTCCAGTACAGCGTGCTGGCCGGCAACCACGACAAGACCGGGGGCGAGGACGACACGCGGCCCCCGGGCGCGTACGTCGCCGCCTTCGGCGCCCAGCGCGTCCGGCGCCAGCGGACCTTCGGCGGCGCCACCGCCAACGGCTACAACACGTTCCACGTCTTCCGTGCGGCGGGCCGCGAGTGGCTCACCTTCGCGCTGGACTGGCGCCCGTCGCCGCCGTCGATCGCGTGGGCGCAGTCCGTCATCGACGCGCACCCCGGCCTGCCCGTGATCCTGACCACCCACGAGCTCGTCGCCCCCGCCGGCGACGACGGCGGCGCGGAACTGTCGGACTTCGGCCGCAGCCTCTGGGACGGCCTGATCGCGAAGAACGACCAGGTCTTCCTCGCGATGGGCGGGCACTACTGGCCGACCGGTCGCACCGTCGCGCAGAACGCCGCGGGCCACGACGTGCACCTGCACATCGCCAACTACCAGGACCGCTACTACGGCGGCGCGGCGGCCATCCGCCTCTACCGGTTCGACCTCGCCCGGAACGTCGTCGACGTCGAGAGCTTCTCGCCGTGGCTCCTGGAGACGCCGGCCGCGAAGCGCACGGAGCTCGAGCGAGAGGAGACCGAGCACAGCGGCCCTGCGGACCGCTTCACCCTGCAGATCGCGTTCGCCGAGCGGTTCGCCGGCTTCGCCCCCGCCCCCGTCCGGGCGCCCCGCCCGGCGCGCGACCTGCTCGTGCGCGGAACCCTCGCCTACTGGCGCTTCGACGGCGGGACCGCCGGGACGGCCGTCGCGGACGACGCGCCGATCCGCGATCTGTCGGGCAACGGCAACCACCTCACGCGCCGGTCCCTGCCCGGCACGGCCGCCGGTGCGCTGACGTGGAGCGCGGGGTTCCACCCCGACCAGCCGTCGCACGGCTCCCTGCTGCTGGACGGCGGACGCGAGCCGGCCCGGGGCGCCTGGCTGTCGACCGCCGACGGTGCGGCACTGAACCGCGTGGGGCTCGAGCGCGGGTACACGATCGAGACGTTCGTCCGGCTCCCCGCCGACTGGGGCGGCGAGCACGGCTTCACGGGCGTGCTGTCGCGCTTCGAGTCCGGAAGGGCCACGGGCAGGACGGCGGACGATCCGCTGGAGGCGGCCGCGACGCTCAACGTCTCCGGCGGCGGGGAGCTGCAGTGGGCGGTCTTCCCGAGGGACGAGGACCGGATCGCCACGAACTGGGGCCACGAGATGGCGCACGAGCGCTGGTGGCACGTCGCCGTGGTCAACGACGGCCGGCACACCACCCTGTGGCTCGACGGCAGCCCGCTCCTGCGCAACCCCTCGCGGCCGGCCACCGGGCTGGCCGGCACCGGTCGCGCACCGTGGCTCGTCGGAGCGTCGAGCTACGACGGGAAGGTCCAGGCCGGCTTCTACGGCGGGATCGGCGAGCTGCGGATCGTGGACCGCGCCCTCCGCCCCCGCGAGTTCCTGATCGCCTGAGCCGGAGCCGACTCCGGCCCGCGCCGCCGTCCCGGCGGCGCGGGCGCCGGGTCAGACGGCGGCCGTGCCGCGCTCGGCGAGCCGGCGGGCGCGGGCGTCGGGGTCCGGCGTCGGGACGGCGTCCAGCAGCGCCCGCGTGTACGGGTGCGACGGGTTCGCATAGAGCTCCTCCGACGTCGCGAGCTCGACGATCTCGCCGGCGTACATGACGGCCATGCGGTCGCACATGTACCGGACGACGGAGAGGTCGTGGGCGATGAACAGCAGCGACAGGCCCAGGTCCCGCTGCAGGCGCCGCAACAGGTTGAGGATCTGCGCCTGGATCGACACGTCGAGCGCGGAGACCGGCTCATCGGCGATCAGCAGCTTCGGCGACAGCGCGATCGCCCGGGCGATGCCGATGCGCTGGCGCTGGCCGCCCGAGAACTCGTGCGGGAGCCGGTTGTAGTGCTCGGGGTTCAGGCCGACGAGGTCCATCAGCTCCTGGACCTTGCGCTTGCGCTCGCCGTCGCCCTTGGCCAGGCCGTGGATGTCGAGCGGCGCACCGATGATCGAGCCGATCGTCTGGCGCGGGTTCAGCGACGAGTACGGGTCCTGGAAGACCATCTGCACGTCGCGCCGGAACGGCACGAGCTGCTTGCGCGACAGCCCAGCGATGTCGGTGCCGTCGAAGTCGATCTGTCCCGACGTCGGGTCGAGCAGCCGGCAGATCATCCGGGCCGTCGTCGACTTGCCGCAGCCGGACTCGCCGACGAGGCCGAAGGTCTCCCCTCGGCGGACGTCGAACGAGACGCCGTCGACGGCGCGGACCGCGTCGACCTGCCGCTTGAAGAGCAGGCCCTTCGTGATCGGGAACTCCTTGCGGAGGTCGCGGACCTGCAGGATGTTGTCGCCCTCGCCGAGGGTGTCCCGGCGGACGGCGGGCACCGACGTGTCGGCGACCGTCGGGTCGCCGATGACGCCGCCGGCGGACGGGGAGGCCTCCTCGACCTGCGGGCCGCCCAGGGGCGTCGTCGGGTCGGGGGTGTTCGGGGACCCGGCGGTGCCGGGGTCGGGCGTGGCGCTGCTCATGCGACCTCCTCCGGCTGCGGGATGCCGGCCTTCGTGGCGGCCTCCTGGGGCGTGCCGCCGTCGGCGAGCACCTGCCAGATCGTGGCGCGGCGCTCCGGCGGCATGGTGCAGCGCACCTGATGGTCGGGCGCGCCGTCGGCGCCGAGCAGGTCGGGCATCCCGGGCCGGCAGCAGCCGGCGGCGTACGGGCAGCGCTCACGGAACGAGCAGTCGTCCGGCAGGCCGATGAGGCTCGGCGGGCGACCGTCGACGGGCACGAGCTCGACGTCGCGCGGCAGGTCCAGCCGCGGGATGGAGCGCAGCAGCCCCCAGGTGTAGGGGTGGCGGGGATGGCTGAAGAGGTCGTGCACCGACGCGCGCTCGACGATGCGGCCCGCGTACATGACGGCGATGTCGTCCGCGGTCTCCGCGACCACGCCGAGGTCGTGGGTGATCATCACGATGGCCGTGCCCAGCTCGCGCTGCAGGCGGTCCATGAGCTCGAGGATCTGCTTCTGGACCGTGACGTCCAGGGCGGTCGTCGGCTCGTCGGCGATCAGCAGCTTGGGGTCGTTGGCGAGGGCCATCGCGATCATCACGCGCTGACGCATGCCACCCGAGAACTCGTGCGGGTAGGCGTCCACGCGCCGGCCGGGGTCGGGGATCCCGACGAGGCCCAGCATCTCGACGGCCCGGGCCTTCGCCTGCTTCTTCGTGACGTCGTTGTGGGCCCGGACGCCCTCGATGATCTGGTCGCCGATCCGGTAGAACGGGTGCAGGGACGAGAGCGGGTCCTGGAAGATCATCGCGATCTCGTTGCCGCGGACCTTCCGCAGCTCGTCCGTGCTCATCGTGAGCAGGTCGCGGCCCTCGAAGAGGACCTCGCCCTCGATCTTCGTGGACGGCGAGCGCGTGAGGCCCATCAGCGTCATGCTCGAGACGGACTTGCCCGAGCCGGACTCGCCGACGATCCCGAGCGTGCGCCCGGCCTCGACGGTGTAGGAGATCCCGCCGACGGCCTGGACGAGACCGTCCTCGGAACCGAAGCCCACGCGCAGGTCGCGGACCTCGAGCAGGGGGGCGCCGGCCCGCCGGCCGGCGTCGCCGCCCGCCGGGGACGTGCCGGTCGCGGTGGCGCGCTCCGGCGCCGGGGTGTGGTCCTGGGGGTCGGTCATTCGTACTTCACCCGGGGGTCGATCAGTGCGTAGAGCAGGTCCACGACGAGCGCGGAGATGCAGACGAAGAAGGCCAGGAACAGGACGGTCGCCTGGATCGTCGCGACGTCGCCGCGCTGGATCGCGTCGTACGACAGCCGACCGAGGCCGGGGATGTTGAACACCGACTCGGTGAGGATCGCGTTGCCGCCGATCAGCAGGCCGACGTCGACGCCCAGCGCGGTCACCAGGGGCGTGATCGCGGAGCGGCTCGCGTGCCGGAAGATCACGCGCCGCTCGCTCAGGCCCTTGGCGCGCGCGGTGCGGATGTAGTCCTCCTGCATCGACTCCAGCAGGCTGGAGCGCAGCAATCGGGCGTAGACCGCGGAGAACGCGGCCGCCAGGACGAACCACGGCAGGACCATCGCCCATGCCCGGTCCAGGACGCCGTCGGCGCTCGCGTAGGAGCCCGCACCGGGGAAGACCTTGAACTGGCCGATGTCGCTCGCGAACAGGTAGAGCGCCACGAGGCCGAGCCAGTAGACCGGGGCCGAGATGGCGACCAGCGCTCCGCCCATGGCCACCCGGTCTGGCAGGCTGCCGCGGCGCAGGGCCGAGATCGTGCCGACGACGGCGGCTGCGGAGAGCCAGACGATCACCGCGCCGACGACGAGCCACGTGGTGGCGCCGAGGGCGTCGAGGAGGAGGGGCCGCAGCTCCGCGTCGGAGATGTAGGAGCGGCCGAAGTCGAAGTGCGCGGCGTTCCAGAGGAAGTCGCCGAGCTGCTGGTACCACGGGTTGTCCAGCCCGAGGGACTCGCGGATCGCGTCGAGTCGCTCCTGGGTCGGTGCCTTCCCGGCGCGGGCCCGGACCGGATCGCCGGAGGGCAGGACGCGGAAGAGGAAGTACGCCACGGCGGTGATGACGACGAGCGTCACCACGGTCCAGAGCAGGCGTCTGATGATGTATCTGGCCACGGGGAGAGAGCGTTCCGGTCAGGGGGCGGAGCGAAAGGTCGGGGACCCGACCGGCCGCCCGATCCGCCGACCCCGAGGGGCGGGCGGACCGGACGACCGGCGGGACTCCGGGACTACTTCAGGGACGTGAAGTTCAGGTCCCAGAGCGAGTTGAACGAGCTGGGCACGCCCTGCACGTCCTTCGATCGCACGTCCGTCGTCTTGTCGGCGACGAACGGCACCGCCGGGGCGGCCTCGACGATCGCCTTGTCGACGGCGGCCCACGCCTTGAGGCGCTCCGCGCCCGTCGTCGGCAGGGCCTTCTCGACGGCCGCGTCGACGGCCGGGTCCTTCAGGTAGGACAGGTTGTAGGAGACCTGGCCCTTCTCCGTCGGGATCGCGCCGCCGTAGAACGGCACCTGCAGCAGCGTCGACGCGTCGTTGAAGTCCTTGAACCAGCCGGCCGTGCCGCAGATGGCGACCTTCTTGGTCTGCTGGCCGCACCACTCGTTGTAGACCGCGTCCTGCGGGACGAGGCGCAGACGGACGTTGAAGCCCATCTTCTTGTACTCGTCCGCGGCCACCTGGGCCGCCGCCTTGCCCGGATCGGCGTTCGCGCCGATCATCAGGAGCTGCTGCTTGCCCTCGTACTTGCCCGACTTGTAGCCGGCCTTCTTGAAGTACGACGCGGACAGCTCGGCGTTGCCCTTCGGGTAGTTCATGAAGTCGACGCCGAAGCCCTTCTCGCCGCCGGCCTCCTCGTAGCCGGGGAAGCCCTCGGTCAGGTAGTGCGTCGGGATCGGGCCGACGAACTTGCCGCCGCGCGCCTTGCGGGCCGCGTCGCGGTTGAACCCGGCGACGACCGCGCGACGGACGTTCACGTCGTCGAACGGCTTGATGTTCGTGTTCATCGCGAAGTACCGGAAGCCGCCGGAGGGCGTCTGCGTGTACTGATCCTTGATCTTGGTCGCGAGCTGCTCGAGGATGTTCGCCGGCGGGTTGGTGTCCAGCAGCATGTGGCTGCCGTCGAGCACCTGGCGGGCGGCGACGTTGGCGTCGGTGACGTCCGTCTTGATGTTCCAGCCGTCCGCGTAGGCCGGGCGGAAGTCGGTCGACTGGTCCCAGTTGGGGTTGCGGACGAGCGTGATGCTCTTCGTCTTCTTCCAGCCGATGCCGTCGACCTTGCCGGCGGCGTTGTTCTTCACCATGTACGGGCCGGTGCCGACCAGGTTGTCCTGGTAGGTCGACGGGTTCTTGGCGTCGAACTTCGAGGCGTACTCCTCCGGCACCGGGGCGGTGTAGGGGAGCACGAAGGACTGGATGAACTGGGCCGAGTACGGCTTCGTCAGCTTGAACACGATCGTGTTCTTGTCGGGCGTCGTGATGCCCGAGATGTCCTTCTTCTTCGCCTGCAGCTCCGAGGGCGCGCCCTCGATGAAGTCGAAGTAGTTCGTGTAGCCGCCGGGCGAGTTCTTCGTGAACAGGCGCTCGATGGCGTACTTGACGTCCTTGGCCTCGAACGCGCGGTCCACCGGCGGGGAGAACTTGACGTTCGGCTTGAGCTTCACCGTGACGGTCATGCCGTCCGAGGAGACCTGGGGCTGCCCGTCCGCGAGGTCGGGGATGACCTTCGTCGCGTCGTTGGGCTCGAAGTAGTACAGACGCCGCTGCGTCGTCTCGGCCACCAGGAAGCCGAACTGGTAGTAGCTCTGGCCCGGATCCATGTAGTCCACGTCGGAGGCGGAGAGCATCGTGCCGATGCCGCCCTTCTTGCCCGCGGCCGGCTTCTGCGCCGGGTCGTAGGCGCCCGGCGCGAGGGCCGCGCCGCCACCGCCGCCGCTGCTGCTGCTGGACGAGCTGGAGGACGAACCGGAGTCGTCGCCGCCGCAGGCCGCGAGGCCGAGTGA
Organism: Patulibacter sp.; assembly: GCF_030655195.1. Taxonomy (GTDB): domain Bacteria; phylum Actinomycetota; class Thermoleophilia; order Solirubrobacterales; family Solirubrobacteraceae; genus Patulibacter. Next base: position 7,654 of record NZ_JAURWA010000152.1, on the reverse strand, counting down.
GGCGGTGGCGAGGGCGGCGATCGTGAGTGGGAGACGCAGGTGTCGACGCATCACGGGACCTTTCTGTCGGGAGAACCGAGAGGGGGATTCGGAGGAGGAAGAGCGGACCGCGGGCTGCGGCGCAGGAGCGCCGCCGTTGCAGGGGCGCATCACTTGCCGGAGCGGCCGGTGCGCGGGTTGATCGCGTCCTGGAGGCCGTCGCCGACGATGTTGAAGGCGAGGACAGCGAGGAGCAGCGCGATGCCGGGGAACAACATGAACCACCAGGCGGTGTCGAAGATCTTGATCGCGTCGGAGATCATGGCGCCCCAGCTCGGGGTGCTCGGCGAGACGCCGACGCCCAGGAACGAGAGGGCGGCCTCGGCCAGGATGTTCTGGGGGATCAGGACCGTGGCGTAGACGATCAGCGGCGCCGTCAGGTTCGGCAGGATCTCGCGGAAGATGATCCGCCGGTCGTTGGCGCCGAGCGAGCGCGACGCGTCGACGAACTCCTTCTCGCGCAGCGACAGCACCTGGCCGCGGACGAGGCGGGCCACGTAGGGCCAGGCCGTCAGCGAGATCACGAGGACGACGATCGCCAGACCCGGCTGCAGCACGAACGACGCCGAGCCGGGGCCGATCTTGCAGCCGTCGGCGCACGAGATGCTCAGGCCGATCCCGAGGAGGATGGTCGGGAAGGCGAGGGTCAGCTCGGTGACGCGGCTGAGCAGCGCGTCGACCTTGCCGCGGTAGAAGCCGGCGATGAGCCCGAGGACGGTGCCGACCACCATCGTGATCGCCGTGGCGATGACCGCGACGAGCATCGAGACGCGGGCGCCGTAGAGGACGCGGGAGAGCACGTCGCGCCCGCGGTCGTCCACGCCGAACGGGTGCGCCCCGGACGGCCCGACCGGCGAGCCGAAGTCGTTCAGCGCGTCGTCGTTGGCGAAGTTGGGGTCCGGCAGCCCGAACGCCTTGACGATCAGCGGCGCGAAGATCGCGATGAGGATCACCAGGCCGATGAACGCCAGCGCCACCATGGCGACGCGGTCGCGACGGAGGCGGCCCCAGAAGAGCTGCAGGGGCGAGCGCGCCGCGATCGGCGCCGCGGAGGCGGCGTTCGACGGCGGCACGACGGGGTCTTGGCCTGGTGCGGCCGCGATGGGTGTGCTCACGAGCGTGGTTTCCGGGGGAGAAACGGGCGTTATGTACGTCGGGTCGGGCAGCGGGCTGCGCGCCGGACGGTCCTGCGATGTTCACCACCGTGACACATCCCCCACCGGTCGGGGGGAACTCTGCGACCAAGCCGGCGGGAGGCCCGTTGGCCACAGGGACAAGCGGCCGTTCGCGGACCCTCCCGTCTCGCCGCACGGAGCGGACGGAGTGTCGGAACTGCGCCCGCTCAGCCGGTCGGAGCGTCGCGTTCGACCAGCAGGGTGACCGGCCCGTCGTTGACCGACCGCACCTGCATGTCGGCGCCGAAGACGCCCCGCTGTGCCGACAAGTTGGCGCACAGGCGCTCGTACAGTGGACGCGCGTGATCGCCCGGGGCCGCCGCGGACCACGACGGCCGGGTGCCCTTCCGCACGTCGCCGTACAGGGTGAACTGGCTGACGCAGAGCACCTCGCGGTCGCCGATCGGCTCGGCCATCCGGCCCTCGGCGTCGTCGAAGATCCGCAGCCCGCGGATCTTCTCGGCGACCCGGTCGCAGACGTCCTCGTCGTCGGTGCGGGCGACGCCCAGGAGGATCAGGAGCCCCGGCCCGATGGCCGACACGACCGCGCCGTCGACGACCACGGAGGCCTCGGTCACGCGCTGGACCAGGGCGCGCATCAGCCGACCGCCTCGACGACCAGGACGCCCAGGGCCATGATCGACGTGGTCCAGACGATCGAGGCCGCGACGGGGCGGAAGTCCAGACCGAACCGGTGCGCCACGAGCATCCCGTTCAGGCCCGTCGGGACGGCCGCCTGCAGCAGCATCCCCGGTGGCAGGTCGAGCGCGACCACCGAGGCGGTCAGGACGATCAGCGGCGCGACGACGAGCCGCAGCACGACCACGAGCGCGACCTCCGGCGGCAGCAGCCGGCCGCGCGCGTCGCGCAGGAGCGAGCCGTCCTCGCCCTGGGCGGAGAGCTGCACGCCGACGACGAAGAAGCCGACGGGCAGGACCGCGACGATGATGACCTGCGCGACGTCGCCGGCCCAGTCCGGGGCGTCCCCGGGGACCACCAGGCCGAGCACCGACGCCCAGAGCAGCGGGTTCCTCAAGAACGCGACCAGGCGCGAGCCGCGGCCCGTGGCCTCGCCGCCGCCGACGGTCCCGAACGCCGCGCCGACCGCGAAGGCGGAGACGAACACCGTCGGCTGGGCGACCAGGCTGTCCCAGGCCACCGCGGGCCCCAGCTCGTCGCCGCCCAGGACGGTGCGCACGAGCGGCAGGCCGAAGTACCCGGTGTTGCTGACGATCGTCGCGAGGATCACCGCGCCGACCGTCGCGGCCGGCAGGTGCAGCAGCCGGGAGGAGACGAACCACGCCAGCACGCCGACCGTGCCGAGCGCGACGAACCCGGTGATCAGGCCCGAGACGAGCGTCAGGTCGACGTGCAGCCGCGAGACGAGGACGAGGTAGACCGGCGGCAGGACCCACGTCAGGAGGACGCCCATCGTCGTCCGCGAGCGCTCCTCCGCCGCGGTCCCGAAGCGCCGCTCGGCGCCGATGCCCACCAGGGTCGCCGCCACCATGACGGCGACGAGGACGGGCAGGCTCACGCGCGGTCGTGGGGGTCCGCGGGAGCGTCGCCGGCGACCGGGGCGGCGTCCGTCCCGCCCGGGACGACCGCCGAGCGCACGCGACCGACGGCGCGGGCGATGCCCGACAGACCACCGCGGCGCACGGGGACGACCTCGCGGACCATCCAGACGTGCTCGATGCCGGCCTCCTCGAAGGGCTGCCCGACGGGCCGGTAGCCGGCCTTGCGGTACAGGTCGATCGCGGCGACCTGGGCGGCGAGGCGGAGCTCCTCCGCCCGGATGCCCTGGGCGTACTCCATCCCCTTCTCGAGCAGCGCGGAGGCGATGCCGCGGCCGCGCCACTCCCGGTCGACGGCGACGCGGCCGACCTTGACCATCGTGCCGACGGGGACCAGGCGCATCGTGCCGACGACCCGCCCGTCGGGGGACACCGCGACGGCGTGCCGGGCGACGTCGTCGTATTCGTCGACCTCGATCTCGCGCGGGACGCCCTGCTCGTCGCAGAAGACCCGCAGGCGCAGGGCGAGGGCCGCGCGGAGCTCGCCGGCGCTGCGGACCCAGTGGAGGGCCACGGGCTCCGTGGTGGGGGTGCCGGTCATCGCGTGGCTCCTTCCGTGGTGGTGGTCGACGCCGTCGCGGGGCGGCGGAGGCCGAGCCGGTCGGCCAGGGTCCGCTCGAGGTCCGCGAGGCTCGGGAACTCCCCGACCTGCACGAAGACGATCTCGCCGGCCGCATCGATCAGGACGCTGGACGGATACCCGTTCCCGGCCTCGAGCTCTCCTCGGGCGATCCGGGCCCCGGGGTCGCGCACGTGCGGGTAGAGCGTCGGCTGCCCCTTCAGGTACGCAGCGACCTCCGCCGCGGAGTTCTGGGTCGCGAGCCCGAGGAACCCCATCCGCGTGCCGTACGCCGCAGCCGCGGCCCGGAGGATCGGGAACTCGCGGCGGCACGGTGCGCAGTCGGGGTACCAGACGTTCACGAGCACCGGGCGGCCGCGCAGCCCGTCCAGGAGTCGTCGAACGCCGGCCCGGTCGAGGTCCAGGACGGGCACGCCGCCCGAGGCCGCCGTGCCCGGTCGGGGGGCGTAGAGGCGGGCGAGCGGACCGGGGGCACCCGCCATGGCCGCGCGCGCCTGCGCGAGGGTCGGGACGTCGTCCGGGGCGGTGGTGCCGCCCCCGCCCTGCGCGAGCCCGATCACGAGCGCCACCGCGACGACCACCGCGACGACCCCGGCCGCGAGGGCGCGGCGGTGGGTGCGCAGGCGGTCCATCGCGCCAAAGGGTGCCACAGGGCGGTCGTCGGCCCCGGGCGGGCGGAGCGCACGTGGCGACGGCGTCCAGGGGGTCCGTCCGCGGGGTGCCGCCGGGGCGCACCGGGGGTGCGCACGCCCCGTGGCACGTCAGGTACGATGCGAGCGTCTGCACGGGAGGGACCGGTTCGTCCCTCTCACCGTCCCCCGCAGTCCCGCCTCGCCGGCGGCCGGTCGCCCTCATCGCGTCCGGCGCTGCCCTCGAGACCTCCAGCACTTCCTGCCCGCAATGGCGCAACGACCCTCTGTCGTGGTCCCCGAGGCCACCTCGATCCCTGACCAGGCGGAGATCGCCCGTGTGGCGGCGTTCGTCCACGAGCCGTTCGTCCTCGAGGGCGAGTCCTCCGACGACGTCCTCGCACCAGGGACGATCCGGCGGCACGCGTTCGAGTTCGCCCGCGCCGAGCTCGAGGCCGGGGCCACGGTCCCGTCGCAGAAGTGGCGGCGCCGCTGGTCCCTGCTCCTCGGCCTGGACCGCGCCCTGCACACCGAGACCCCGGTGCTCGCGGACGGCACGACGCTCAACCCGCACCAGATCGACGCGCTGTCGGGCACCTACGCGGCGCTCCTGGCCGACGCCCAGCGCCGCACCCGCGGGGCCGGCACCAGCGACGGCGACGCGCTGCTCCTGTCGTTCGAGGACGACGAGCCGACACAGCTCGACGAGCCCCCGCCGCAGGTCGTCGCCGACGAGGACGAGCCCGACGACGACGCCCCGGACGACGAGCCCGACGACGACCTGCCGACGGGCGACACCGGCGAGTTCGCGGCCGTCGCGGCGGCGGCCGAGGAGGACGACGACGAGGACGACGGGGGCGGGCTCGCCGCGCTGGAGGACGAGCTCGAGGAGCTCCCCGACGCCGAGCCCGAGTCGGAGTCCGCGCTCTACGACGACGACTTCGACGAGGAGGTCGACGAGGACGTCGACGCCTCCGCGCTCGACGACCCCAACGCCCACAAGCGCTTCTGGTTCGAGCACGCCACGGGCGCCGGCAAGACGGTCGCCGCGATGGGCTTCGTCGAGGCCTGCCGGACCGGCGGCGTCCTCATCCTCACCCATCGCCGCAACCTCGTCGACCAGTTCATCGACGAGCTCAAGACCCGCGGCTACGGCGAGCGCCTGAGCAAGCCGCTCCTGGGCGACGCGGACATCGACTCGCCCGGAGGCGTCGTCGGCCCGGTCACGATCGAGACGTACCAGTGGTTCGTCCGCAATGCCGGCCAGATCTCGGGCGCCTACACCGTCGTCATCTGCGACGAGGCCCACACCGCGCTGGGCGAGAAGACCTCGGCCACGATCCGCGCCTGGACCGGCCCGATCTTCATCGGCATGACGGCCACGGGCGCGCTGATCGCCCGGCACGTCACGGACCTCTTCCCGACGCAGACCTCGCGCTTCGACCTGGCCCAGGCCGCACGCCGTGGCGTCATCGCACCGCTGCGCTCGCTCCGGATCCCGCCCGGCCCGGGCGTGCGCACGATCGCCAAGGTGCCGCTGCGCAAGGGCGAGGTCGACATGGAGTTCGACCAGGACGAGCTGGCCAAGCTGCTCGACCAGGCGCCCTTCAACCTGGCGATCGCCGACCTCTACAAGACGCGCTTCCGCAACACCCCGGGCGTCGTCTACACCGCCGGCGTCCAGCACGCCTACAACGTCGCCGAGAGCTTCCGCGCCCTCGACATGAAGGCCGAGGCCGTCTCGGGCGAGACGCCCAAGCGCGAGCTGGCGAAGATCCTCGCCGACTACGAGGCCGGCGAGATCGACGTCCTCGTCAACGCGCAGCTCCTGGCCGAGGGCTGGAACTCGCCCCGCGCCACCATCTGCATGCACCTGGCGCCGACGGCGTCCAAGCGCATCTACCAGCAGCGCGTCGGCCGCGTCACCCGTCGCCACCCCGGCAAGGAGGCGGGCGTCGTCATCGACTTCGTCCACCCCGCCACCGGCAACGACGACCCCGTCGTCACCCTCCACTCGCTGCTGGACCGCGACGTCTACCGCGGCGGGGCGATCGTCGTCGGCCCGGTGCGCCGCGGCCGCGGGCGTCGCGTCAAGGTCGAGCGCCGCGTCCTCCCCGTCACCCCGGACATCGAGCGCCGGCGCCTCGTCTTCGAGCGCGAGCTGTGGCGCATCGCCGTCGAGCAGCTCGACTGGGGCGAGCAGCGCGTGTGGGCCGCCCTCGCCGGCGCGAAGGCGTCGCCGACGAACTGGCGTCGCGGTCGCGCGATGCTGAACTTCGACCGCTCGGGCGAGCTCCGGCGGCAGTTCCTCATCACCGCGCTCGAGCGCAACAAGAACCAGCAGCTGCGGATGCGCGCGATCCAGGAGATCGCCGTCCTGCGCGAAGCGGACCCGTTCGACACCGCGATCGACTTCGTCGGCCAGTGGCCGCGCGAGGACCGGCGCGAGGCCTCCCGCGTGCTGCTGCAGGCGATGGCCGACCGCCGCATCGGTCGCCGCGAGCAGGCGACCGCGTGGATCTGGCGCCTCGCCGAGTACACGCGCGACATGCACGAGGAGTACGCCGCCCAGCGCTGGCCGGCCACGAAGCACCTGCTCGGGCTGCTCGTGAACTCGTCCGGCGCCGCGCACGCCCGCAACGCCCGGCGCCTCGTCCACGCCGCGCGCCAGCACGACCGTCGCCTGCAGGCCGCGCTCCTGGCCGCCGCGGTCGCCCACACGCCGGAGGCCGAGGAGGTGCTGCGCGAGGCGCGCACCCGCCTGGCCCGCAAGCCCGGGGCCCTGTCGCGCGATCTGCTCAAGGACTTCCCGAGCGGCAAGCGGCGCAAGAAGCGCTCGCGCAACAAGAAGAAGGGCGGCGGTGAGAACGGCGGCGCCCAGGGCGAGAACGGCGGCCGCACGGACGCCGACGCGCAGGCCGACGGGGCGCAGGGCGACGACGACCGCCAGCCCGTCGCCGTGGGCGCGGAGACCGAGTACGAGGCCGCGACCTTCGAGGGCGGCGGCCAGACCGGTGGCGCCCAGGGCGGCGGCTCGCGCCGCAGCCGGTCGCGGCGCGGTCGGTCGCGCGGCGGTCGCCGGCGTGGTGGCCAGGGCGGCGGGGACGGTCAGGACCAGAGCGGGGACGCGCAGAACGGCGGCGGGCGGAACGGCCGCGCGCAGAACGGCGATCCGCAGAACGCCGGCGGGCGGAACGGCGACGGCCGCGGCACCGCCGACCGCGACGTGCCCGACGCCGCGTCCACGGCCGACGGCCTCGACGGCGGATCCGACGACGGCGCGACTCCGCGACGCAGGATCCGCGGGCAGAAGGCCGCCGCGGCGGCCGCGGCGGCCGAGGGCACGACGAACGACCGCGACGTGTCCGCCCCCGGCGAGGCCCCCTCGGGCGACGCCCCCGCGTCCTCCGGCGACGGTCCCTCCCGCCGGCGTCGCCGCCGGCGCTCGGGCGGCGAGGACGACGGCGTCGTCCCTGCCCCGGGGACGGGCTCCGGCTCCGCGGGGTCGGACACGTCCGACGGACCGCCGTCGGCGAGCACCGGCGGTCCCGGCGACGCCGTGCCCACCCCCTCGTCCGCGACCGGCGGCTCCGACGGCGCGCAGGACGGCGACGAGCCGGCCCGCCCGTCGCGTCGCAGGCGTCGCGCCGCCGC
>NZ_JAURWA010000151.1 GCF_030655195.1 Patulibacter sp. | reverse complement strand
GCCGCGCCGGCCGGCGCGGCCCCGTGCCCGTCGGCCGCCCGCGCCACGCGACGCGAGCCGCCGTGGTCGCCTGTCAGCATGGGCCGATGCGCACCGCGGCCCTCCGCCCGCTCCTCGTCGTCGCCCTGACCGGGATCGCCGCGCTCGGCGCCGCGTCCCCGGCCGGCGCGCACGGCGGCACGACGATCGCCGAGGGCGGCGGCGATGGCGTGAAGATCCTCGTCAACGCCGCCGAGACGCAGACCCCGGCCGGCCGCGAGGCCATCGACGTCTCGACCACGATCGAGGGCCGCGGCACCGGCGAGGGCGCGACCGTCACCTACTGGATCCGCCCCGCCGGCGGCGAGACCTTCCGGGCGACGACGACCCGCGACGCGGCGGGCATCGCCCACACCGACGTCCCGACCGCCGACCGCGGCGACTGGCGCTCGTGGGACGTCTCCGCCGTCGTCCGCCTGAGCACGGGCGAGCGCCTGCGGGTCAGCAACGCCGAGGCCAACCCGCCCGGCCCGGACCCCGCGGCGACCGCGGGCGGCGGCGCGACGGGGGCAGACGGTGACGAGCAGGCCGCGTCGGGCGACGACGCACCGGCCTCCGGCGGCACCTCCCCCGGCACCGCGACGGACACGACCACCGGCGAGGCGCCGGCCACCACGACGGACGACACCGCGGCGGCCGGTCCCGAGGCCGGCGAGGGCCGGATCGTCGACGTCTCCGGCGAGGAGGACGGTGCGCCGTGGTGGGCGATCGCCAGCGTCCCGCTCATCCTGATCGCGGCGATCGGGCTGATCGTGCTGGGCCGCCGCCGCGCGGCCGCCGAGGCCGCACGGGGCAATGACTACCCGCCCGGTGACTGAGGCGGACGCGCCCGGACCGGACCTCAGGGCCGCAGCACCGCGGTGCGCGGAGGCGTGACCTGGAGCGACCGCAGGAGCTCGGGCGAGATCCGGGTTGGCCTCGGCGCCGTCCAGACGAAGACGTGCCATTGATCCCGCTGCTCCACCCGCGAGAGCACGAAGCCCGGCGGGGGCTGCGGCACGGGGGCGTCCTTCAGGGCCTTCCCGTCCACGAGCCGGTCGACGACCGCCAGCGAGCGCAGCGCGACCGGCCGACGGGGGTCGGCCCTCCGGAGGGTCGGCGAGTAGTAGGTCGCGGCCGGGCCCTGGTAGGCCGTGATGAAGAGGAGCTCCGGGGCCGGCTGACCGTCCTGCGCCGCGGCCATGATCCCGCGCCAGTCTTCCCGCTGGTAGACCGGGGTGAGCGCGACGAGGACGATGACGGCGACCTGCGCGACCGTGACGGCACCCAGCGCGACCAAGCCGCCGCGCCCCAGCCGGCCCGCGCCGAGCGCGGCGAGGACAAAGAGCGGCGGGAGAAGCAGCACGAAGTTGCGGGTGAGGACGACGTCGAACCCGCCGGCGAGTGCCACCAGCGGCAGGAGCCACACCGTCGCGACGAGCCCGAGCAGGACGGTGCCCCGGGTGGCGCGGCCCCCCCGCGGCCAGGCGCCCGCGGCGACGAGCACCGTCAGGACGAGGACGACGACGGCCCCCGTCACCGCCTCGGCCGGCGCGCTGTACCCGACGGCGAACTGCTTCGGCGTCTCGACGATCCGGTCCGGCAGGCCTTTGACCTTCGAGATCGCCTCGTACATGCCTGTCGACTGCTGGTTCAGCGCGATCGGCAAGAGCGCGAGCACCCCGACGGCCGAGAGGCCCGCGGGCAGAAGCACCGGTCGCAGCGCAGCACGGCGTCGGTCGCCGGCGGCGGCGACCAGCACCACGACAATCGCGGACCAGCCCACGAGGAACAGCAGCCCGCCGAAGTAGTGGGTCCACGTCGCCGCAGCCGCCGCGACGGCCCAGAGCCCGAGCGCCCGCGGCGTCGGCTCCCGGAGCGCGCGGACCAGCGCGAGCCACGCGAGGCCGGAGAGCAGGACGAACAGCGCGTAGCTGCGGGCCTCCTGGGAGAACCAGTGGGCCAGCGGGCTGACGACGACGAGGAGCCCCCCTGCCAGGACGACGGACAGCGGCAAGCCGCGACCCTCGCCGGAGACCGGACGCCGCATCGCCTCGACCAGCCCTGCTGCCAGGCGCTCGGCGTGGCCCGGGGACGCGGCCAGCGGCGTCGCCGCCGCGGTGCCGGCCGACACCGGGACTCCGGGGGCGGACGCAGGACCCGCGGGCTCCGGACCGACGGGCGGCACGGCGCGCCCCCGCCCGGTGTCCGTCGCCTCGCCGATCGAGCGCACGAGGCGCGCCACGGGCAGCACGGCGAGCGCCCCGGCGAGCGCCGAGAGCGATCGCAGCGCGAACTCGCTCGTGCCGAACAGCCTGCCCCAGCCCCAGTCGAGGAGGTAGAAGAGCGGGGGCGTGTTCTCGGTGCGCTGGACCGTCGACCAGGCGTGGCCGAGCGAGCCGTCGACGATCCGGCCGGTGTAGACCTCGTCGAGCCAGAAGCTCTGCAGGCCGGCCGTCGGCAGGCGCAGGACGAGCGCGAGCAGGACGAGCCCCGCGACGAGGGCCGCCTCGCGGGAGCGCCACGACGCCGGCCGGTCCGGACGGGCCGTCGGCGACGTCGGCGCGTCGCCGGGCCGGGGACCGGACGGCGCGGAGGAGCCCTGCGGACGGGCGGGCGGAGAACCCAAGGCGGAAGGGGTCGGCGGCGGGGTCGCCGGCCTACAGGTCGCCGCCGGCGGTGGGCGGCGCGCCCGCGTCGCCCTCGTCGCCGCCGCCGAAGGACTCGCGGGCCAGGAACTCCTCGACCCACAGCGGGTTGGCGGCCGAGCGCTTGACGGTGGTCAGGAGGTCACCCATCGTCGAGACCTCCTCGACCTGCTCCTTCAGGAACCACTGGATGAACTGCTCGGACTGGTAGTCGCCGGTCTCGCGGGCGATCTTCGCCAGGCGCGAGATCTGCTCCGTGACCTGCTTCTCCTGGTCCAGCGCGATCTGGATCGGCTCGACGATGTCCGCGAAGCCGTTGCGCGGGCCGCGCACCGGCGGCACCACGACGTCCGCGTCGACGTCCATCAGGTACTGGATCATCTTCATCGCGTGGCCGCGCTCCTCGACGGCCTGGGCGTAGAAGAAGCCGGCCAGGCGCGGCAGCGTCTCGCGGTCGTAGTGCACCGCGACGGCGACGTACTGCTGACTGGCGGCGAACTCGTGCGCGATCTGCTCGTTGAGGGCGTCGACGAACTCGGGGGCGGGCATGCGCGCAACTGTACCCCGGCTCCGTGGCGCGGCGTGCGTCCCGGCGCGCCCCGAGGGGTACCGTGGGCCGTGGAATGCCCGACGTCGTCACCGTGAAGAAGAAGTGCTGCAAGAGCGGCCCGCGGTGCAAGAAGTGCCCCGTCGTGTGGAAGCGCCTGGAGACCGCCGGCCTCGCCGAGCGGCTGGACAAGCGCCACTACGAGCCGGCGACGAAGGTCCCGGGCAAGGCCTTCAAGGCCGCCCGCAAGTAGCCGCCGGCCGGGCCGACGGGACGCGTCCGACCTCCGGCGGCGGCCGCCGCGCCCCGCGCGGCACTAGGCTCTCCGACCATGACCACCTGTCTCGTCACCGGCGGTGCCGGGTTCCTGGGATCGCACCTCTGCGACGAGCTGCTCTCCCGCGGCCACCGCGTGATCTGCGTCGACAACCTCGAGACCGGCTCGCTCAACAACATCGAGCACATCCGCGGACCCGAGTTCGAGTTCCGCCAGGTCGACATCGTCTCCCCCTTCCACGTCGACGAGCCCGTCGACTTCGTGTACCACGCCGCCTCCCCCGCGTCGCCGATCGACTACCTCCGGCTGCCGCTGCACACCCTCAAGGTCGGCTCCCACGGCACCCACCACGCACTCGGACTCGCCAAGCGCCACCGCGCCCGCTTCCTGCTCTTCTCCACCAGCGAGGTCTACGGCGACCCGCAGGTCCACCCGCAGGAGGAGTCCTACTGGGGCCACGTCAACCCGATCGGCCCCCGCGGCGTCTACGACGAGGCCAAGCGCTACGCCGAGGCGCTGACGATGGCCTACCACCGCCAGCAGGGCGTCGACACCGCCATCGTCCGCATCTTCAACACCTACGGCGCCCGCATGCGCCCCAACGACGGCCGCGCCATCCCGACCTTCTTCCGTCAGGCCCTCGGCGACGAGCCGATCACGATGTTCGGCGACGGATCCCAGACCCGGTCCTTCTGCTACTCCGACGACCTCATCCGCGGCATCATCGCCCTGGCGGAATCCGGCGAGCACCAGCCCGTCAACATCGGCAACCCCGGCGAGTTCACCCTCGTGGAGCTCGCCAAGGCCGTCATCGACGTCACCGGCTCCAAGAGCGAGATCGTCCACCAGCCGCTGCCCAAGGACGACCCCAAGCAGCGCCGCCCCGACATCACCCGCGCCAAGGACATCCTCGGCTGGGAGCCCACCGTCGACCTCACCGACGGCCTCCGCAAGACCATCGAGCTCGCCGGCCGCGACGCACTCCGCGGCACGCTGAATTGACCCCGTACGCAGGGCTGCACGCCCTGCTGCGACGGACTTCCCAGACCTGTGAGAGGCTTCACGGTTGGTGCATCAGGCGAGGCACAGCTCCGACCGGGGCCCTGAACCGACCGTGAGGCGCGAGCTCCACCAGCCCGCGTCGGTCACCCCGTTGCGGCCAGCCGTCGACATCCGGGCCAAGCGCCCGGCGGTCGTGCAGTCCGTGCTCAGCCGCGACACGCTGCGCAAGGCGATGCGGCTGATCGCCCTCCTGGCCATCGACGCGGCCAGCGTCTACGCCGCGATCTTCACCGCTCTGGCGCTCAAGGCCGCGTGGCTCGGGACGTTCACCCCGGGCTGGCACGCGCATCAGGCGCGTGAGATCGCGCCGTTCACGATCCTCGTCGTCCTCCTGAACTTCGGGCGGATGGGCCTCTACGGTCGCCGGACCGAGCGGCCGGGCCTGGGCAAGATCGTCACCGGCCTGTTCCAGGTGATGGTCTTCGCGATGGTCTTCGTGCTGATCAACGGCCAGCGCGAGCAGTTCTCGAGCTACTACATCTTCTACGGCTCGGTGATCGTCGGAGTCGTCTACATCGGGCTCCTCCGTCTGGCGTACGAGACCTCGAGCGCCCGGCTCCTGAAGTCCTCCGGGCAGCAGCGCCGGGCGATCCTCGTCGGCACGAGCCAGCACTCCGACGCCGTCGCGGCGGCGCTGTCCGAGGACGTCGACTCGGCCATCCAGGTCACCGGCATCCTCACCACGGACGTCGGCGACGTGCGGCCCCAGCGCGCCCGGTCGCTCGGCGTCGCGGCCGACCTGCCGGCCCTGCTGAGCGCCGGGAACATCGACGAGGTGATCATCACCGACCCGGCGTTCCCCGAGGAGCAGGCGCTCGAGATCGTCGACCAGGCCCACCGGCTCGGGATCGCCGTGCGGGTCGCGCCGTCGACGATGGAGATCCTCGTCCACCGCGCCGAGTTCCTGCCGGGCCAGACCGTCCCGCTGTTCGAGCTCAAGCCCCCGGTCTCCGAGGGCCTCGACTTCGCGATCAAGCGCACGTTCGACCTGCTCGTGTCGAGCGCGATCCTCGTCGTCCTCAGCCCGCTGCTGCTGATGATCGCCGCCGCCGTGCGGTTCACCAGCTCGGGCCCGGTCGTCTACCGCTCGCGGCGACCCGGGGTCGGCGGCGTGCCGTTCGACTGCCTGAAGTTCCGCACGATGTACGAGGACGCCGACGTCCGTCAGCACGAGCTGGAGGAGCTCAACGAGGCCGGCGGCGCGATCTTCAAGATGCGCAACGACCCCCGGGTCACGCCGATCGGGCGGATGCTGCGCCGGCTGTCCCTCGACGAGCTCCTCCAGCTCATCAACGTGCTCCGCGGCGAGATGTCGCTCGTCGGTCCGCGTCCGCTGCCCCAGCGCGACTACGACCGGCTCGAGGAGTGGCACAAGAAGCGCTACCTCGTGCTGCCCGGCGTCACCGGCCTGTGGCAGGTCTCGGGCCGCTCGGACCTCGACTTCGACGACATGGTCCGCCTGGACTTCCTCTACCTCGAGCGCTGGTCCGTCTCGCTCGACATGTCGATCCTCGTGAAGACCATCCCCGCCGTCTTCGGGCGACGCGGCGCGTTTTGAGTTCGACCTCCGCGTCCCGCCCGTCGGACCTCAAGGGCCACGGCTTCCTCTTCCAGCAGCTCGTCCAGCGCGAGCTGCGGCAGAAGTACCAGGGCTCCGTCCTGGGCCTGCTCTGGTACCTGGTCAACCCGCTGCTGCTGCTCGGGGCCTACTACCTGATGTTCGGCGTGGTGCTGAAGCCCGGCTTCAGCCACCCCGCCTACCCGCTGTTCATCATGACCGCCATGGTCGTCTGGCTGTTCGTGCAGCAGACGCTGCCGGCGGCCGGCGACAGCCTGCTGGCCCAGGCCGCGCTGCTGCGCAAGGCCCGGTTCCCGCGCGAGATCATCCCGACCGCCGTCGTCACCGTGCAGGCGCTGACGTTCGCCGCCCTGCTGGCGATCGTCGCCGTGCTGACGGTCGCCTTCCGCGGCACCCTCGGGTTCCAGCTGCTGCTGCTGCCGGTCGTCGTCCTGCTGCTCGTGCTCTTCGTGCAGGGCCTCGCGCTGGCGATCTCGGGGCTGCACGCCCACTTCCGCGACGTGCAGCCGATCGTCGGGGCGATCCTCGTCCCGTGGTTCTTCGTGACGCCGATCTTCTACCGGCCGACCGACATCACGGACCAGTCGCTCGCCCGCTTCGCGCTGGAGTGGCTGAACCCGGTCGCCCCGTTCGCCGAGGCCGTGCGCACGATCCTCTACGACGGTGCCGTGCCGTCGGCCCAGACGCTCGTCTACCTCGTCGTGGTCGCCGTCGTCGCGCTGGTCGTCGGTGCGGCGCTGTTCCGCCGGCTGCAGCGCGACCTCGCGGTGATGCTGTGAGCGGCGGCTACGAGCAGGACCGCGTCCCCGCCGGGACGATCGAGCTCGAGGCCGCCACGCGCTCGTTCCGCGTCCAGGCCGACGCCGGACGGACGCTGAAGGAGCTCGTCCTGCGGTCCGGCGCGCGGCGCAAGGGCGTCCGCGGTCCGGAGGAGGTCTGGGCGCTGCGCGGCGTCGACCTGCGGATCGAGCCGGGCGAGACCGTCGCCATCGTCGGGCGCAACGGTGCCGGCAAGAGCTCGACCCTGCGGGTCCTCGCAGGCATCGTCCCGCTCGACGGCGGCACCGTCCGGATCGGCGGCCACGTCGCCGCGCTGCTCGACCTCGCCGCGGGCTTCAGCCGGGACTTCTCGGGCCGCGAGAACATCATGATGGGCGGCGCCCTCTACGGCCTGACGCGCCGCCAGGTCGAGGAGCGGCTCGACGAGATGGTCGCCTTCTCCGAGCTCGGCGAGTTCGTCGACCTGCCGCTGAAGGCCTACTCCAGCGGCATGCTCGTGCGGCTGGCGTTCGCGATCGTGGCGTTCCTCGACGCCGACGTGCTGCTGATCGACGAGGTCCTCGCGGTCGGCGACGGCGCGTTCCAGCGCAAGTGCGAGGAGCGGATCGCCGCCCAGGTCGCCGGCGGCTCGACGCTCGTCCTCGTCTCGCACGACCTGTCGCTGATCGAGCGCACCTGTCGCCGGACCGTGCTGCTCGAGGGCGGCCGGGTCGCCGCCGACGGTCCCACCGAGGTCGTCCTGCAGCAGTACGTCCGCCTCCTGGAGGGCGAGGCCGCCCCGGTCCGCGGCACGGACCACCTGGCCGAGGTCGCCGCCGGCACGACCGGACCCGTCACCGGGGACCGCTCCGAGGAGGACGACGCATGAGGCCCGAGGACGCCCTCGCCCACGCCCGGCGGCTCGCCGGCGAGCACGCCGGGACGACGATCCCGGCCGGCGGCCTCGAGGTCGAGCGCTCCGACCAGCCCAGCGACGACCAGCTCGTCCAGTGGGCCGTCATCGAGCCCGACCTGCGCGAGGTCCGCTCGACGCGCGCGGGCCCCGTCGGCAAGGCCGTCACCGCCGTGAAGCAGGGCCAGCTGCGGCTGCTGGGCCAGTACCACGCCCAGGTCCAGTCGGTCCAGAACCGGCTGAACGTGCACCTGTCCCTGCGCTCGACGCTGATGCGCGAGGAGATCCAGGCGATGAAGGCCGAGATCCGCGGCCTGCACGCCCGGGTCGAGGAGCTCGAGGCCCGCGCCGGGGTGCAGCCGCCCGCCGACCCCGTCGGGCCCCCGCAGACGTTCGGCGACCCGCTCCCGGAGGCCCCGTCCCCCGTGAACCCCGATCCGGGTGCCCCGTCCGACCCGTTCGCCGTCGCGACGGATCTCGCGCAGGGCGGGCGCCCGGCCCACGGGGACCACGCGACCGCAGGATCCGCCGGCGCCACCACCGCGGGGACCGCCGCCGGCTCCGGACCGGAGGACGGCGCCCGATGAGCGTCGTCGTCCACCAGGTCATCGGCGGCGCCGGGCCCTACGACGCGATCACGAACCAGGCGCTGCGGTTCCGGCGGCTCTTCGACCGCTGGGGCTGGGGCGGGACGGACGCCGCGGTGCACATCGACCCGCGGATGACGTCGAAGTTCGTCCCGATGCGGTCCCTCGTGCCGCACCCCGACGAGGTGATCTTCACCCAGTACTCGGCCTACACGCCGGGACTGCGCGACCTGCTCGAAGGCCACGGACGATCGCTCGTGCTGTGCCAGAACATCACCCCGCCGGAGTGGTTCTGGCAGTACGACCCGCTGACCGCCCTGCAGTGCTACCTCGGCCGGCGCGACGCCGAGCGCGTGATGGCCGCCGCCACGGTCCCCGCCGGTGCGTCGCGGTACACCGCGGAGGAGTTCGGGGCCGACACCGTCATCCCGATCCTCTTCGAGGCCGAGCGCTACGGGCGGCGGGGCGGTCTGCGCGATCCGGCGCCCGGCGGCGGCGAGATCCTCTTCGTCGGACGGCTCTGCCCCCACAAGCGCCACGACTCGCTGATCCGCGCCGTCGCTCTCCTGCGCGCCCGACACCGCCCGGACGCGACGCTCCGCATCATCGGCGAGCCGGTCAACGACCACTACGGGGCCATGGTCCAGGAGCTCGGCGACCGCCTGCTCGGGCCCGGGGCGTTCACCTGGGAGCGCGGCCTGACCCAGGACGAGCTCGCCGACCGCTACCGCGGCGCCGACGCCCTCTGCTGCATGTCGGAGCACGAGGGCTTCTGCGTGCCGATCCTCGAGGCCTTCCACTACGGCCTGCCGGTCGTCGGCCGGCCGTCCGGCGGCGTGGCCGAGGTCGCCGGCGACGCGGCCCTCCTCACCGCCGACGAGGACCTCGGCGTCGTCGCGGGCCTGCTCGACGCCGTCCTCGGCGACCGCGAGCTGCGCGCGGAGCTGCTCGAGCGCGGTCACCGTCGCCTCGTCGCCTACGACGAGACGACGACCGCCCAGGCCCTGCGCACCGCCATCGAGCGGGTCGTCGCGGTGGCCGCGATCCGCTGAGGGGCACGACCGGTCGCCCGCGGGCGGGTTCCCCGGCGGGACGCGGGCGTCGCGATACGCTCGCGCCATGTGCGGCCGCTACACCACCGCCGGTCAGCCGGCCGAGTTCGACGCCCGCTTCGACGCCTCCGCGGCCGAGCTCGGCTCGTCCCTGGGGCGCTACAACGTCGCTCCGCGCCAGCAGGTCGGCGTGGTCGAGCGGGCGGAGGACGGCGACCTGGCCGGGCTGACGGCCCGCTGGGGCCTGCTGCCGCGGTGGGCGAAGACGAGCAAGGACCGCCTCCAGCCGATCAACGCCCGCAACGACAAGCTGCTCGAGTCGAAGATGTGGCGGCCGCTGCTCAACACGGCGTCGCACCGCGTGCTGATCCCCGCCGACGGCTGGTACGAGTGGATCAAGGCCGAGGCGAAGGGCGAGAAGCCGGCCCCGTTCCACCACGTCGTCGACGGCGGCGGATGGTTCGCGTTCGCCGGCCTGAAGAACACCACGAAGGTCGACGACCTCGATGAGCCGATCACCACGGTCACGATCGTCACGACCACCGCCAACGGCCCCGCGTCCCGCGTCCACGACCGCATGCCCGCCGTCCTGGCGGGGCGCGAGGAGGAGCTCGCCTGGCTGAACCCCGACCTGGGGGCCGAGGACGCGATCGAGCTGATCCAGCCGCTCGCCGACGACCGCGTCACCCTGTCGCCGGCCTCGAAG
The DNA here is from genome assembly GCF_030655195.1 of Patulibacter sp. Classification (GTDB taxonomy): domain Bacteria; phylum Actinomycetota; class Thermoleophilia; order Solirubrobacterales; family Solirubrobacteraceae; genus Patulibacter. Next base: position 45,655 of record NZ_JAURWA010000151.1, on the reverse strand, counting down.
AAGGTCAACGCGGTGAAGAACCAGGGCGCCGAGCTGCTCGACCCCGGCGTCGAGATCGACTGACCCCCGCCGGCGTCGCCCGCGACCGGCTCCGGGCCGGGACGACGGAGGGCGACTGGACGGACGACCTACGGAACGGGGCGGGATCGGCTCCCCGGCCCGCAGGTGACCTATGCTCGCCGAGGCGTTTCCTCGACGTCGCCTCGATGTGCGACGAAGGACCGATGGATGCGCCGACGGACCCGCAGGACCGACACCGAAGGACCGCGCCGACAGTGGGGCTCGGACCGGCGCGACGCGCCCGACCCGGTGGCCCCTCCCGCGTCGGACGTGGGCATCGCGCTGAGCAAGCTCGCGGTCGTCCTGACCGTCGTCGGCTGGCTCGGCTTCATCGTGCTCAGCGCGTCGCGGACGACGGCCCTGGGGGGCGGCGAGCTCCCGATCGACGCCGGCCTCGTCGGGTACGTCGTGGTCACCACCCTCCTGGGGTGCTCGGCGCTCGCCTACCTGATCGCGCGCCTGGGCCACCTCGCCCGCACGCGGACGCACCGTCGGGCGAGCGTGCGCGAGCTGCGCGACTTCGCCGGACGGGCGCCGACGCTCACCGTGCTCGTCCCGTCCTACCAGGAGGACGACCGCGTCAACCGGCTCACGCTGCTGTCCGCCGCGCTGCAGGAGTACCCCGACCTCGAGCTCGTGCTGCTGATCGACGATCCGCCGTCGCCGCGGTACGCACGCCCGGCCGCGATGCTCGCCGACGCCCGGCGACTCCCCGGAGAGCTCGAACGGCAGCTGGCCGAGCCCCTCGGCCGTGCCCTGCGTGCCCTCGACGCCTTCGACGAGCGCACCGACGGCCGCTCGGCTCAGGCGGCGGACGAGGCGCTCCGGGTCGCCGAGGCCCACGACGACGCGGCCGCGTGGCTGGAGCGGTCCGGCGCCGAGTACGTCGTCGTCGACCACACCGACCGGTTCCTCGTCGAGCACGTGCTGCTCGCGCTCGCCCGGGACCTGCGTGCGACCGCCGCGGCCCTCCGCGAGGCCACGGACGCCGGCGCGACCCTCCCGCGAGCCGCCCTGCGCGGCCACCTCCAGCGCCTGCCGCACATCTTCGGGGCCCGCATCTCGAGCTTCTCGCGCAAGCGCTACGTCTCGCTCTCGCACGAGCCGAACAAGGCGATGAACCTGAACAGCTACCTCGGGCTGATGGGCGGCGCCTTCCGCGAGCGGACCGGCCCGGACGGGGTCGCACTGGTGCCCGCCCCGGAGGCGGAGGCCGACCTCGTCGTCCGCGATCCCGACTTCGTGCTGACCCTGGACTCCGACAGCCTGCTGCTGCCCGGGTACTGCCTGCGGATCACCCGCCTGCTCGAGCAGGCCCAGCACGCGCGGATCGCCGTCGCCCAGGCCCCGTACAGCGCCTTCCCCGGGGCGTCCACGCGGATCGAGCGGATCGCGGGCGCCACCACGGACCTGCAGTACCTCGTGCACCAGGGGATGACCGCCTACGGCGCGACGTTCTGGGTCGGCGCCAACGCGGTGCTGCGCAAGCGGGCGCTGGACGACCTCTGCGAGGTCGACCACGAGGGCGACTGGGAGATCCGCCGCTACGTCTCGGACCGGACGGTCATCGAGGACACCGAGTCCAGCATCGACCTCGGCACGCACGGGTGGGGGCTCCTGAACTACCCCGAGCGGCTCAGCTACAGCGCCACTCCCGCGGACTTCGGGGCGCTCTCGATCCAGCGCGGGCGGTGGGCCAACGGTGGCCTGCTCATCCTCCCGCGGCTGTGGCAGCAGGTCCGGGCCCGCCGGCGGCGCGGGGAGCGCCCGCGGTTCGGCGAGGTCTTCCTCCGGGTCAACTACATGGCCTCGATCGCGTGGAGCACCGCGGGGCTCCTGTACCTCCTGGTGTTCCGCTTCGACGACCGGCTGCTCAGCCCGTTCATCGTCCTGATCTCCGTGCCGTACTTCGTGGCGCTCGCAGCCGACCTGCGGTCGTGCGGGTACCGCGCCCGGGACGTGCTCGGGATCTACGGCTTCAACCTCGTCCTCCTCGCCGTCAACCTGATGGGCGTGATCAGCTCACTGGTCCAGGGACTGACCAGCACGAAGGCGGCGTTCCGCCGCACCCCCAAGGTGCGTGGGCGGACGGCTCCGTCCCTCCTGTTCGTCCTCGCCCCGTACGTCTTCGTCGCGTTCTCCGTGGTCACGTTCCTCGGCGACTTCGGACGGGAGCGCTGGCTCAACGCGGGCTTCGCCGCGATCAACGGCATCCTCGCGTCGTTCGCCATCGTCGCCTACATCGGGGTCCGCAACTCGGTCGTGGACGTGGGCGTGAACGTCCTCTCCTGGCTGCACCGGCCGTCGGACACCGCGCGACCGGCCCCGATCCGCGCCCGTCGCCGCGTCACGACCGTGCGGACGCCGGCGGCCCCGGCCACGCCCCACTGGGCCGCGGTCCTCGGGGAGCTCGCCGGCGACGATCCCGTCGTCCCGCGCGTCCCGCCTCCGGTCCGTCCCGGGCCGCCGGACGTCGTCGTCGGGACGACGCCCGTCGTGGTGCCGCCCGCGGCCGCCACCGCCGCGACGGCGGGCCTCGCGGTGGCGGCCACCGCGCTGTCCTCGATCGCCGAGCACCGACCCGAGAGCCTGGACCGATGAGCAGGGACGGCCTCCCCCCGCGGGCGAGCAGACCGGCCCCGGTCCCGCCCGGACCCGACCCCTCGACCCTCGGCGATGCGCCCGAGCCGCGGCTCTCGCCGGTCCGGGTCGCGCTGGCCCTCGCCGTCTGCGTGCTGGTCGCCGCCGGCGCCTGGCTCGCCGTGTCCCCGCCCGGGTCCGCGAGGAGCACGACGGACGAGCCGCGACCAGCCGCGTCCGGGACGTGGTTCGCGCCCTACGTGGACGTGACGCTCACGCCGACCCTGGCCTTCCAGGACCGGGCCGTCCACCTCGCCCGCGACCTCGTCCTCGGGTTCGTCGTCGCGGACCCGAAGGACGGCTGCCGCCCGAGCTGGGGCGGATTCCACTCCCTCGACGACGCGGCGGCCGTGCTGGACCTCGACCGACGGGTCGCCCAGGTCCGCGGGCAGGGCGGCGACGCGATCGTCTCGTTCGGGGGGCAGGCAAACTCCGAGCTCGCCCTGACCTGCCGCGATCCGGGGGCGCTGGCCCGGGCGTACCGCGAGACGCTCGACCGGTACTCCGCCGACACCATCGACATCGACGTCGAGGGCTGGGCGCTGCGCAACGTGGTGGCCAACGCCCGGCGGGCCGCGGTGATCGCCACCCTGCAGCGGGAGGCGCGCGCGTCCGGCGGACGGCTGGCCGTCTGGCTGACGGTCCCGGTGCTGCCGACCGGGCTCCAGGCGGACGCCGTGGCGTTCGTCCGCGGCACCCTCGCCGCCGGCATCGACGTCGCCGGCGTCAACGTCATGGCGATGGACTTCGGCGGCGACGCGCACACCGACATGCCCGGGGCCATCACCGCCGCCCTCCGGGCCAGCCACGCACAGCTCGGCGCGCTCTACGCGGCCCGGGGCCGCGCCCTCCCCGCCGCCGACGTCTGGCGTCGGCTCGGCGTGACCGTGATGATCGGCCAGAACGACGTCCCGGCGGAGCGCCTGAGCGTCGCCGGCGCCCGGCGGGTCGCCGCCTTCGCCCGCCAGAAGGCGCTCGGCCGGGTGTCGATGTGGTCGCTCAACCGGGACGCGCCGTGCGGCGTCACGTTCCTCGTGGTCGGCACCCGGTCGAACCTCTGCAGCGGCGTGAAGCAGGAGGACCACGAGTTCACCCGGGTGCTGGGGCGCCTGGCGGGCAACGCCCGGGCGGCCGCCCGTCGCACGCCCTCCGAGGCGGCGCAGCCCCGGGCGACGGTCGCCTCCGTCGACGACCCCGCCAAGAGTCCCTACCCCGTCTGGACCCCGGCGGGCGGATACACCACCGGGACGAAGATCGTCTGGCACCAGGCGGTCTGGCAGGCCCGCTGGTTCACGCAGGGCGCGACGCCGGACGCCCCGGTCGACGTGACGAACCACCCGTGGGCCCTCGTCGGTCCCGTGCTGCGCGGCGATCGCCCGCCCGTGATCGCGCGCAGCGCCCCCGGCACCCACCCCGCCTGGTCGAGGGCGACCGCCTACCGCCAGGGAGCGCGGGTCCTGAAGGACGGGCTGCCCTACCGCGCGGCGTGGTGGACGAAGGGCGACGTCCCGGGGGCGCCGCCGACCCGCGACGGCCCGTCGCCCTGGACGCCGCTGTACCCGGTGCCCGGCGTTCCGGCCCCCGACGCCGTCAAGCCGCAGACCCCGGCGGCCGGCGGGCCCTCGACGCGCGGCGGCTGAGTCGCGCGGCGGCTCGAGCCCGGCGGCGGCTGAGCCCGGCGGCGATTCAAGCCCGGCGGCGGCTCGGAGGGCGAGAACCGCCGGCGGGAGGACCGGTGCCACGGCCCCGACCGTCGGACGGCCGGAGGGCGTCGTTCCGGGCCCGGAACGACGAAACCCCCGTCGATGACGGGGGCTTCTTCCCAAGTGCCTCGGGAGGGACTCGAACCCTCAACCTTCGGATTAAGAGTCCACTGCTCTAACCAGTTGAGCTACCGAGGCCCGAGCATCGTACAAGATGCTCCGGGATCGATGTCGCGTGGCCGGAGGGGCTACTTGCCCTCGTCCGGGAGCGTCACCGTGCCGCCCGGGGTGGTCCCGCCGCCCTGCGCCGCCTGCAGCGCGGCCTGGGCCTTCGTGTCGTTCGGGTTCTTGGCAAGCGCGATCGTGGCGTCGATCAGCTTCTCGTCGCTCTTGGGGGCGACGTCGCGCAGCTTGGTCTCGGTGATCTTGGCCAGCCGCTCGCGCTTGGCGGCGTACTGCGCCTGCAGCAGGGCGATGTAGGTCTCGGCCGGGACCGGCGTGCCGTCGGCCTCCGACTTCTCCTCCACCGCCTGCGTCGACAGGCCCTGGGCGTCGGCCCAGTCGGCCGGGCGGTTCAGGTTCTCCGGGGAGAACGCGGTCGCCATGCGGTTGGCGACCTGCACGTCGACCGGGTCCGGCTTGAGCGCGAGGTACTTCGACCACGCGGCAGCGGCCCGCGTGAACTGCTCCTTGGCCTCCGGGGTCGCCGCCGTGGCGTCCTGCGGGATCTGCTCGACGCCGGCGGCGTAGCGCAGCGAGGCGATCGAGCCCCAGGCCGCGGCGTCGCGCGGGTTCGCGGCGACGCGCTTCTCCAGCGCGTCGAGGCGATCCTGGTTCTGGTCGCTCAGCGACTGCGTGCTGGCGGAGTTGCTGTTGCCGCCGAAGATGCCGGGCAGGCCGGTACCGACGCCGAAGAGGATCGTGCCGCCGACGAGGACCACGGCGAGGACGACGTAGACCACCTGGACGGCGCGCTTGCGGCCCGGGGCGCGCAGGTCGAAGAGCATGGGGCCAGGATAGAGGGCGGCGAGCGTTCACCCGCCACCGGCCTCCCACCGCCCCGCCGAGGACGCCGTCGACGACGTCCCGGGCGGGCGTCCCCGAGCTGCGGGTCAGCGCGCCGGCGGACCGGGCGCGTCGTCGTCCGACGCGTCCTCGGTCTCGACCTCGGAGCGGGGCTCCGGGCGGTCGGCGTCGTCGGCCCGGGCGTACGGGTCGGCCGCGTCGAGCGCGTCGGCCTCGGCCTCCCAGCCCTCGGGCCTCGCGGAGCCGTCGCCCGACCCGGCGCCCCGGGTCCCGGGTGCGTCGTCCTCGGCGTACGGGTCCGCGGCGTCCAGGGCGTCGGCGCGGGACTCCCAGTCCTCCGGCGCCGGCTTGGGCACGACGTCCCCGGGACCCGCGGGACGGGGACCGGCCGGGTCGCCGAGCAGCGCCGGGTCCGGGTCCTCGCCGTGGGGCGGCTCGTCGTCGTCCTCGTCGTCCAGCGCGAAGTGGTCGAAGGATCCGCCGGGACCGAAGTCCTCGTCGTCGTCGTCCGGGTCCTCCTCCGCGGAGGAGGCCGGGGCGGGGCGCGGCGGGCGGGGGCGGTCGTCGTCCTCGTCGTCGCGCTCGGAGACGTCGTCCTCCTCGCGGTACCCCTGCTCGCCGAACTCCCGCCACTCGGAGAGCCGTCCGCTGACGCCGCCGACGGGGGCCCGTCGCTCGAGCAGCGACGCGACCGCGACGCTCAGCTCGAACAGCACGACGAGCGGGGCCATCATCAGCAGCATCGTCACGGCGTCCGGCGTCGGGGTGATGACGGCGGCGACCACTGCGGCGACGATCGCCACGAAGCCGCGCTTCTTGCGCATCTGCTTCGCGCTCAGGATCCCCAGGCGCGAGAGCGCGATGACGAGGACGGGGACCTGGAAGATCAGCCCGGAGCCGGCCACGAACAGGGCGACGAACTTGTAGTAGTCCTTGGCCTGGACCAGGATGTCGAAGTTGTCGGCGTTGAAGTTCTGGAGGAAGTCCACCGCTCGTGGCAGCGCCAGGAAGTACGCGAACGCCACGCCGGCGTAGAACAGGAACGGCACCCCGATCAGCAGCGGGACGATGGCCCGTCTCTCGCGTGAGGTGAACGCCGGGATCAGGAACGCGTAGAGCTGGTAGAGCAGCAGCGGCAGCGACAGCACCAGGGCGCCGTACATCGCCACGTTCAGCGTCTGGAAGAACGGCTCCGCCACGCCCAGGGTCACGGGCTTGCGCGTCGTGCTCGTGGGCGCGAGCTCCTGCGTGGTCCGCAGCGCCTTCAGCGCCTGCGCCTTCTGCAGCGCCTCGGTGCGGGAGTCCCCGGGGGCCGGTGCGACGACGAGGGGCTCGAACGCCCGCAGGGCGGCGGCGACGGACCGCTCGAAGCAGACGGACTGCTGGCTGTCGTTGCTCTTGCCCGTGCACTTCTTCGCGTTGACCTTCTGCGACTTCTCGAGCGGCGAGTTGACGATCTCGAGGATGTTGCCGTTCTGCCAGTAGGCGAACGCGAACGCGACGATGAAGATCGCGATCATCGTGATGATCCGCGTCCGCAGCTCCGTGAGGTGCTCGACCAGCGTGAAGCGGTCCTCGTGGGAGACCGGCCGGAGCTTCGCCATGGAGGGCTACGCGCGCGGGGTGCGGCGCGGCTCGTCGACCGGCTCGCCGGTCACGGCCTCGGTCCCGTCGGCGTGCTGCGCCGAGGGGAGGTCCTTCTTGTCGTCGTCACCGGAGGTGACCGACTTCTGGAAGTCCCGGATGTTGGAGCCGAGGGCCTTGCCGACGCCCGTGAGGCGCTTCGGGCCCAGGACGAGCAGCACGACCGCGAGGACGATGACGGCAGTCACCGGGGTGATCAGTGCGAGGGGCATGGTGGGATCCTCCCAGGTCATCTCACGGAAGGGAACGCCCCCGGACGCCCACCGGATGCAGACCTGGACGCTCGGCGGCCCGCGGGGCCGGCCCGCAGAGGCCTAGAGCCGTCGATCGACGACGCCGCGCGCGACCAGGCCGAGCGCCGTCCGCCGCGCCTCGTCCAGGCCGTCGGGCAGCGCCGCGACGCCGTCGGCCACCAGGGCCCGGGCCCGCTCCTCGGTGACGTCCGTCGCCCCGGTCGCCGCGATGCGGTCGCACACGTCGGCGGCCTGCTCGGCGGTCGTGATCGTCCGGACGTCGAGGGCGCGGAGCTCCGGGTCGCGCTCCCGGGCCACGAGCATCGGCAGCGTGACCGTGCCGTCCAGCAGGTCGGTCCCCCGGGGCTTGCCGGTCTGCTCGGGCGGGGCGACGACGTCCAGGACGTCGTCGAACAGCTGGAACGCGACACCTATGGCCGACGCGAAGCGGGCGAACGCCTCGTCCTCCTCGCCGGCGGCGAGTGCCCCGAGGCGCGCCGAGGCCTCGAACAGCGCGCCGGTCTTCAGGTGGCAGCGCCGCAGGTAGCGCTCCTCGTCCACGTCGGCGCTCCAGGCGTCGGCGCGCTGCAGGAGCTCGCCCTGGGCCAGCTCTCGTGACGCGCGCGCCAGCACGCGCAGCGCCCGGGCGTCCCCACCGCCGGCCAGGGTGCCGAAGGCGGCGGCGAAGAGGACGTCGCCCAGGCACGTCGCGGCGGCACGGCCGTCGCGGGCGAACGCGGTGGGGCGCCCGCGCCGCAGCAGGCCCGCGTCGAGCACGTCGTCGTGCAGCAGCGTCGCGGTGTGGGTCAGCTCGACCGCGACGCCTGCGCGCACCACCGCCGCGCGGGCCGGACCGTCGGGATCGGCCACGTCCGGACCGCCGACCACGATGGCCAGCAGCGGCCGCAGGCGCTTGCCGCCCGCGGCGACGGTGTCGAGGGCCGCGGCGTCGAGGGGTCCTGAGCCGGGCGCCGCCGCCGTCCGGAGCGCCGCCTCCACGTCGGCCAGGACCGCGGGGACGTGGTCGCCGGCGGCGGCGAGGATCGGCAGCACGGCGGCGGGGACGCGGTCCTGGGATGCGCCGTTCGCAGTGCTCACCGGACGAGCGTAGCCGGACCGCACCTGCCGGCGAGGCGGGGTGCGGGCCCGTCGACCGGGACGGGCCCGCCGGGCCCCCGTCCGCCGAACGCCCCAGGGACCCGGGTGGGCCGGGCCGAGGCGCCGCGATGGTCCCCTGACGCCCGGCCCTCGGACGGCGACGGCCGGGCTCTCGCCCGGCCGACGCCGTGTCCTGCCGATCGCTCCGGGACGTCGCCCGGGGCGGGACCTACGGGGCCTTGCTCGGGGCCGATCCGCCCTCGGACTCGGCTCCGCCGCCCTCGGCGCCGGTGGCGCTCGCACCCTCGTCCTCGCCGCCGCTCTTCAGCGACGACAGGAAGAAGGCCATCTTGTCGATCTGGTCGGCGCCCAGGTCCGCGAAGGACGGCATCGGCGCGGTCGGGTTGATCAGCGTCTCGCGGATCGCGCCCTCCTTCAGCCGATCGCCGATCTCGGTCAGCGGCGGCCCGGGGCCGTCGTTGCCGTTCTCACCGATCTTGTGGCAGCCACCACACGAGCTCTGGGCGACGAGCTTGCGCCCGAGGTCCCACTTGGTCTGCGTGGCCTGGTCCGCCTCCTGGATCGCAGGGGGCGGCCCGAGCTCGATCCGGGACGGGGCGCCGGCCTCGGCACCGAGGTACGAGAGGAAGAACATCGCGCCGATGAGGAAGATGCCCGTCGTCGTCGCGATCGGCCGGCGCAGCGGGTGCCGCTCCGGGTTCCGGTCGTAGAACGGGAGCAGGATCAGCAGCAGGATCGAGATCGTCGGGATGCCGACGGTCGCGAGACCCACCAGGTACGGCGGCTTGACGACGCGCAGCAGCTCGAACGCCCAGAAGTAGTACCACTCCGGTCGCGGGGCGTAGGTGGTGGTCGTCGCGTCGGCCTTGGCCGTCAGCTCGCCGCCCAGGAGCAGCGAGAGCAGCATGATCGTCCCGATGACGACGATCATCATCACGCCGTCCTTGACGATGATGTAGGGGAAGAACGGCTTCCCCTGCGCCTTCAGGACGGCGTATTCGCGGAGGTACTCCTCCTTCTCGCGCTGGTTCATTCCTGGTGCTCCTTCAGGCCGGCGCTGACCTTGTCAGCCCGGACCCACGGGGGGGCGGTGGTACCCAGCTTGATCACCAGGTAGAGGTGCGCGCCGATCAGGCCGATCAGGGCGCCCGGGATGATCATCATGTGGATCAGGTAGAAGCGGGACAGCGTCAGCGTGGTGACGTCCGGTCCGCCGAGCGCGATGTCCGGCGTGAACGGCCCGACGATCGGCGCGTTGCCCGCGATGTTCATGGCCACGACCGACGCCCAGTAGGCGCGCTGGTCGAACGGCAGCAGGTAGCCGGTCACCGACATCAGCATCGTCAGGACGAGCAGGACGACGCCGATGACCCAGTTCAGCTCACGCGGGTACTTGTACGCGCCGAAGAAGAACGTCCTGGCCATGTGCAGGAAGATCAGCACCACCATCACGGTGGAGCCCCAGCGGTGCATGCCGTGCACGAACTCGCCGAGGAAGACCTCGTTGTTGATGTACTTCATCGACTCGTACGCGCGGGTGGCGGACGGTTCGTAGTACATGCCGAGCACGATGCCCGTGATGACCTGGTTGATGAAGGCCACCATCGTGGCCGTGCCCAGGGTGTAGAACCAGTTCGTCCCCTTGGGGATCGGCCGGAACATGACCCAGCGCATCGTGCCCGAGAGGGACGTGCGCTCGTCCACCCAGTCGACGGCGTGGATGCCGGCGTCCTGGGCGTGACCGATCGGGCCCTTCTTCTCGACCGGATCGCCCGGCCGGGTCGGTGCCCGCAGCCCGACGGGCAGCGAGGGGAGGAGCTTCAGCTTCGCCATGAGATCAGGTGCCCGGGATCTTGCGCTGGGTCGGGCGCGACGGGAAGAGGTACTGCCCGATGCCGTCGAGCGGCTGGCCGGGCGGACGCGGGGAGAAGCGCTCGATCTGCGAGTTGACCGAGAAGCGCTTGCCGACCTGCACCCGGCCGTCGACGACGCGGGTGTAGAAGCGGTCGAGCGGACGCACCGGCGGGCCGGCGGCGACCTCGCCGCGGAAGTCGTAGACGCCGCCGTGGCACGGGCACACGAAGTTCTTCGCGGCCTGCACGTACCGGGCGGGGCAGCCCATGTGCATGCAGCGGGACGAGATCGCGATGACCTGGTTCCACTTGTCGGCGGGCTCCTTGTCCACGGTGCCGTTGCGCTTGCGCAGGTAGGCGGTGGACTTGCCGACCTGACCCGTCTTCGGGTCGAGGGTGATGACGCGGGGCACGTACGTGTCGTCCGGGATCTCGTCCAGCGGGCCGACGTCGTGCCAGCCCGTGTCCACCTCCACGAACGGCTGGCCGACCGCGAATCCGGTCGCCGCGAGCGCGACGCCGCCGATGGCGACCCCCGCTGTGGCGTTGGCCGCGAACACCATGAGGCGGCGACGCGTGACGGTCTCCCCCTCGAAGGCTCCGGGGATTCCGCGGTCGATGGTGTACTTGCTCTGCGCTGGGCGTCGGTCTGACACGTGTGAGGCTCCTGCGTCGTCCCACGAGGGAAGCGTGAGGACCGGCGGATCGTACCTGCCCGGGCCCCAATCGCGATCCGTCCTTGGAGTCCGCTCGGCGTGCTAGTGCTCGGGCGGCCCGTCGGGCGAGGCGGCCGAGACCGCGGTTAGGGCGTTGGAATCTGGCAGTCCGCCGTCGCGGACGTCCCGGAGGAGTACCGCTGCACGAGATCCCGCACCTCCGCCGAGAGCGGCCGCGGCGGCGCTCCAGAGGACCGTGGTGCGCGCGGCGGCCTCGTCCGGGGCCCCCGTGCCGCCCGCCTCCTCACCGTCGGACGCGGGGCCGATGGCCATGGCCGGGGGGCCGTGGAGGCGGGCGACCAGCGCGACGACGTCGGCCAGGATCGCGACCTCGTCGGTCCATCCCCCGACCGCGAGCCGCTCGAGCCCGAGGGCGTACAGGCGGTCGCCGGCCAGCAGGGCGAGGTCGCGGTCGTCCGTCCGCACGACGCGCGCGTGCTCGGGAGCGTGGTGGAGCAGCTCGGCCTCGCGGGTGGCCTCGGCCGCCAGGGACAGGGCGGGGCCGACGTCGGCCGCGCGCGGACCGTCGGCCACGGCCCGGCCGATCCGGTCGTCGGCGTCCGGCAGGGGGTCGTGGACGACCTCGGGGGGCAGGCCGCCCTCCTCGCGGAGCGCCGCGGCGAGCCGGGCCAGGACCGGCGTGCCGGCCGCCCCGGGACTCACCAGGCGCTCTCGAACGCGGCGGCGGCGGCCTCGACCGTCAGCTTCACGTGCTCGGGCTCGTGGGCGAGCGACACGAACATCGCCTCGAACTGGGACGGGGGTGCGTAGATCCCGCGGGCGAGGAGCCCGCGGCACCACCGCCCGTAGGCCTCGGTGTCGCACGCCTTCGCCTCGTCGTAGTCCGTGATCGGCGTCGGGCTGAAGAACACGGTGACGAGGCCGGTGACGCTGACGACCTGGACCGGCCGGTCGCCGGCGGCCTCCCGCAGCCCGCCGGCGAGCGCCGTGGTCGTCTCGTCGATCCGGGCGTATGCGGCGTCGTCGAGCATCCGCAGGCTCGTGAGGCCGGCCGCGACCGCCAGGGGATTGCCAGACAGCGTCCCCGCCTGGTACACGTCGCCCAGCGGCGCGAGGCGCTCCATCAGCTCGCGGGAGCCGCCGAACGCCGCGGCCGGGAGCCCGCCGCCGAGGACCTTGCCCATCACCGTGAGGTCGGGCGTGACGCCCTCGCGCTCCTGGGCGCCGCCGGGACCGACGCGGAACCCGCTGATGACCTCGTCGAAGACCAGGAGCGCGCCGTGCTCCTCCGTCTGCTCCCGGAGGAAGGCCAGGAAGCCGTCCGCAGGGGGCACGAGGCCCATGTTGCCGGGGTAGGGCTCGCAGACGAGCGCAGCGACCTCGTGCTCCCGGAGTGCGGCGGTCACGGCCTCGCGGTCGTTCCAGGGGACGACGATCGTCGCGGCGGTCGCCGAGGCGAGGACGCCGGCCGAGGCGGGGATGCCCTGCGTGGCCAGCCCGGAGCCGGCGTCCGCGAGGAGCCCGTCCACGTGCCCGTGGTAGTGCCCGGCGAACTTGACGATCACGTCGCGGCCGGTCGCGGCGCGGGCGAGCCGGATCGCGCTCATCGAGGCCTCGGTGCCCGACGAGGTCATCCGCAGCATCTCGACGGACGGCACGCGGGAGGCGATCTCCTCCGCGATCTCGACCTCGGCGAGCGTCGGGGCGCCGAAGGTGGTCCCCGCGGCGGCGGCGTGGTGGATCGCGGCGAGGATGTCCGGGTGCGCGTGCCCGTGGATCAGCGGGCCCCAGGAGCAGACCCAGTCGACGTAGCGGTTGCCGTCGACGTCGACGAGGTCGACCCCGCGTGCGCGCTCGACGAACAGCGGGTCGCGCCCGATCGAGCGCATCGCGCGGACCGGGGAGTTCACGCCGCCGGGGAGCACCCGGCGGGCGCGGGCGAAGAGCTCGGCGGACTTGGCGTCGGTGAGGGAGATCGGCACGGGTCGGGGTCCTCGGGAGAGCGGGTGTGGGCGCAGCGGACGCGGCCGGCCGACGGGAGGACGCCCGCGCGGCCGGCCCGGGTCAGACCCCGGCGTTCTGGCGTTCCCAGTCCTTGAACTGCTCGGTGAAGTACTGCAGCCGGATCTTCTTGAACTCGGTCGAGCTGTACAGCGTCGAGCGGTCCTCGATGCCGGGGACCTCGTTGGCGATCGCGTCGAGGATCGCGTCGCACTCCTCCTTGGAGCGCCCGTGGGCCATCGTGAAGACCTGGTACTTCCAGTCCGCGTACGTCGGCCGCTGGTAGCAGTGCGAGATGCCGCGGTAGGCGGCCATCCGGATGCCGATCTCCTCGATGCGGTCCGGGTCGACCTGCCACACGCCCATGCCGTTGGCGGAGAAGCCCGCGCGACGGTGGAAGAGGATCGCGGCGACGCGGCGCAGGAGCTTGCGCTCCGTCATCCCCTCGAGGTGCTCGAGCAGCGCCTCCTGGGAGATGCCCAGGGCCTTCGCGGCGGGCGCGAACGGCTCCTGCACGATCGGCAGCGAGCCCTGGGTCTCGCGCACGACCTTCTTGTCGAACTCGTCGTAGGGCTGGCGCTCGGTCTCGGCCGGGGCGACGGCCACGCCGGCCGTGGCGAGGTCCTTCGTGTCGCCGGCCATGTCGAGGTCCATGCGGATCTTGAACAGCTGGAGCGTCGGCAGCTGACGGATCGACTCCGCGCCGGTGAGCTCCTGCAGCACGTCGAGGGTGCCCTGCAGGCCGAGCTTGGAGTCCTCCTCGACCGCCAGCGTGAACCACATGTTGAAGTCGTGGTTGCGCAGGTAGTTGTGCGACACGCCCGGGTGGTCGTTGATGACCTTCGCCGGACGCCACGGGTTCTCGGCGTCGACCTTCGCCGCCACGAGCATCGAGCCGTAGCCGAACGCGCGGGTGTCGTAGATCGGGGTGACCTGCCGGATGATCCGGTCCTTCTCCAGGCGCTGGGTGCGCGCCAGGACCTCGTCCTCGGAGATGCCGACGACCGTCGCGATCTCGGCGTACGGGCGCGGGACCAGCGGGAAGGCGCCCTGCAGGGTGTTCATCAGCGACTTGTCCGTCGCGTCCAAGGGGACGGCGGCGCCGTCCTTCCGGCTGCGGATCTTCGGGACAGCCGTCTTGTCACTGGTGGCCATGCGGGCTCCTCAGGTCGATCCATCCATCGTACGGACGAGGAGGGGGGTGCGGTTCGCGCCAGGACGAATCCGACGCGGGAGCGTCGGTTCCCGACGGCCGGGCCGTCCGGGTCCCGCCGCCGACCGCCACCGGCGCGAACCGCATCAGGGCTTGCCGGCAGGTCGGGGCGTCGGCCGCGCCAGAACGGCTCCGGGGCGGGAGCGTCGGTTCCCCACGGCCGGGCCGTCCGGGTCCCACCGGCGACCGCCACCGGCGCGGACGACGGAGGGCGGCGCGGGGGCCGGGCCGTCCGGGTCCCGCCGCCGACCGCCGCCGGCGCGAACCGCACCAGGGCCTGCCGGCAGGTCGGGCGACGGTCGCCGCGCTCGGGTCAGCCCTGCAGGCGGCGGGCCGCGTCGACCGCGAAGTACGTGGCGATGACGCTCGCGCCGGCGCGACGGATCGCGAGGAGGGACTCCATGGAGACCAGCGCCTCGTCGACGTAGCCCGCCGCGGCGCCGGCCTTGATCATCGAGTACTCGCCGCTGACCTGGTACCCGGCGACGGGGACGTCGACGGCGTCGCGGGTGCGGCGCACCAGGTCCAGCGCGGGGCCGGCGGGCTTGACCATGATCATGTCCGCGCCCTCCTCGACGTCCTGCCGGGCCTCGCGGATCGCCTCGTCGCCGTTGGCGGGATCCATCTGGTAGCTGCGGCGATCGCCGAACGCGGGCGTGGAGCCCGCGGCCTCGCGGAACGGGCCGTAGTACGACGAGGCGAGCTTGCCCGAGTGCGCGACGATCACGACGTCCTGGTGGCCCGCCGCGTCGAGGGCGTCGCGGACCGCGCCGATCCGGCCGTCCATCATGTCGGAGGGGTAGAGGACCTCCGCGCCGGCGGCGGCCTGCGACACCGCGGCGCGGGCCAGCAGCTCCAGGCTCTCGTCGTTCAGCACGTGGCCGTGGTCGTCGAGCAGCCCGCAGTGCCCGTGGTCGGTGTACTCGCACAGGCACAGGTCGGCCCCGACGGTCAGGCCGTCGACCTGCGCGCGGATCTCGCGGCTGGCCCGCTGGACCACCTGGTCGTCGTCCCAGGCGCCCGACCCCTCGTGGTCCTTGTGGAGCGGGATGCCGAAGAGCATCACGCCGCCGACACCCGCGGCTGCCGCCTCGCGCGCCGCCCGCACCGCTCCGTCGACCGTGTGTCGCACGACCCCCGGCATCGCCTCGATCGGCACCGGGCCGTCCTGCCCCTCGCCGATGAACATCGGCAGGACGAGCTGCTCCGGACGCAGCGACGTCTCCCGCACCATCGCGCGCAGGGCGGGGGTGCGCCGCAGACGGCGGGGTCGGGAGCGCGGGAAGGCCATCGCTGCATCGTAGGACGACGGCCGGGGCGGGCAGGCCTGGCGGGCGAGGGGGACGGCCGACGCGGGCGCTCCCCGCCGTCCGGACCGGGGCCTACCGTCCGGTCGATGGAGCGGCGCGGGGAGGACGGACGATGAACGGCGACCCCGTCATGCGGCGCGCGTTCGAGGGCCAGCGGCTGCTGCTCCAGGGCGACCGCGCCGGGGCCCGCGAGGTCTACGACCGCCTCTGGGCCGCGCTGGACGACGCCGGGGACGAGGACCCGATGCACCGCGTCTGGGTCGCCCACGTGACCGCCGACGCCCAGGACGACCCCGCCGAGCAGGTCCACTGGGACCTGGTCGCCCTCCGCGCCGCGGACGCCGCCGCCGAGGCGGGCGGGGTCGACGGCGTCAGCGTGCGGACGTTCTACCCGTCGCTGCACCTGAACCTCGGCGAGGGCTTCCGGCGGCTCGGTGACGACCGGCGGGCCCGCGATCATCTGGCCGAGGCCGAGCGCCACCTGCGGGGGCACCCCGACGACGACGAGCGCGCCGGCATCGCCGCGGCGATCGTCGGGCTGCGCGAGCGGATCGAGGATCCACCCGAGAACCGCCGTCGCCAGGGGCCGGACGCCGCGGATCTCGACCTCGACCTCGGGCTGGACGTCGACCTCGACCTCCCCCTCCGACCGCCGCCGCGCGGCTGACCGGGCGCCCGGGCGCGCCCGGTGCGACAGTGGTCGGATGACCGACGCGCCCTCCATCCTGTTCGTCGCGGACGTCGTCGGCTCGATCGGCCGTCGCGCCCTCCGCGCCGCTCTCCCCGCCCTCCGCGAGGAGCACCGCCCGACGTTCGTCGTCGTCAACGGCGAGAACAGCGCCGGCGGGGTCGGGATCACGTCGAAGATCGCCGAGGAGATGTTCTCCATCGGCGTCGACGCGATCACGCTGGGCAACCACGCGTTCCGCCAGCGCGAGGTGTGGACGTACCTCGACGAAGTCGACCAGATCGTCCGGCCCGCGAACTACCTGGCGTCGATGCCGGGCCACGGGTCGTGCGTCGTCGAGGCCGGCGGCGTGAAGCTCGGCGTCCTGAACGTCATGGGCAACCTCTACCTCGACCCCGGCCGCCACATGTTCACGATGGCCGAGGCCGAGGTCGAGAAGCTGCTGCGCCGCGGCTGCGACCACGTGCTGATCGACGTGCACGCCGAGGCGACGAGCGAGAAGGTCGCGATGGGCTGGGAGTTCGACGGCCGCGTCACCGCCGTCGTCGGCACCCACACCCACGTGCCGACCGCGGACGCGCGGGTCCTGCCCAAGGGCACCGCCTACATCACCGACGTGGGCATGTGCGGGCCCCGCGACTCCGTGATCGGCGTGAAGAAGGAGCTGGCGATCGAGGCGATGCGGACGAAGCTGCCGGTGCGCTTCGAGCCCTCCGAGCGGGACCCGTGGCTCTGCGCCGTCCTGATCCGCGCCGGCGAGCGGCGGTGCAGCGCGGCGTCGATCACGCCGATCCAGGTCTCGCCCCAGGTCTGAGGGCGTCGGCGGCTCAGCCCCGCCGGTCGCCGGAGCCCGTCCGCGCCGCCTCGCGCCGCCGGACGTCGGCCGCCCACGGCGCGTCCTCCTCGGGCACCGGGCCGTGCATCCGCGGCACCACGCCCGGGTGCCCGCCCGCCGGGGCACCGGGCCAGCGCAGCGGGCGATCCCCGATCCCGGCGGCGATCACCAGCGGGACGAGCCACACGAGGTAGAGGTAGAACCAGTACTCCGTCGCCATCTGCAGGCCCAGGATGACCGCCATCACGAGCGCGGCGGTGCCGGTCAGGTCGTGGCGCCGCGGGACCAGGGCGACGAGCACCGCGAAGGCGATGGCGACGTAGCGCACCGCGTCGCGCACCCATCCGGGGAGGTCGTAGTCCGGGAAGCCCCACGGCATGAACGGCGCGGGCCGCCCCGCCTGGTAGCCGACGGTGCGGTCCAGCAGGTGCGGGAAGTTCAGGCCGCGCAGGGCGATGAACGAGACGACGAGGACCAGGAGGCCGGCGCCGAGCAGCACCAGCAGGCCGGACACCGTGCCCCTGCGCAAGCGCGACCCGAACGGCTCGCGGACCCCGTCCTCGCCGCGCGTCGGCCAGAAGGCCGGGGGCGCGTGGTGCACGGGCACAGTCGGCGGGACCCGTCGCCCCGTCGCCAGGACGGGCAGGATCGCGAACGGGGCGATCTTCGCGGCCCCGGCGGCCCCGGCCGCCAGCCCACGGGCGAACGGGCGTGCGCCGACGAGCAGCAGCAGGCCCAGGGCGATCGCGGGCAGGGCGTCGTTGGAGTTGGAGTTCAGGCAGTAGGCCGTGAACGGGCAGGCCAGCCAGAGGTAGGCGTAGAGCGTGCCGCGCCGGTTGCCGAGGGCGCGGACGGTCTCCTGCGCCCGGCCGACCAAGAAGAGGACTGCCGCCGCCAGGGCGTCGAGCCCGATCGCGGCGGCGTGGGCCGCGGGGAGGTCGTCCCACTTCCCCGACCACGGCCAGAGCTGCTCGAACGGCACGTACGCCAGGTAGGTGAGCGGCCCGTAGGTGTCGCCGCGACCGACGTTGGACGGGAACGGCGTGTAGACCGGCATCCCGCCGCCGATCTTGTCCGCCCCGACGACGCTCGCGTAGCCGACGTCGATGACGTTGCCGTCCTCGACGTTCAGCACGATCCGGAAGACGAGCAGGCCGAGGCCGACGACGAGCAGCAGCGACGTCGGGACGAGCAGCAGCAGCGGACGCGGGGCGGAGCGCGGCCGCCGCAGGGCGCGCACCGTCGACCAGAGGAAGAGCGACGCCAGCAGCCCGAAGCTCAGCGGCACCGCCCAGTCCAGGCGGGCGTTGTTGAAGAACGCCAGCGGCGCGGAGAACCCCGCGAGCAGCAGGATCGGCACGGGCGGCCCGCGCAGGGGGCGGAACGAGACGAACGGCAGCAGGAAGAGGACGAGCAGGACGCCCCACAGGTACGGGTTCGTGATGGAGCGGCCGAACGCACCGTCGTAGCCGCGGGCCATCGTCCACGCGACGTAGGGCACGTCCCACGACTCGGTGACCTTCCCCGAAGCGTCGTCGACGATCACCTGGCCGATCTCGGTCAGGGGCTTGCCCTTTGCGTAGATCGACATCTGCCAGCGGGTCTGGCCCTTCATGAAGACCCGGTAGTAGCTGCCCGGGTTCTCGCGGCGGACCCGCTGCCCCTTCGGGTCCTGACGGGCGATCCGCGACGCCTCGCGGGCCGAGAGCCGGTGCCCCGCCGGGGGCTCCGTCTCGGTCGGCGCGTACTCCACGCCGTTGGGGTCGGTCGACCCGGCCCGCGTGACCTGCTGAAGGGGTCCGGAGCCGGTGCCGGCGGCGGGCGCCTGGCCCGACGTCACGGTCGTGGTGACGGTCGTCGTCGTCTGCGCAGCGGCGACGGACGCCTGTCCCGCGAGCGCGAGGATCACGGCGACCAGCACCCCGAGGACGGCCGGGGCGCGGGGGCTCATCGCTCGGCGAAGCTCCAGAGCTTGTTGCCGACGAAGCTCATCGGCGTCGCCGCGCCGATCGCGATCGCCTGCCCGACGAGCTTGCCCGTGCCGAACCCGTCGACCAGCACGTGCAGGACGAGCAGGTTGACCCCGAGGCCGGCCAGGCTGACGGCGACGAAGCGCGCGGCCTGGAACCCGGCGTGCCCGGTGGCGCCCGCGAACGTCCACAGGCGGTTCAGGGCGAAGTTGTTCGTCACGGCGACGGCGAAGCCCAGGAGCGCGGCGAGCCGGTAGTCCCAGCCCAGCGGGCCGGCGGCCACGGCGTAGACGAGCAGGTTGACGACCGCACCCGTCGCCCCGACGACCGCGAAGCGCAGCAGCTGCGTCCACGCGGAGCGGCTCCGCGCGGCCTGGGCCAGGCGGACGCGCAGGGGCGCGGCGGGGGCGGGGAGCTCGAACTCGGAGGTGCTCATGGGCTGCCGGGCGTCGACCCGACTCCGAAGTGGCGGAGGATCATCGGGGTCGCGTCCTCGATGGACCAGGCGTCCTCCGCGAGCTCGGGTCGGCCGCGCGGGTCGTCCTGGTCGACGAGTCCGTGATGGATCAGGATGCCAACCGCGTCGTCGGCGCGCAGCGACCCGTGGCTGCCGCCCCCCAGATGGTCGACGCCGCCCCAGTCGGGGAACTCGGCCCCCTCGCCCGCCGAGAGCAGCAGATCGCCCGAGTTCACGCAGGTCAGGGCCGACCAGCAGCGCCCGAGCGGATCGGGGTGGCTCGCGCTGCGCAGGACGTCGTCCTCCACGGTCGCCCCGACGACCGCGAGGGCCCCCGAGACGATCCACGTGCCGCCGCGTTCGTCGCGCACGACCCGCTCCCCGGGGTCCGCCCCCGTGGCGTCCGGCGCGGGGTCCGTGGGCCGTCCCGACGCCGCGGCGGGACGGAACCGCAGCTCGCCGGCCTCCGCCGCGTCCGCCCCGGAGGAGATCACGCCCCGGCCCTCGGGGTCCCGCCAGACGACGAGCTCGACCCCCTCGATCCCGCGGCCGGTGGCGACGAGCCGCGGGAGGAGGGAGCCGCGCTGCTCCGGGTCCAGGACGTAGACCATGGCCGCGCGGGAGGCCGGGCAGTACGCGATCCGGTCGCGCGTCCTGCGGGCACCGGGCCCCGTGATGCCGAACGGCTCGAACGCCGGGCGCGGGTCGGTCCGTCGGGTCACCAGCGCGTGGGAGTGGTCGGACGCGACGACGAGCGCCCACTCGGCGAAGAACCGGTCGACGCCGCCGGCGGCCTCCGCGACCCGGGCGATCTCGGCGTCGGCGGCCTCGATCGACTCGATCTGGGCGTCCGGGCCGTTGGCGTGGCTGTGCGTGTCGTTGTCGGGCAACGACAGCAGCAGGAAGTCGACGAGGTCGTGCGCGACGAGGTGCGCCGAGACGCACCCGGCGTGCTGGTCGCGCATCCCCGGCCGGCCGAAGCGCGAACGGCACGGCGTGTCCTGCGTCGCGACGAGGTCGGCGAAGAAGAGCTCCTTGGGACCCATCAGCGGGGAGCGCATGACCGACGCGGCCAGGCGGGTGGCCGGGCGGTCCCGCGCGAGGCGGTGGCGGTGACGACCGCGGGTGATGAGGAACGTCGTCCCGCCCGTGCGCACGCCCGCGTCGTCGAGCGCCTCGTAGACCGTCCTCACCTCGGGGGCCAGGTGCCGGCCGTTCAGGTGGTACGTGACGTCTGCGAGCTGCCGGGCGATCCCCAGGCGGCGGGACGCCTGGAAGCTCGACCCGTACTCGACGTACCGGTCGCGCGAGCGGTCCCACCAGTTGATCGACGGGATCCGGTGGCGGTCCTGCCGCACGCCGGTGGCCAGCGCGGTCGCGCAGACCGGCGTGACCGACGGGAAGGCGGCCACCGAGTCGTGCAGCCGTCCCTCGGCCACCGCCCGGGCGAGCATCGGGGCGCGGCCACCGTCGATCGCGCGCCGCAGCTGCGCGGGCGCGCAGCCGTCGACGACCGCGAAGATCAGGCGCCGCGGCGGGCGCTGGTCGGGGTCCGCGATGCGGTGGTCCGGGATCGGGCGGGTGCCGGCGGTGCGCTAGCGGAGGATCCGCAGCCCGGCGTGCTTCGTGGTGTCCTGGCGCCGTCCGCCGACGAACAGCCAGACCCCGGCCGCGACGGCCAGGGCACCCAGCGGGGGGAGCACGACCGACAGCAGGGCGACCAGTGCGGCGCCGAGGGCCCCGCCGATCGACAGGAGCGTGCGCTGCTCGTCCTCGAGGCGGGCCCGCGTGCGCCGCAGGAGCGCCTGCACCGCCGTGCCGACCACGAACGCCACGACGCCGCCGGCGATCAGCGCGGGCCACCAGACGTCGCTGCGGTCCGCGACCGTCGCGGCGGCCACGACCGCACCGAACACCACGCCGAGGCCCAGGAGGACGCGCTCGGCGGTCTGCGTCTCGAGTCGGCGGCGGGCGATCAGCGCGGCGACCGCCAGCACGACGGCGAGCGCCAGCAGCACGGGCGACTCGACGAACGAGAACGAGGTGCCCTCGTAGTCCGCCCCGAGGTTCGCGAGACCGGCGAGCGCGGCCACCGCGAGCGGGAGGAAGGGGCTGGCGCCGGCCGCGGCGGCGACGCCGAGGCCCTGGAGGAGGTCGAGGAGATAGTTCATGTGCGTGGGGGCGATACCGTTTCGAGCATGACTGTAGAGGACCAGGACCCGACCGCCACGCGGGGCACGGACGGGATCGCATCCCGCGCCGGGGCCGCAGCGGCCGCCGGTCCCGGGTCCCGTGACGCTGGTCCGGCGGACGGTGCCGCCGCCGGTGGGAGCGGCGCCTCGACGTCCGATACCCGTTCCGGCCCGCCGGCTGCGGCCTCGACCCGCCCCCCGGGCGACCGCGAGCGGTACGCCGGGCTGTTCGCCCAGCGCACCCGGGTCATGAAGAGCTCGGCGATGCGGGACCTGATGGCGCTCACGGAGCGCCCCGAGGTCATCTCGCTCGCCGGGGGCCTGGCGGACACCACGCTGTTCCCGGCCGAGGACCTGGCCAAGGTGCTCTCCCACATGGCCGCCGGCGACTCCGCCCGGGCGCTGCAGTACGCGCCGACCGAGGGCATGGCGGAGATCCGCCCGTGCCTGGCCGAGGTCATGGCGGCCGAGGGCACGATCGTCGACCCCGACGACATCCTCGTGACGACGGGCGGCCAGCAGGTCATCGACCTCGTCTGCAAGACGCTCGTGGACCCGGGCGACGTGATCGTGGCCGAGGCCCCGACCTACCCCGGGGCCGTCCCCACGTTCTCCGCCTACGAGGCCGACCTCGTGCAGGTCGAGATGGACGACGACGGCATGCGGATCGACGTCCTCGAGGAGACGCTGGACCGCCTCGAGGCCGAGGGCCGGCGGCCGAAGTTCATCTACACGATCCCGACGTTCCAGAACCCGGGTGGCGTGACGATGTCCCTGGAGCGGCGCCATGCCCTCGTGAAGATCGCGCAGGAGCGGCAGATCCTCGTGCTGGAGGACAACCCGTACGGGCTGCTGCGGTACGAGGGCGACCCCCTGCCGACGCTGCTCTCGCTCGACGGCGGGCGCTTCGTCATCTACGCCGGCACGCTGTCGAAGATCCTCTCCCCGGGCATCCGGGTGGGCTGGGCCGTGGCCCCCGCCCCCGTCCGGCAGAAGATGGTCATCGGCAAGGCCGGCTCGGACCTGAACTCGTCGTCGATGTCCCAGCTGTTCGTCGCCTACTACTTCAAGGAGCGCGACTGGCGGGACTACGTGCGCCACCAGTCCGCCGTCTACCAGGCCCGTCGCGACGTGATGCTCGAGGCGCTGGAGCGCCACATGCCCGACGGGACCACGTGGACCCGGCCCAAGGGCGGGCTCTTCGTCTGGCTCACCCTCCCGGACTACCTGGACACGACGGACCTGCTGGCCCGGGCGCTGCAGCACAACGTCGCCTTCGTCCCCGGCCGCGGTGCGTTCCTCGACGGCCGTGGCGGCAACTCGATGCGGATCAACTTCTCCGGCGTCGGCGAGGACGACATCCGCGAGGGCATCAGCCGCATCGGCTCCGTCATCGCCGAGCAGCTCGAGCTCTACGCCTCGATCGCGGGCACCGCTCGTCCTCGCGGCCGCTCGACCCGGTCGGGCTCCGGCGACGCCCGCACCTCGACCACCACCGACGACTCGTCGATCGTGCCGCTGCGCACCGCCGGCCGTCGCCGCGGGACCGCCTGATGCGGGTCGCGGTGCTCCAGGGCGGGCGCTCGCTCGAGCGGCAGGTCTCCCTGCAGTCCGGGCAGCGCGTCGAGGAGTCCCTGCGGCGCCTGGGCCACGAGGTCCACCACGTCGACATCGACCACGGCCTCGTCTCGCACCTCATCGATCTGGCGCCCGACGTCGCGTTCGTCGCGCTGCACGGCGAGGACGGCGAGGACGGGACCGTCCAGGAGCTGCTGGAGGTCCTGGGGATCCCCTACACCGGCTCCGGGCCGGGATCCTGCGAGCAGTGCTGGGACAAGGTCGTCGCCAAGCGGGTGCTCTCGACGGCCGGCGTCGCGACCCCGGACGCCGTCAGCGTCTCGAGCTCCGCGTTCAAGCAGCTCGGCGCCGCCGACGCGCTCGGTCGCGTGGGTGAGCGCCTGGGGTATCCGCTCGTCGTCAAGCCGTCCCGCCAGGGCTCGGCGCTCGGCCTGCGCATGGTGGCGAAGGCGGAGGAGGCCCCGGGTGCCCTGCTGGCGGCCCTCTCCTACGACGACCGCGTGCTGCTGGAGCACCACGTCGACGGCCGCGACCTCTCGGTCTCGGTGCTCGACGGCGCGACGCTGCCGATCGTCGAGGTCGAGCCGACCGACGTCGACCGCTACTCCGCGCGGTACACGATCGGTCGCACGACGTTCACGTGCCCGGCCGAGCTCTCCCCCGCCACCGCGGCGGCGGCCGAGGAGCTGGCCCTCAAGGCGTTCCACGCCCTGGGCTGCCGCGGCTTCGCCCGGGTGGACCTGCTCGTCGACCGGGCGACGGAGGAGCTGACCGTCCTCGAGGTCGACGCGGTGCCCGGCCTGACGCACACGAGCTACCTGCCCGTGGCGGCCGAGGCCGCGGGCATCGAGTTCGACGACCTCGTCGCCCGCCTGATCGACCTGGCGCTGCAGGTGTCGGCCGGACCGGCCTGAGGGCGACGCCCGGCGCATCCTCGAGGGCGGCTCTGCACGATCACGTGCAGACGAGCGCGGACGCGCCATCTGCAACGGATCCTGCAGGACGGCGGGCCGGTGGGGCAGGGCGGACTCGCGACGGCGCCCCGCCCGAGGCTCAGCCCTGCTGGCCGAAGTCGTCCGGCGACACGTCGTCCAGGAAGCTGCGGAAGCGGTCGACGACGTCGTCGGCCTCCTCCGAGCCCTTGTCGAACTCGATCGCCGACTCCTCGATGACCTCGTCGGCCGCGAAGATCGGCGCGCCGCTGCGCACCGCGAAGGCCAGGGCGTCCGACGGCCGGGAGTCGACCTCGACCTCCTTGCCGTTCTGCTCGAGGGTGATCGTCGCGTAGAAGGTGTTGTCGCGCAGCTCGGTGACCGCCACCTTGGTGCACTTGACCTCGAACTGCTCGAGGACGTCGACCATGAGGTCGTGGGTCATCGGCCGGGGCGTCGATGCGCCCTGGAGCCGCATGAGGATCGCCGCGGCCTCCGGGTGCCCGATCCAGATCGGGAGGAAGCGGTTGGACTCGGCGCACTTCAGGAGCACGATCGGCTGCTTGCCGACCATGTCGAAGCTCACGCCGTAGATGGTCATCTCCTGCATGGATCTGCTCCGAGGGGAGGGTGCGGGGCCAGAAGGCCGACTCGGCATCCTGCACCACGAGTATAGGCCGAGGGCCCGCCGGTCCCGCGGCGCCGTGGGCGACGGGCCGCGCCGCGAGAGGGGCGACGGTCGCGACCACGGCGAGCCGCCCGGCGAACGGCCTGCACCGCGACCCCGGAACGACGAACGGCCCCTGAGGGGCCGTTCACATGGGCGATCCTGGATTCGAACCAGGGACCTCTTCCTTATCAGAGAAGCGCTCTAACCGACTGAGCTAATCGCCCCGAGGACGGAGAAGACTAGCGGACGTGCGATGATCGCGCCTCGCCGTCCGCAGACCCCGATCGCCGTCCCTCACCCGGGATCCGGGCCGCCCGGCGGCGTCAGGCGTCGAGCCGCTCCATCAGGCGGCGGGCCGCCCCGGCGTCGCGGAGCCGGATCTCGATCGAGAAGCCGTCACCCTTCGGCCGGACCTCGACGTCGTGGCCCATGCGACGGCCCAGGCGGTCCCCCAGGTCCGTGGCCGCGGCGACCTGGTCCGCGGGAGCGACCTCGCGCGTCCGCTTCGCCCGGGTTCCGGTGCCCTCGGCGCGGGCCTTCTGCTCCAGGACCCGCACGGACCAGCCCTGGTCGGCGGCGCTGCGCGCCAGGGTCCGGCGGACGTCGTGCCCGTCGGCCAGGAGCAGCGCCCGCCCGTGGCCCTCGGTCAGGCGGCCCTCACCGATCAGGTCCAGCGTCTCGTCCGGCAGGTCGAGGATCCGCAGGAGGTTCGAGATCGCCACGCGCGACCGGCCGACCATCCGCCCGACGGCCTCCCGCGTCAGGCCCATGTCCTCGACCAGGGCCGAGATCGCACGTGCCTCCTCGACGGGGTTGAGGTCCGCCCGGGCCATGTTCTCGACGAGCGCGGCCTGGAGCGTCGTCGCGTCGTCGCGCTCCTGGACGAGGGCCGGCAGCTCCCCGAGGCCGGCGAGCTGCGTGGCGCGCCAGCGACGCTCCCCCGCCACGAGCTCGTAGCGGCCCCCGGGCATCGGGCGCACCAGGACCGGCTGGAGCATGCCCCGGTCGGTGATCGAGTCCGCGAGCGCCTGCAGGGCCTCGGGATCGAAGGTCCTGCGTGGCTGGTTCGGATTGGCGACGACGAGCTCGACGGGCAGGGTCCGGAGCTCGGCGCGCCGCTCGCCCCCGGACTCGCCGTGCTCGTCGGCGGAGAGGATCGCGGCGAGGCCCCGACCCATCCCGCGCTGCTTGGGCTTAGCCACGGGCGACCATCTCCTTCGCCAGGTCGAAGTACGCGGTCGCGCCGTTCGAGTGCGGGTCGTGGTGGATCACCGGGATGCCGTAGCTCGGTGCTTCGCTGATGCGGACGTTGCGCGGGATCACGGTGTCGAAGACCAGGTCGGGGAAGTGCTCGCGGACCTCGCGCTCGACGTCGTGGGCCAGTCGGGTCCGCGTGTCGTGCATCGTCAGGAGCATGCCCGCGATCGCCAGACGCGGGTTGAGGCGACGCTGGATCAGGCCCAGGGTGTCGAGCAGACCCGCCAGACCCTCGAGCGCGAAGTACTCCGCCTGGACGGGGACGATGACCCGGTCGGCCGCGACCAGCGCGTTGATCGTCAGCGGCCCGAGCGACGGCGGGCAGTCGAGGAGGACGAAGCGGTACTCCTCCCGCACCTCCGCCAGCGCGTCGCGCAGGCGGCCGTCGCTGCCGGCCTCGCGGGCGAGCTCGACCGTCGCCGCCGCCAGATCCGGGTTGGCGGGGAGGAGGGAGAGCCCGTCGATGCTCGTCTCGACGACCGCCTCCGCGGCCGAGACGTCGCCGCGCAGGACGTCGTAGACGCTCGGCTCGATGTGCTTGTCCACCCCGAGGGCGACGGTGGCGTTGGCCTGCGCGTCGATGTCGATGAGGAGGGTGCGGTACCCCGCCTCGGCGATGCAGGCGGCGAGGTTGACGGCGGTCGTCGTCTTGCCCACGCCGCCCTTCTGATTCGCGATGGCGTAGATCGTTCCCAAGGGCCACCGAGGGTACCGGGCGACCCCTCCGGACGAGGGTCGGGGATCGGGATGCGGTGCTGCGGGACAGATCACGTCCGTTTCACGTGAAACACCCACGTGGGCCTGCATGAGGGGTGTCAACGGCCAGCCGTCGTCCACACCCGATGCCCCGCCGCGGAGACGCGCCGACCATGTGCACGGGTCCCTCACGGCGCACCATCGGACGCCAACGGCCGTTTCACGTGAAACGGAGGAGCGTGGCTCGGGATCACGATCGGGTCCGCACGGCCACCCGGGGAGGGTCTGATCGGGTCGGCCCCGGATCACCCTCGCGGGACCCGAGGGGCGGGCGGCGGGGCGGGACCGGTGTCTGGCTGCCGTCGCCGGCCACGTCGACCGCGCGCGCACGGCGACCGACGGCGCGTGGGCGCAAGGGCGGCCCGGAGCTCGCGATCGACGATCCTCGGCCGCGAGGCCGGCCCGGGAGCTCGCGAGCCCCGGCCCTCGGGCGCCAGCCCGACCGGAGCTCCCGGTCGACGGCATCGGCGCCCAGCCGGCCGTCGTCCTGGAACCGACGGGTCCGTCGGCAGGGATCCTCGCGAGACGACACGGCCCCTCACGGGTACCGTCGACCCATGGGCATCCGCGGGCTGGAGAACGTCGGGATCGTCGTCGACGACCTGGAGGCGGCCACCGCCTTCTTCGTCGGCCTGGGTCTCGAGCGCCTGGGGGAGGGACCCGGCGGCAGCGCCGCGATCGTCGAGGGGGCCTGGGTGGACCGGGTGGTCGGGATCGACGGGGCGCGGTCGGAGATCGCCATGCTGCAGACACCCGACGGTCACGGGCGCCTCGAGCTGATGCGCTTCCTCGCACCGGAGATGCGCGATCCCGATCGGGACGCACCGCCGAACACCCACGGCATCCGCCGCCTGGCGTTCACGGTGGACGACGTCCGGGCGACCGTGGCGACGGTCCGGGAGGCCGGACACGAGCTGCTCGGCGAGGTCGTCGACCACGAGAGCCTGTACCGCATGTGTTACGTGCGGGGCCCCGAGGGGATCATCGTGATGTTCGTCGAGGAGCTGGCGCCGGCGACGGGGGCCTGACGGAGCGCTCCCGGCTCAGCCGAGCGGCTTGCGGCGGGCCTCGCCGGCCTGCCGCGGGAAGCCCTTGGGGGTCGGGCCGCTCTTGATGTGGACGACGAGGCGACGGTTCTCCGCCTCGGGCCACGGGGTGACCTCGACCTGCTCCGGCGGGGACATGCGCAGTCGCTTCGCGGCGGCCCGGGCGACGGTCTCCTCGTCGCCCTCGATCGAGCCCTTCCAGGCCACGAGCCGACCACCCGGCGCGAGCAGCGGGCAGGCGTACTCGAGGAGCACCCCGAGCTGCGCGACGGCCCGGGCGGTCACGACCTCGGCCCAGCCCTGTCCCTCCCACCACGTCTCGGCGCGGGCGTGCACGCCCCGGACGTTGGACAGGCCCATGCGCTCGCCGCAGGAGACGGTCCAGGCGACCTTGCGACCGACGGTGTCGAGCGCGACCACCTCGGTGTCGGGGCGGGCCGCGGCGAGGACGAGCGCGGGCACGCCCGCGCCGGTGCCGATGTCCACGATGCGGGTCGCGCGGGACAGCGACGGCACGACGAGCCCCGAGAGACCGTCGGCGACGTGTCGGTCGACCGCATCCTCGGGGTCGGTGACGGTGGTCGCGGCGTGCTCGTCCGTCTCGTAGACGTCGAGCAGGACCCGCAGCTGATCGACCGCGACGGCCGGCAGGTCGTGCTCGGCGGCCAGGGCCTCCAGGCGGCCCTCGACGCGGTCGGAGAAGCGCCTGACGGTCACGCCGATGCTCCCCGGCACACGGACGACGACGCGGGCCGGATCGCCGCCCGGGACGCGACCGGGCCGCGAGACACGACGGGGCTCACGCCTTCGGGCGCGAGACGACGAGGTGGCGCTCGGGCTCGTCGCCCTCGCTGTGGGTGCCGACGTCGCCGCGGTCCCGGAGCCGCTCGTGCACGAAGCGCCGTTCGCTGGCCGTCATCGGATCCAGGGCGACGGGCTCGTCCGTCCGCAGGGCGCGGTCGGCGGCCTCGTCGGCGATGCGCTCGAGGATGGCCTCGCGGCGGGTCCGGTAGTCCCCGGCGTCGACCGTGACGACCCAGTCGCCACCGGGCGCGTGCTTCGCCGCGATGCGCGTGGCCAGGTGCTGGACCGCGTCGATCACGTGACCGTGCCGGCCGATGAACGGTGCGACCGAGTCGCCGTGCAGGGTGGCCGTGATGCGGGTGCCCTCGCGGGTCACCTCGACCTCGTCGCCGGCCTCGATGGCGACCGCGACGCGGCCGACCATCGTGCCGACCTCGGCGGCGATGCGGCCGCCGATCTCGTCCTGCGCGGCCATGGCCTAGCGCCTCCGGCCGGAGCGCTTCTTCTTGCGCTTACGCGGCGGCGGGGGCGGCTTCACGCCGCCGGAGCCGGCCGACCCGCCCGACCCACCGGCCTTGGCCTTCGTCTTGACCGCCGCGGCACCGCCGGGCGTGACCTCGAGGTCCTCGTCGTCCTCGACCTTGGCCGGCTTGACGTGGCCGTAGACCTGGATCAGGCCCCACTGCTGCACGAGCGTGAAGACGTTCGTCGTGATCCAGTAGATGAACAGGCCGGACGGCGGCTTGATCGGGATCAGGAAGAAGACGAAGACCAGCGGCAGCGCGAGCATCAGGCGCTTCTGGTTCTTGTCCGCCGTGGGCGGCATGTTCACGATCGACGACGCCATCTGCGAGCCGACGTAGAGGACCAGCAGGAGGATCAGCAGGCTGCCCGTGGCGACGGCCGTGATGTCCGTGATGCCGATGAAGCCCTCGCCGAAGCCGCCGACCCGGGCCGCGGCGTTGCGGACCTGATCGAAGGTGTCGGGGTTGTACGTGAAGTTCGACGACGGGTTCGGGACGACGTGACAGCCGACGTCGTGGGGCAGGTTCAGGTCACGTCCACCGCCACAGATCTCGAACTTCAGATCCGTGCGGAGCATGTAGTAGAACGAGATCAGGAACGGGATCTGCACCAGGAGCGGCAGACAGGACCCGAACGGGTTGACCTTGTGCTCGGAGTAGAGCTTCATCGTCTCCTGCTGGAGACGCGGCTTGTCGTCCTTGTACTTCGCCTGCAGGGCCTTCATCTGCGGCGTGATCGCCTGCAGACCCCGCATCGACTTGAACGACTTGATGCCCAGCGGCAGCACGCACAGGCGCAGCAGGATCGTGAGGACGATGATCGAGAGGCCCCAACCGAGTCCGATCGAATCGTGGAAGAACTCCAGGATCGGCAGGAACAGGTTGATGAGCCACTGGATCGGGGCGATGACGGCTGCGGGCATGGAACTCGTTCAGTCGTTCAGGACGGCGATGAGGAACGGCGGGAGCGGAACAGCCGCTGGGCCGACACGGGATCGTATCCGCCGTGGCTCCAGGGGTTGCACCTGAGGATCCGCCACGTCCCGAGGACGAGCCCGCGCAGGACCCCCTCGGTGCGGACGGCCTCGACGGCGTAGTGGCTGCACGTCGGCTCGTACTTGCACGAGCGCGGCAGGGCCGGGGAGATGACGCGCTGGTACGCCCGGATCGGCGCGATCACGATGGACCGGAGGATCGGCATCAGGCCGGCGCGTCCGGTGCGGGGATCGCGGGCACGGCCTTGTCGACGAGCTCGCGGAGCGCGTCCGCGATGCCGGTCAGGCCGTCGCGCTCGGCGACGGCCAGCGCGTCCGGACGGGCCACGAGGACGAGGTCCACGGCCGTCAGGCGGTCGACGTGCTCGTTGACCGCCTCGCGCAGGAGACGCTTGACGAGGTTGCGCTCGACGGCGCCCCCGACGCGGCGGGAGACGCTGAGGCCGACGCGCGGATCGCGGGCCTCGTCGGCGTCGTCGCGCGGGAACAGGTGCAGCACCAGGTGGCGGTTGCCGAACGAGCGCCCCTTGCGGAAGACGCGCTCGAAGTCGGCGCTGCGGGTCAGCCGACCCCGCTTCGACCGCGGAGCGGCCGGACGGGGATCAGGCATGGACTCAGACGGAGACGGTGAGCTTCTTGCGGCCCTTGGCGCGGCGGCGCTTCAGGACCTCGCGGCCGGCCTTCGTGGACATCCGCTCGCGGAAGCCGTGGGTGCGGGCGCGCTTGCGCTTCTTCGGCTGGTAGGTGCGCTTCATCTCAAGAGCTCGGGTCGGGGGGCTCGCGTTCCGACGGCAGGCACGACGGCCTGCCCGGCGCGGGCACGGAACGGGCAGTCTAGCGATCGGACGGCGGACGGGCGCAGCGGCATAGAGCACCCCTCGGACGGACGTCCCGGCACCCTCCGCGACGCTTTCGCGCTCTTTCCGGGAAGTCCGGTCGGGACGGGCCCGATCGAGCCGTCGTGGCGGCGGGCCGCTGGTATATTCGCGGCTCGCCGTCACCCATGGTGACGGCCTCCTCGGGGCCCGTCCGCGGCCCCACACCGGATCCTCCGTCGCTCCTCGAGCGGCCACCTCCTGCTGCCGTGACCCACTCCGACCTCGACCGCGCCTGGGCGGCCATCATCGAGGACGCTCGCAGACAGATCGGCGACGGTGCCTGGGACAGCTGGCTCGCCGTCCTGCGCCCCGTCTCCACCGACGGGCACCAGCTCTGGGTCCAGGCGCCCTCCCACGCGCGCACGTGGATCGAGGCCCGCCTGACGCCCCTCCTGAGCGCGAGCGCCACGCGCGTCATGCGGCGGCCGCTCCAGGTGGTGCTGGCGCCGGACGAGGCTCCGCGCCCCACGGCGCCGGGACGGACCGGCGGCTGGTCCGCCGCCGGGGACCAGGCGCCGGCCGAGCCGCCGCCGGCCGAGCGGCCCTTCACCCCGCGGTTCCGCTTCGAGGAGTTCGTCCTCGGTCCGTCCAACCGCTTCGCCCACGCCGCCGCGCTGACGGTCGCCGAGAACCCGGGCATCACGTACAACCCGCTGTTCCTCCACGGCCCCCCGGGCACGGGCAAGACGCACCTCCTCCACGCCATCGGGCAGTACGCCCGGCAACACCACGAGGGCATGCGGGTCCGGTACTGCACGGCCGAGACCTTCACCACCGAGTTCACGGGCGCCCTGCGCACGAAGGGCATCGCCGCCTTCAAGGAGCGCTACCGCGAGCTCGACCTGCTGCTCGTCGACGACGTGCAGTTCCTCATGGGCAAGAAGAAGACGGAGGAGGAGTTCTTCCACACCTTCAACGCCCTGCAGGAGGCCGGCGCCCAGCTCGTCCTCACGGCCGACCGCGTGCCGCCCGAGATGGGCGACCTCGAGCAGCGCCTCCGCGACCGCTTCGCGTCCGGCCTGGCCGCCGAGGTGGAACCGCCCGACGTCGCGACGCGCCTGATGGTGCTGCGCAAGCGGATCACGGGACAGGCCATCGAGCTGGCCGACCCCGGCGCGCTCGAGGAGATCGCCCGCCACGTCTCGACGAGCGTGCGGGCCGTGGAGGCCGCGCTCGTCCGGGTCGTCGCCTACGCGTCCCTGACGGACCGGCCGCTCACGGCGAGCCTGGCCCGTGAGGTCCTCGGGTCGCTGTACCCCGGTCGCCCGCGCACCCCCGGCCAGCGGACCGACGACCCGGTCCTCGCGCCCGTCACCGTCCCGCACGTGCTGGCGGCGATCGCCGAGACCTTCGACGTCTCGCAGGACGACCTGCTGTCGAAGCGCAACGACCGTCGCCTGTCGTGGGCCCGCAAGCTCGCCATGTACCTCGCGCGCGAGGAGACGGGTGCGTCGTATCCGTCCCTCGGTCGCGACTTCGGGGGCCGCAACCACACCACCGTGATGACGGCCTGCCGCAGCGTCAAGGAGCGGATCGACCGCGATCCGAGCGCACAGGTGGACCTCACGCGTGTGCGTTCCCTGTTGCTCGACGTGCGCGCCGGCGAGGGCCCGGCCGCGGACGGTCCACAGGCCGACCGGCATGGGTGACAGACTGCACAGCGCCCTGTGCGTGGTGGCCGTCCTCCGTCTCCCGTCGACCACGGGCGATGCGGGTCGACCGACCGTCGGACGCACAGGACGCACAGGCCTTCCTACGACTCCTGATCACTCTTCTCTCCCGAGGACTTCAAGGTGAAACTGCACACCGCCGCACAGGACCTGCTGGGGCACCTCCAGTCGCTCAGCCGCATCGCGTCGGGGCGCCTCGCCAACCCGACGCTGTCGGGGGTCCAGATCGCTGCGACGGGTGACGGCATCGAGCTGCGCGCCACCGACCTCCAGGTCGGGCTGCGCATCGCCCTCGAGGGCGACGTCGAGCGCCCCGGCACCGTCGTCCTCCCCGCCCGTCTGCTCCTCGACATCACCCGTCAGGCCCCCGGCCCGCGGCTGACGCTCGAGCTGCGGACGGAGGAGCAGGACGTCGAGGTCACCGCCGGCTCGGCCGTCTTCCACCTCCGCACCCTCCGTGGCGAGGACTTCCCGCCGCTGCCCGAGCCGTCGGGCGCCGCCGGCGTCGAGGTCTCCGCCGCCGCGTTCGTGGCGACGACGGCCAAGGTCGTCCGCTCCGCCGCGAAGGACGACACCCGGCCGCTCCTGGCCTGCGTGCTCGTCCGCGCCGAGGGCGAGGTCCTGACGATGGTGGCGACGGACTCCTACCGGCTGTCCGAGAAGAAGACGACGCTCGAGGAGGCCCTGGAGGGCTCGTTCGAGGCCAACGTGCCGGCCCGCGTCATGCAGGAGCTCGAGCGGCTCGTGCCGGCCAGCGGCGCCGAGACGCTGACGGTCGCCCGCGGCGAGAACCAGGTCCTCTTCACGGTGGGCGAGCACGTCCTCAGCTCCCGGCTGGTCGACGGCACCTTCCCGCAGTACCGCTCGCTGATCCCGGACACGTTCGACCACGAGCTGCGGGTGTCGACGAGCGAGCTGCGCGAGGTCGTCTCGCGTGTCTCGCTGCTGGCGCAGAAGGCCGCGGCGCTGAGCCTGTCGTTCTCCGAGGGCGAGCTCGTCGTGTCGGCGCAGACGCAGGACGTCGGCGAGGCCCGCGAGGCGTTGCCGGTGCCGTTCCACGGGGAGCCCTTCGCGATCGGCTTCAACCCGGAGTACCTCCGCGACGGTCTCGACACGATCGACGGCGACGAGGTGCTGCTGCGCCTGACGAGCCCGATCCGTCCCGGCCTGCTGCAGACGACGGACGATCAGGGCTTCCTCTACCTGATCATGCCCATCCGCCTGAACTCCTAGGGCAGGCGGGATCCCGGCCTCCGGCGACCACGTGGCCACGACGGACGCGCCCCGGGCGGGCACGGCGGCGGTGGCGACGCACCTGGTCGGCCTGCGGGTCCGGGACGTCCGGACCTACGTCGAGGCGGACGTGGAGCTCGGACCGGGGCTCACCGTCGTCGCGGGCCCCAACGGCGCCGGCAAGACGAACCTGCTCGAGGCCGCGTACCTGGCGTGCACCGGCCGGTCGTTCCGGCAGGCCGCCGACGCGGACCTCGTCCGTCGCGGCGCCGAGATCGGTCACGCCGCCGCGACGGTGATGGCCCCGTCCGGGCCGAGCGTCTTCTCCGTGGGCATCGACCCCGCGGCCCCCCGCGGCAGGCGCCTGCGGGTCGACGGGTCCCCGGTCGAGACGCTGCTCGACCACCCGGCCCGCCCGAGGATGAGCGTCTTCCTCCCGGATCGGATGGTCCTCGTGAAGGGCGGTCCCGCGTTGCGGCGCGCCCATCTCGACCAGCTCCTCGCGGTCCTGCGACCGGCCTCGATGCCGGTCCGGCGGGCGTTCCACGAGGCCCTGCGGCAGCGCAACGCGCTCCTCTCGTCGCTCCGCGCGCGTGGGGTCGACGCCGACCGGGCGGGACAGGAGCTGGCGCCGTGGGACCGGACGCTGGCCGAGGCGGCGGCCGGGTTGACCGTGGCGCGCCGCGAGACGGCGGAGGCGATCCGTCCGGCCGTGAACGAGCGGGCCGCGCAGCTCGGGCTGTCGGGTGAGCTCGAGATCTCGTACCGGCCCCGTGCCGCCGAGGATCCGGAGGTCGTGCTCGCCGCGCTGCAGGAGCGCCACGCCGGCGACCTCGAGCGCGGTTTCACCCACCACGGGCCGCACCGCGACGACCTGGCGGTCCGCCGCGACGGGCGGCTGATCACGCGCTTCGGGTCGCAGGGCGAGCAGCGGCTCTCGCTCCTGGCGCTCCTCCTCGGGGAGGCCGACGTGATGGAGGACGCGTCGGGATCGCGCCCGGTGCTGCTGCTCGACGACGTGATGAGCGAGCTGGACGCCGACCGCCGCGAGCGCCTGGTCGGGCTGATCAGCGAGCGGGGTCAGGCCCTGGTGACGGTGACGGAGGCGTCGCACGTCCCCGGCGCCGACGACGCCGCGGTGGGGCGCATCGACGTGACGCCGGGGTCGGCGGTCGCCACCGCGGTGGCCGGCGGCCGGCGGGCGGGGTCGTCGTCGTGAGGGGCCGGCGGCGGTCGACCCCCCACTCCGCGGCGGCCGGCCTCGAGTCGCTGCTCGACGAGATCGCTCCGGAGGACGCCGGCGACGTGGGCCTGGCGCGGCTCCAGCGGGCGTGGCCCGGGGCCGTCGGACCGGCGATCTCGGGGGCCGGCCGACCGGTGGCGTTCGTCGACGGCACGCTGCACGTCGCCTGCGAGGACGCCACCTGGGCCCACGAGATCTCGATGCTGGAGGCCACGCTGCTGGGTCGACTGCGGGCCGCCGGGGTCATCGACGTGACCTCGATCCGTACCCGTGCGGGCGGGAGCGGCGGCGGGCCCCGGACCGGGCGACCGTCAGGCGGCCCTCGGCGGCCTCGCGGCGGGCGGGGATGAGGGGGGACCGGGCAGGTCGCGGCCCGTGGCGACAGACGCGGCGCAAACGACGCCTCAACGGCTGATTCGAGGCCGTCCGCGCCCCGTTTTGCGGGGGGTCCCTGTGGTATCCTGGAGGACGATTCGCACGCTCCGCCTCGGTCGGCCCTCGATGGCCACGGGACCGAGGCGTTTCGCTGCATGGAGGCTTATGGCGACTGACGAGAACACCACCCCCGACGAGCCGACGACGGAGGAGGAGACCGTCGAGGTCGTCTCCGCCGGCGACGGCGAGGCCGGCACCGGCGCAGGAGACGCGGCGGCGATGCTCGCGGCGGCCAAGGAGGCCGCCAAGGCCGCCAACTCCGAGGCCACGAAGGCCGCGAAGGCCCGCACCGCGACCGACGCGACCTACGACGCCGCGGACATCACGGTGCTGGAGGGCCTCGAGGCCGTCCGTCACCGCCCGGGCATGTACATCGGCTCGACCGGTGTGCGCGGCCTGCACCACCTGGTGTGGGAGATCGTCGACAACTCGGTCGACGAGGCCCTCGCGGGCCACGCCTCGACGGTCACGATCGTCATCCACCCGGACAACTCCGTCACGGTCTCCGACGACGGCCGCGGCATCCCCGTGGCCATGCACGAGACGGGCAAGTCGACCGTCGAGGTCGTCCTGACCGTCCTGCACGCCGGCGGCAAGTTCGGCGACGGCGGCGGCTACAAGGTCTCCGGCGGTCTGCACGGCGTCGGCTCGTCCGTCGTCAACGCGCTGTCGGAGGAGTTCGACGTCACGATCCGCCGCGACGGCCACGTGTGGACGCAGTCCTACGTTCGCGGCGCGCCGACGGCGGACCTCGCCAAGGGCGAGGCGCTCCCGAAGGGCGCGCAGACCGGCACCACGATCCGGTTCCTCCCGGACACCGAGATCTTCGACACGACCGAGTACGACTGGTCGACGCTCGAGAGCCGCCTGCGCGAGACCGCGTTCCTGACCCGCGGCCTGCGCATCGTCATCGAGGACGAGCGCGAGAGCGGCAAGCGGGTCGACTTCCACTACGAGGGCGGCATCGCCGACTTCGTCGAGTACCTCAACGAGTCGAAGGACCCGATCGGCAAGCGGGTCATCGCCTTCGACTCCGAGGACGAGAAGGAGGGCGCCGCGGTCGAGATCGCGATGCAGTGGAACTCGACCTACACCGAGTCGGTCCACTCGTTCGCCAACAACATCAACACGCACGAGGGCGGCTCGCACCTCTCGGGCTTCCGCTCGGCGCTGACCCGCACGATCAACGCCTGGGCGCGCACGAACGGCGAGCTGAAGGAGAAGGACGTCAACCTCTCCGGCGAGGACGTCCGCGAGGGCCTCACCGCCGTCATCTCGGCGAAGCTGACCAACCCGCAGTTCGAGGGCCAGACGAAGACGAAGCTCGGCAACCCGGGCATCGAGAGCTTCGTCCAGAAGGTCGTCAACGAGAAGCTGATGGAGTTCTTCGAGGAGAACCGCTCCGACGCCATCGCCGTCGTCCGCAAGGCCGTCCAGGCCTCCCAGGCGCGGTCCGCCGCCCGCAAGGCGCGCGACCTGACCCGCCGGAAGAGCGCGCTCGAGAACTCCCGTCTGCCGGGCAAGCTCGCCGACTGCTCCGTCAAGGACCCGTCGCTGGCCGAGCTGTTCATCGTCGAGGGCAACTCCGCCGGCGGCTCGGCCAAGCAGGGCCGCGACCGCCACACCCAGGCGATCCTCCCGCTCCGCGGCAAGATCCTCAACGTCGAGCGCGCCCGCATCGACAAGGTGCTGCAGAACACCGAGGTCCAGTCGCTGATCACCGCGATCGGCACGGGCATCCGCGAGGAGTTCGACATCACCGCGGCCCGGTACCACAAGATCATCCTGATGACGGACGCC
Source organism: Patulibacter sp. (assembly GCF_030655195.1). Lineage (GTDB taxonomy): Bacteria > Actinomycetota > Thermoleophilia > Solirubrobacterales > Solirubrobacteraceae > Patulibacter. The sequence continues at coordinate 8,213 of NZ_JAURWA010000151.1, read as the reverse complement.
GACGTCGACGGCGCGCACATCCGCACGCTCGCGCTGACGCTGATCTTCCGGGAGATGCAGGAGCTGATCGAGGCCGGGTTCGTCTACATCGCCAAGCCGCCGCTCTACAAGGTGCGCCAGGGCGGCAACGACCGCTACATCGAGAAGGAGCACGAGCTCGAGGAGTTCCTGCTCTCGGACAAGCTCGAGAAGTTCGAGATCATCAACGCGGCCGGCGACAAGGTCGCGCTGAACGACGCGAAGTGGAAGAAGTTCGCCCGGCTGCGCAAGCAGCACGAGGGCTGGGCCTCGGCGCTGCGCGCCGAGCACGGCATGGACACGGTCCACTTCCTCGCCTCGACGGGCCTCGTCCACGACGGGATCACCGGCTCCGCCGAGGTCCTCTCGCGCCTGCAGTCCGCCGAGGTCTCGGGCATCGACGCCGCGATCGACGTGAAGCTGCTCTCCGAGGAGGGCACGCACCTGCGGATCCGCACGACGGAGAAGAAGACCGGTCTGGCCCGCACGACGGACCTCGACCGGACGCTCTTCGACTCGCCGGAGTACGTCGGCTTCGTCAAGGTCCACCAGCAGCTCGTCGGGATCTTCGGCCAGCCGTCGTTCACGATCAGGCTCGGCGAGCGGACCGAGGACGCCGACACGTTCGAGGAGCTCGGCCGCGGGGTGCTCAGCGTCGCCCAGAAGGGCGTGGCGCTGTCCCGCTTCAAGGGACTCGGCGAGATGAACGCCGAGCAGCTGCGGATCACCACGATGGACCCGGCGCACCGGACCCTCCAACAGGTGACCGTCGACGACGCCGCCGGCGCCGATCGGCTGTTCTCGATGCTCATGGGCGAGCACGTCGAGCACCGCCGGGACTTCATCGAGGAGCACGGCCGCCAGGTCGCCAACCTCGATGTCTAGGCCCCACCCGACCTTCACCACCCACGTACCCGGAGCCTGATCCATGGCGACGACCGACGCCCTCAGCGGGGGCAACATCGAGCCCCGCGCCCTCGAGGACGAGATGCGCACCGCGTACCTCGACTACGCGATGTCCGTCATCGTCGGCCGGGCGCTCCCGGACGTGCGCGACGGCCTGAAGCCCGTGCACCGCCGCGTCCTCTTCGGGATGTCCGAGCTGGGCATCGGCCCGACCCGGCCGTACGCCAAGTGCGCGCGCATCGTCGGCGAGGTGATGGGCAACTACCACCCGCACGGCGACGCGTCGATCTACGACACCCTCGTGCGCCTGGCCCAGGACTTCTCGATGCGCTACGAGCTCGTCGACGGTCAGGGCAACTTCGGCTCGATCGACGACGACGACGCCGCGGCCATGCGGTACACCGAGGCGCGCCTGACGCGCCTGTCCCTCGAGATGCTGCGCGATCTCGACATGGACACCGTCGACTTCACGCCGAACTACGACGGCCGCAAGATGGAGCCGACGGTCCTGCCGTCGCGCTACCCCAACCTGCTGGTCAACGGCTCCGCCGGCATCGCCGTCGGCATGGCGACGAAGATCCCGCCGCACAACCTGCGCGAGACGATCGACGCCACGATCGCGTTCATCGACGACCCGTCGATCTCGGTCGAGGGGCTCATGCAGCACCTCAAGGGCCCGGACTTCCCCACCGCCGGGATCATCCTCGGGTACCAGGGCATCAAGGACGCCTACGAGACCGGTCGCGGCAAGATCCGCGTCCAGGCCAAGGCGCACATCGAGCCGCTGGCGCAGGGCAAGGAGGCGATCATCGTCACCGAGCTGCCCTACGAGGTCAAGAAGGGCGGCGAGAACGGCCTGATCGTCAAGATCGCCGACCTGGTGCGCGACAAGAAGATCCCCGAGATCTCCGACATCCGCGACGAGACTGACCGCCGCGGCATGCGCCTGGTCATCGAGCTCAAGCGCGACGTGCTGCCGAAGGTGGTGCTGAACAAGCTCTACAAGCACACGAACATGCAGACGACGTTCGGCGTCAACATGGTCGCGCTGCTGGACGGCGTGCCGCGCACGCTGAACCTGCAGCAGGTGCTGACGGCCTACGTCGGCCATCAGCGCGAGGTCGTCGTCCGCCGCGCGAAGTACGAGCTGGCGCAGAAGGAGGCCCGCGCGCACGTCCTCGAGGGCCTGCTCATCGCGCTGGACAACCTCGACGCCGTGATCGCCGTGATCCGCGGGTCGAAGGACCGCGAGACGGCCCGCGGCGAGCTGATCGCCCAGTTCGGCCTCACGCTGATCCAGGCCCAGGCCATCCTCGACCTGCGCCTCTCGCAGCTGACCGCGCTGGAGAGCGACGCGATCCGCGGCGAGCACGCCGACGTCATGGAGCGCATCAAGGAGCTCCGCGAGCTCCTGGGCGACGAGCAGAAGGTGCTCGACCTCATCAAGGAGGAGATGACCGAGATCCGCGACCGCTTCGGGGACGAGCGCAAGACGCTCATCACCCACGCGGAAGGCGACATCGACATCGAGGACCTGATCGCCGACCAGCAGATGGTCATCACGATCACGCAGTCCGGCTACATCAAGTCCCTGCCGCTGGCCACCTACCGCCAGCAGCAGCGCGGCGGCCGCGGGGTCACCGGGATGGACATGAAGGACGGCGACTACATCGAGCACCTCTTCGTGTGCTCGAGCCACGACTACCTGCTGTTCTTCTCCAACCGCGGCAAGGTCTACCGCTCCAAGGTCTACGAGCTGCCGGAGGCCTCGCGCACCGCGAAGGGCCGCTACCTGGGCAACGTGCTGCCGCTGCGCGAGGGCGAGCGCATCCAGTCCGTGCTCTCCACGCGCGACTTCACGGAGACCGAGTTCCTGATCTTCGCCACCCGCTCCGGCACGGTGAAGAAGACCGAGCTGCAGCAGTACAACACGCCGATCAAGGCCGACGGCATCATCGCCATCAAGATCCGCGACGACGACGAGCTCGTCGCCGTCCGCGGCGTCGACGACGGCGACGAGGTCGTGATGGTCTCCAAGGCCGGGCTGACCGTCCGCTTCTCCGAGGACGACGCGCGCTCGATGGGCCGCGACACCTCCGGCGTCCGCGGCATGGACGTCGGGGACGGCCAGGTCATCGCGATGGACGTCGCCCGCGACGACTTCGACCTGCTCGTGATCACCGAGAACGGCTTCGGCAAGCGCACGCTGATCCGCGAGTACCGCAAGACCTCGCGCGGGGCGAAGGGCGTCAAGACGATCCAGCTGACCGAGAGCAAGGGCGGCCTGGCCGGCGCCCTGGTCGTCCGTGAGCACGAGGGCCTCGTCTTCATCAGCGAGGGCGGCATGGTCCAGCGGACCGCCGTGCGCGGCATCAACCGCTACGGCCGCAACTCGCAGGGCGTCAAGGTCATGAACATGAAGTCCGACGACCGCGTCTCCGCGATCGCCCGGATCCTCGAGGACGAGACGACCGACGTCGTCGAGGAGCTCGTCGACGCCGAGGGCAACCCGCTGGTCAGCGGTGGCCCCGTCGACCTGTCCGCCGCCGACGCGCCGGTGCCGGACGACGTGGTGGAGTCCGAGCCGGTGGACCAGGGCTCCGACGAGGCGCCCGAGGACGAGGCGGACGACACGCCCGGCACCGTCAACCGCGACGAGGACGAGGACGTCCCCGACGGGGAGTGATCGGTTCCGGGCCTCGGGCCCGGAGATGCGGTGACGAGGGGGTGCGGCCGGTCGGTCGTGCCCCCTCCGTCGTTCCGGGGGTCGGCGGTGCCGATCCCCCGGAGCCGGATCGCGCGCGGTCCGAGGGCCGTCGGGGGCCCCGCAGCCGGGACGGTCCGTCCCGCATCGGCGGGTCGGACTCGAACCCGCAGGACGAGTGAGGGACGGTGATCCGGTTGTCGTTCGACCTCCGCGAATCGTCCTGCTAGGTTCGAGGAACTGCACCAGAGAAAGGAGGTGGTCCGAATCTACGACAGTAATTCCGGGACTCAGGAGGTGGCCGTCGTCTGACGACGGTCATCCGGGAGGTCGGTGACGCTCACGCGTCACTGCCGATCGAGGGTCAGCCCTGGTCCCAGCGGATACGCACCCGTGTTACTGGCACGGTGGGGAGCGGAACCTCGGTCGGGATCACCCCCGGCACACTCAGCGCGGCGTCCTTCGGGGCGCCGCGCGTCGTTGTGGGGAGCGCGTGCGGTTCCCGCCGTGGACGTGACCGGACAGCCGGTCCACCATGGTCGTCTCCTCGGGGCCGACCGACGAGACGACGATCGTCGCGACGAGGTGATGCCGGTGCGCATCTCGGCGGGAGACCACCGGGAGCTGCGCCGACCTCGGCGCCCTGCCCGGCTCGGGCGAGGCTACGCCGCGGCGTCGAGCCAGTAGTCCCAGCTCGGCGGTATGCGCGGGCACGCGACCTGGATGAAGACGGACGGGTGCGGAGGGCGCGGCGTGGTCTTCGGGAACATGCGCGCCTGGTGCGGGAGGCGGTCGGCCTTGCGCCGGTTGCACGACGAGCAGCACGCGACGATGTTCTCCCACTCCGAGGAGCCGCCCTTGGAGCGCGGGATGACGTGGTCGACGGTGAGGTCGCGATGGTCGCCGCAGTACTGGCAGGTCCAGTCGTCGCGGGCGAAGACGGCGCGACGCGTCAGCCGCCGGCGGCTGCGGCGGGGCACCGGGGCGTAGGTGCGCAGCCGGATGATCGCGGGGCGCGCCATGGCGGTGTGCTCGGCGTGCAGCTCGCCGTCGCCGTTCTCGATGACCTCCGCCTTCTCCTTCAGCAGGAGCACGGCCGCGCGCTTGATGCCGCACACGTGTATCGGCTCGTACGTCGCGTTCAGGACGAGCACGTGGGAGCTGGGCGCCGTGGCGGGTCCGGCGGAGAGCGACGCCTCGGTGGTCGTCGCGGAGGCGACCGGCGCACCCTTCGAGGGACCGGCCTTGGTCCCCGAGCGGCGTTGGCGCGCAGTGGCGTGTCCACCACCCCTGGGCTGGACCGGAGGAGCTCCGGCGCCGCGGGGCGGCAGGGTCACGACGGTGGCTGAGGGCTCTCCCGTGTGCAACACCCGCACTCCGGCCATCGAGAATACTCGCCGGCCTGCGGATGTCCACCCACTTCACCGACGGGTCACGCGGGTTCGTGCCCGGTGGTCGACCTCAGGCCTCGTCGACGCCCTCGCGCGGCTCGGCGGCGACGCCGTCGATGGTGCCGTCCGCCGTGATCGCCCCGGTGCGCAGGGCGTGCGCGAGCGCGTCCTCCTCCTCGGGGGCGAGGCGGTGCTCCGGCTTGCCGCGGCTGATCCGCCGGATGTAGAGGCGCGCCTGGTCGCGGTGGTGGATCGACGTCATGACGAAGCCGTCGCCGCGCACGTCGAGCAGGGCCAGGGAGCAGGACTGCTGGCCCGACTGCTCGCCGTAGGCGTCGTAGCGGACGAGGCCGTGGCGGGAGAAGACGTTCAGCAGGGCACCCTCGATGCCGCCCATGCGCTCGGCGAGCCGGGCGGACGCGGTGCGCCACTCGGCCGTCTCGAGCGTGACGAGCCGGCTGAGGGCCGCCGCGTGCGCGACGAGGTCGTCCGTGCCGTGGTCGCCCAGGACGGTGACCTGGTCGCGCCGCAGCCGCCGGACCCGGAGCGACAGCACCAGGAGCCAGACGAGGGCCAGGAGCGCGAGGCCGGCGCCGACGACGGCGAGCAGGTGGAACGTCTCGTCGTTCCCGGCCACCCGATCAGCCGCCGATCGTCACGGTGTAGGTCGCCTCGTTGTTGTCGAGGTTCTCCTCGCCGGGGACGCCGCCGACGGTGATGACCAGCTCGCCGCTCTGTCCGGACCGCACGCCCGAGGGGAGCTCCAGCTCGACGGTGCTCGTGGCGCCCTGGGCGATCGAGGCCAGCGCCTTCTTCGTCGACGCGGCCCGACCGCCGGACGGCGTGAACGTCGCACCGACCTCGAGGTTCGTCTCGTCCGCCTGGCCGCTGTTCTGGACCTGGACCGAGATCGCCCGACCGGTGACGTCGGCGGGGGTGCCTGCGGTGAGGGCCGTGCTGCCGAACGAGACGCCGGCGAGGTTGGTGCCGTGCGTGACGTTCGGGTCGGTCGGGGTCTCGGAGGAGCGGTCGCGGACGGGGCCGGAGGAGCTGCCCGACGAGCCGCTCGAGCTGCCGCCGCCGCCCAGGGCGCCCTGCACGGTGACCGGGTCCAGGACCGTCACGTCCGTGACCGTGCGCGGGGCGCTGACGTCGGCGCCGCTGACGTCCTTGTCGGCCAGGGCCTGGTCGATCAGCGGCTTGGTGCGCTGGAGGATCACGACGTCCGACGCGAGGAACGCGCTGAGCTGCCCGGCGATCTGGCGGACCGCCGCGTCGGCGGTGCCCTCGTCGGCCTTGGCCGCCGGCACCTGCTCGGCGATCACGCGGATCGCCTCGGCGCGGAGGTTCATCGCCAGCTCGAGGTCGCGCTGGGCGGCCTTGCCGTTGTCGTCGCCCGGCTCGCTGAAGCTCTTGGCCGTCTCGGCCTGCTCCTCGGCGACGCCGCGGAGGCGGTTCAGCGCGGACTGGATCGTCGTCGCGTCCTCGCCGGAGGAGAGCGCCGCGAACATCGGCTCGGCGACCTCGGAGCTCGACTCCTGCAGCACCGACGTGACGTCGCGGGAGTAGTCCTTCAGCGCGGACGTGCGCCCGGACTTCACGCAGGAGTTGACCGCGAAGACCAGCAGGATGAGGACGAGGACGATGACGCCCAGCGCGACGAGCTGCCGCGTGCGGGCGGTCTGCGGGTCGATCCCGCCGGGGGCCGTCCGTCGACCGCCGCCACCGCCGCCGCCCCGGCCACCGGCCGCGTTGCGGACGAAACCCGCGAGCCCGCCCGGGCGCCCGCCATCGCGCCGAGGGGCATCGGCGACGTGGGTGGGCTCATCGAAGTCGTCGTCGTCGAAGAACGACACGGGGTGCTCCTGGGGAAGGTGGGAGGGGTGCGTGCGGCCGGGTCCTCAGGGACGCTACCGACGGTCTTGCCTGCCGTTTCGTCCTTCCGGCGGCGAGTCCTTCTTTTCGGGAACACCTGCAAACCGGGATCGCTCCGGTCCTCGGACGACCGCCGGACGGACGCCGCCGGCGCGAGCGCGCCGATCGCGGCCCGACGGGAGGAGTGTCCCGCACGGGGGCGAAGACCGCGCCGTGCGCACGGGAACCGCAGCCGCCCCCGGAACGGACGGCCCCTCTCTCTCCGAGGCCGCGCCCGTCACCCCACCGGTGATGGACGACGCGGCCCCGACGGCGGCCCGCCTGCGGCCGCTCGCGGGCGGCGACCGCCGGCCCGGCGACGTCGTGCTCGGCCGCTACGGCCTGGTGCGGATCCTCGGCCGCGGCGGCGCGGGCACGGTGTGGATGGCGGAGGACCAGAACCTCGGCCGGCTCGTCGCGCTGAAGTGCCTCCCGAACGACGGCGGGGACCGCGCACTCGGCGAGGGCCGCGCAGCCGCCCGCCTCGGGCACCCGACGGTCGTCACCACCTACGGCCTGGCCAGCGCCGAGGGCTGCACGTGGCTCGTCACCGAGTTCGTCGCCGGCGACACGCTCCGGCGGACGATCCGCGACGACACCCACACGGACGACGAGCTGCTGCAGATCGGCGTCGCGCTCTGCGTCGCCCTGCGCCACGCGCACGACCACGGGATCGTCCACCGGGACGTCACGCCGCGCAACGTCCTGGTGCCGGCGGACGCCTTCGCGCGCGGCGTCCGGCGCGGCGCCGGACCGGGCACCGCCTGCCACCCCCACGTCCCGCCGGCGAAGCTCGCCGACTTCGGGATCGCGCGGGCGACGGAGCTCGAGGAGGAGACCCGCAGGGGCCGCATCGTCGGGACCCTGTCGTACATGGCGCCGGAGCGCCTGACGGGCGGGCAGGGCGACGAGGCGGGCGACCTGTGGGCGCTCGGCGTGATCCTGCACGAGGCGTTCGTCGGCGAGCACCCCGCCGGGAAGCCGGAGCGCGCCGACGCGCTCGTGCGGTCCCACGCGCACATCCCGTCGCTGCGCCCGCGCCGACCCGACCTGCCCGACGGCGTCCTCGACGCGATCGACCGGGTCGTGGCCGAGGACCCCGGCGCACGCGGCACGGTGCTCGACCTGGAGCGCGCGCTGCGCCGGGGCCTGGCGTCCCGCGGCGTCGCGCTCTCCCCCGTGCTGCGCGAGCAGTCCACGCGCGACTCCGTGGCCGTCCAGCCGCCCGAGCCGTGGTGGCGCCGCGCGCTCGCGGGGCCGGGACCGGCGCCGCGCTCGCC
>NZ_JAURWA010000140.1 GCF_030655195.1 Patulibacter sp. | reverse complement strand
GCCGCGCCCGGCCGTCGTGCCGGGCGCGCCGCGACGGTCCGGTCGGCGGTCCGGGCCGTGCGGCGCGGTCCGGGTGGCCCCCTCCGGGCCGCGCGCTAGTGTCCCCGGCGGAGTCGATCCACCCCTCCCGAGGGGTCAGGGAATCCGGTGGGAATCCGGGACTGACGCGCAGCGGTGAGGATGCGGATCGTGGCCACGACGCCACTGGGCTCCTCGGACCATCCGTCCGAGGACCTGGGAAGGCGGCCGCGATCGAGTGCATCCGAGTCCGAAGACCTGTCGACTCCGCGCCGGGAGGGTGGGATCCCCCTCCTCCGGGTGCTTCTGACCATCGCGGCCGCGCGTAACGGCCGTCGCAGAAGGAGACAACGACATGGTGAGCGTCCTCGAACGACTCCCCGCACTCGCGACGACCGGCGTCGGCAGCCTGCCGTTCGACGACCCCGCCGTGGCGGTCCGCCACGCCACGCGCGCCTACGGCGTGCCGTTCTGCCCGCAGCTCCCGCGGTCCGACGGCGACATGGTCCGCGAGTGGCTCGGTCCGCAGTGGACGCAGACCCCGTGCGGCTGGACGACCGAGCGCGACCGCGAACGCCCCGCCGCGTGGGACGCGTTCGTCGAGGCCCTGCAGGCGCGGCCGCCGGAGCACCGGGTCGTGAAGCTGCAGGCGACGGGCCCGGTCACGCTCGCCGTGGCGATGGAGCGCGCGGCGGGTCGCTCGGGCGTCGGTCGCGACGTCGCGACGCTGGCGCGCGAGCTCGCCGGCTGGCTGGCGTCGAGCGTCGCGGGGCAGACCGCGCGGCTGCGCGAGCTGGACCTCGACGTCCTGCTGGTCGTCGACGAGCCCGGCCTCGCCCACGCGAGCGGCGATCCCCGTCCGACCCGCCCGGGAGCGGCGAGCGCGGTCGACGCCCGGGTGTGGGACCCGCTGCGCGGCGCCGCGTCGGCGTGGGGCCTGCACGTCTGCTCGGCCGTCCCGTGGGCGCTCGTGCGCGCGGCGGAGCCGGACGTGCTCTCGTTCGACGCGACCCGCTACGCCGTCGGCGGGGCGGGTGCGGTCGTGCTGCACGAGCTCGTCGCCCGTGGCGGCCGGATCGCCTGGGGCGCCCTGGACCCGGTGCGCCCCGACGCGGAGTTCGACGCCGCCGCCCGGATCGGTGCCGCCGTCGGCGCGGTGACCGCCGCGGGCGGGGACCTCGAGACCCTCATCGCCCGCAGCCTGGTGACGCCGTCGTGCGGCACCGGGCGACTGGCCCCGGCGCGGGAGCGGCTCGTCGCGTCGGTCCTCGACGCGGCCGCGGCGGCGGTCGGGGCGACGTGGCGCTCGTGGCCGCGCAGCGGCGTGCGGGCGACGGGCTGAGGGACGGCGGCGGGCGTCCGGGCGCGTCCTGGCGCGCGGACGCTCGTCCGTGAGAGTCCGTGAGGAGGCGGGCCCCGGGCGCACCATTTCGCCGGATCCGGGGTTGTAGTGCGTATGCGTGTCCCCCCCGTCCCGTCCCTGACCATCCCGGCCCTCCTCTGCGTCGGGCTCGCCCTCTCGGCGGCCCCCGCGTCGGCCGCCGACGCTCCCCGCACCGTGCTCGACGCCGTCGAGCCGGTCGACGTCTCCGTCCAGGGCCAGCGCGTCGCGTGGCTCCGGCCCGCGTCGGCGCCGAGCCGGACCGGCACGGTCCGCACCGTCCAGGCGGTCGTCCTCGACGCTCCCGGCGGGACGCCGCGCGTCCTCTCGGCCAAGCTCCCCGACTTCGCCGACTCCGTGGCGCTCGGCTCCGACGGCAACGGGCGCACCGTGCTCACCATCGGCTCGCGCGGCCGCGACGTCGTCGTGCGCGCCGACGGGTCGGGTCCCGCCAGGCGCCTGCGCGGCCAGACCTCGAAGGACGAGGCCACCGTCATGCGCGCCGGCCGGATCGCCTTCCTGCGCACGTCCCGCGGCACGACCACCCTGCGCTTCGCCACGGCCGCCGGCCGACCGAGCAAGCTCGTGCGGACGGTACCGCGCGAGTATCAGGGCCTCCGCCTCGCGCTCGGCGCGCGGGACGCGATCGCCCTGCACGCCTACCGCCCGCGCGACGTCGGCATCGGCAACATCGTCTGGCTGATGCGCCCGGGCAAGAAGGTCGTGCGGCTGACCTCGCAGAGCACCGGCGGCGCGTCGGACAACGGCATCGGCGCCCTGACGGTCTCGGCGGACGGCTCGCGCTTCGCCGTGACCCGCTTCAACATCGGCGGCGGGCACCCCAGCGACGTCCAGCGGTTCTCGGCGACCTCCGGCAAGCGGGTCAGCGTCCGCCCGGCGACGGCCGTCCCGAACGTCGACGCCCTCGACGAGTACGTCCTCGACGACGGCCGCAGCGTGGTCACGCCGATCGAGACGTTCAACTGCGCGCGCCCGGGCGACCCGGACGCCCAGCCCGGCGCCCCGGCGTGCCTCGGGCTGGACCTCGTCGGCTGAGCGGGCGGCGGCGGTCGGGGCCGAGTTCGGTAGCCCTACGTAGGTGACCCTTCCTGTGGTAGCGTCGCCCGCCCGTGACCGTCGTACCCCCGCTGGCCGACGTCGTGACCGACGCCCTCTCCGGCATCGCGCAGGCGCTCGAGGTCCCGGTCCACGTCGCCGCGATCGTGCTGCTGCTGGTCCTGGCGCTGGAGCTCGGCCGCGGTCTCACCGAGGCGTGGCGCCGCGCCCGCCCGGGCCGGCCGCGCCTGGTCGAGACCCTGGCCCGCGCGCTCGCCGAACCGGGCAGCGCGCAG
>NZ_JAURWA010000135.1 GCF_030655195.1 Patulibacter sp. | reverse complement strand
GCCCTCGGCCTCCGCCGCGGCCCCCGGGGCCGCCGTGCCCGCGCTCGCCGTCGCCCGGACCGCCGTGCTCGCCGACGGGCGCGCACCGGTGGTGCCGGGACCCGTGCTCGGTCGGCCCGTCGGGCTCGCCGTGGCGGTGGCGACCGGGACCGCGTCCGCCGGACCCGTCGGGGCCGTCGTGCCGGGGATGGCGCGGGCCGCGATCCCCGGAGCGCGGACCGGACGGGGTGCTGCTGATGCTGAATCGAACTGCGTCCATGAGGACACTCCTTCTCGTTGGTGTGCCATCACGATATATCGCTTCAACCGATACGTCAATAGCGCGATATATCGCGATGCCCCGCCTGTCGACGCGCACGGTGCGCCGACGGTCTCCCGGCGGCGGCGCGGTCGTGCCGTTCAGCGCAGGCGGCGGACCACGCGGACCACGCCGGTCGGGACGCGATCCGTCCGGCGCACCGTGACCGTCGCGCGGTACCGACCGGCCGGAAGCCGACCGACCCGGAGACGCACGGCCCCGACCCGCGCGGCCTTCGCGGAGCCCCGGGCCTGACGGCGCCAGACCGTCCCGCCGGCCCGGCGCACGGCACGGTCGAGGACCACGCGCACCGTCCCGGCTGCCGGCATCCGCACGACCACGCGGGAGCGCGACAGCGCGACCTGCGGACGGGGACCCGGCTGAGGCTTGCCGGCCGGTCGCAGGCTCGCCCCCGGCGGCAGGACCTCGTCGGTCCACACCGGGAGGGTCCCGGAGCCCACGCGGCGCTCGCTGCCGATCGGGCCGTCGACATCGATGACGTAGAGCGCGTCGTCGTAGCCCGGGTCCTGCCGGTGGAAGACGATCCTCCGCCCGTCCGGCGACCAGGCCGGTGCGTCGTCCGTCGCGTAGCCGACCTCGAACTGCGGCGACAGCCAGTGCGCGAGCGCGCCGGTTGCCCGGTCGAAGACCGCGATCCGGCCCGCCTGACCGAGCCGCTGCATCGCCGTCGCGACCACCCATCGCCCGTCGGGGGACAGCTCGGGATCCACGAGGCCGTAGCCGGGGAGCGCCGCCACCGTGCGGGTGACCGCCCCCGAGGCCGACGCCTCGACGATGGTGTCCAGGCGCGAGGTCCCCTCGGGCAGGAACTGGAGCGTCGGCGGGAGCGGGTTGTAGCTGCCGAGGAGGAGGTCCGGCCCCGCGTAGTCGGAGAAGCCGACCCCGGGCGTCCGCGTCAGGCAGCGGCGGTCGCCGCCGTCCGTCGTCGTGATCGTGCAGATCTTCGGTCCGCCGTCGCGGTCGTACCAGCGGGACTGCACGACGAGCGCGCGGCTGCCGTCGGGCGCCAGGTCGACCATCGTGCCCTCGGGATCGATCCGCTGCGGTCCCGTCCCCGCGGCCGGCCGGACCACCCACGCCGACATCGGGCTGCCGAGCGGCGCCGTCAGCGTGTCGTAGCCGAGGACCTTCCCGTCCCTGGAGCCGACCGGGGTCCCGTAGGTCGCGAGGTTCAGCCCGTCGGTGGTGATCGTCGTCCGATGGCGGCCGTCGCCGTCGACGCGGCAGAGCTGCGGCTGGCACCGCGAGAAGATCCAGCCGTCGTCGGCGGCGGACGGCGCGGCGGTCGCCCCGAGCGCGACGAGGACGAGCGCGACCGGCGCCGCGATGCGTCGGTGGGCCGCGCGGAGGACTGGGTGATGAGGGGACGACATGGCGGGCCCGGGACGAGGAGCAGGACGGCCCGCAGGCTACCCGCCCGGGGCCTGACCTTCGCCGAGGTCGCACCGATGTCCGGTCCGCGTCGCCGTCTCCACGGCGGCGACCCGCGACGGCGGCGCGACGGGGCGCGGCCCACGCACGACGACGGGCGGCCCGTGGGCCGCCCGTCGTGTGCTGAATCGGATTCCGAGATGACTCGGGAAGCTGCCCGCGACCACCGGTCGGCGGTCGTCGGGCGGGTGCTGCGCGGTCGCCGCCCGAAGGCGGCGGGCCGCTAGTACCGGTAGTGGTCCGGCTTGTACGGGCCCTCGACCGGGACGCCGATGTAGGCGGCCTGCTCGTCGGTGAGCTTCGTCAGCTTGACGCCGAGGGCGTCGAGGTGCAGACGCGCGACCTTCTCGTCGAGGTGCTTCGGCAGGACGTAGACCTGCTTGTCGTAGTCCGAGTTCTTCGTGAACAGCTCGATCTGGGCGATCGTCTGGTTCGTGAAGGAGTTGGACATGACGAACGAGGGGTGACCCGTCGCGTTGCCGAGGTTCATCAGGCGACCCTCGGACAGGACGATGATCGAGTGACCGTCCTCGAAGACCCACTCGTGGACCTGGGGCTTGACCTCGACGCGGGTGATGCCCGGGGTCGACGCCAGACCGGCGATGTCGATCTCGTTGTCGAAGTGACCGATGTTCGCGACGATCGCCTTGTTCTTCAGCGACCGCAGGTGCTCCTTGGTGAGGATGTCCTTGTTGCCGGTCGTCGTGATGACGATGTCGGCCTCCTCGATGACGGACTCCAGCGTGGTGACCTGGTAGCCCTCCATCGCGGCCTGCAGCGCGTTGATCGGGTCGATCTCGGTGATGATCACGCGAGCGCCCTGGCCACGGAGGGAGTCGGCGGAGCCCTTGCCGACGTCGCCGAAGCCGCAGACCACGGCGCGCTTGCCGGCGATCATGACGTCGGTCGCGCGGTTGAGACCGTCGATCAGCGAGTGGCGGCAGCCGTAGAGGTTGTCGAACTTCGACTTGGTGACCGAGTCGTTGACGTTGATCGCCGGGAAGAGGAGCTTGCCCTCCTTGGCGAGCTCGTACAGGCGGTGGACGCCCGTCGTGGTCTCCTCGGTGACGCCGAGGATGCCGTCGGACAGCTCGGTGTAGCGGTTCGGGTGCGTCGGCAGCGAGGCGGTGAGGAGGCTCAGGAAGACCTTCTCCTCCTCGGTCTCACCGGTGGACGGGTCCGGCACGGCGCCGGCGAGCTCGAACTCGCGGCCCTTGTGCAGGAGCATCGTGGCGTCGCCACCGTCGTCGAGGATCATGTTCGGACCCTCGGCGCCCCAGCCGGCGACGACCTGCTCCGTGCACCACCAGTACTCCTCGAGCGTCTCGCCCTTCCAGGCGAAGACGGGGACGCCCTGGGGATCCTCGGGCGTGCCGTTCGGGCCCACGACGACGGCCGCGGCGGCCTGGTCGTCCGTGGAGAAGATGTTGCAGCTGCACCAGCGGACCTCGGCACCGAGCGCCGTGAGCGTCTCGATGAGGACGGCCGTCTGCGTCGTCATGTGCAGCGAGCCGATGATGCGGGCGCCCTTGAGCGGCTGCGCGTCGGCGAACTCGCGACGGGTGGACATCAGACCGGGCATCTCGTGCTCGGCGAGGTCCATCTGCTTGCGGCCGGCGGCGGCCAGGTTCAGGTCGACGACCTTGTAGTCGTTCTTCTGAATGACGGTGCTCATAGCGTCTCCGTGAGGTTCGTGGTGGCGGTGGTGTCGGCGCGACGTGCGGCCTCCGCCACCAATCGCTCGTGCTTGTCCTGCTCCCACGTCAGCCAGTCGTCGACCGGGACGTGGGCGGGGCGCGCCGGCTCAGCCTCGAGCCAGTCCTCGACCGCCGTCCGCAGCACGTCGTCGTGCTGCAACCGGCGGGCGAAACCGACCTCCCCGAGAGCCAGCCCCTGCTCGTCCAGCAGGCCGCGCAAGGTGCGCAGGCGCTGGAGTTCGCCAGGGCCGAACAGGCGGTAGCCGCCCGTCGACCGCTCGGGCTCGACGAGCCCCATGCGTTCGATGTAGCGGAGCATCCGCGGGCTCCAGCCCGTGGTCTCCGCCGCCTCGTGAATAGTCAGTGCGTCCATGCGGGACTTCGTAACCTTACCACGGTCGTGTCAAGGTTACGACCGGGTCTACGGGGCGGGGGGCTCGATCGGTTGCGTCGACCGTCGCCGCCGGGGACGGCGGCGGACGACGCCCGGGGTTCGGGCCGCGTCCGCCGCCCCGGTCCCTAGGCGGTCACGGGCGCGTCCACCCCGAGCCGCTCCGCGAAGAAGTCGAGCGTGCGGTCCAGCGCCTCGCGGGTCGGGTGGCCCGGGACGTCCTGCAGGTCGACGGTCACGACGGAGTGCGCCACGACGGAGTTGCCGTGCGGGTTGCCCCGGGAGGAGTCGATCTCGACGGCGAGGAAGCGGTCCCCGAGCTCGTGGCGCAGGCGGTGGAAGCGCTCTCCCGGCGACAGCCTGTCGCCCGTGAACCGCAGCGCCAGCAGGCACGAGCCGTCGGCCGCGCGCGCCTTGACCTTCGCGAGCGTCGCGTCGTCCACGCCGAGGTCCGCCCGGTGGCGCTTCGTGAGACCGACCGGCAGCGAGGGCTGGCTGAGGACGGGGGCCAGCACCCAGTCGTCGGCCATCATCGCCAGGCCGAAGCCGCCGGTCAGGCACATGCCGATGACGCCGATGCCCGGCCCGCCGGCCCGCTCGTGCTCCGCGCGCCCGAGCGCCCGCAGCCAGTCCGTGACGGGCGACTGCCGCCGCAGCCCGAACAGGTTGAACTCCTTCGACACGCAGACGTGCGCGAACGTGCGGGCCAGGTTGCGCGGGTCGCGCGACGCGCCCTCGACCCGGCCGAACAGGTGCGGCAGGACGACGGAGCAGCCGCGGTCGACGACCCGGTCGGCGTAGGCGATCACCTCGGGCGTGATCCCCGGCACCTCGGCGATCACCAGGACCGCCGGCCCCGACCCGCGCCGATAGACGTCGTGCGTCGTGCCCTGGTGGGTGAACGTCCCGCGCTCGTACCGCTCGATGCCCATGCTGTCCTCCGTCGGTGGGCGCCGATGCTACCCGCGGTCGCATCGCCCGTCGGCGGCGTGCCGGCCGGCGCGTCGGGCAGCGGCCCGTCCCGCTCCCCCGCGGGCCCGCACCTGCCATCGTCCCGCGCATGGAAGACGCGCTGCCCGATCCCGGGCTCGAGGCCCCCGAGACCACCACGTTCCGCGGGCTGGTCGACGGCGAGGAGGTCGGCACCGGCAGCCTGACCCTCCGCACCGAGGGCGACCGGGAGCTCGTCCAGGGGATCTCGGGCGAGGCGTTCGGCCGGCTGACCGGCACCGTGGAGACGCGGTTCCGCCGCCGCTCGGGCGTCCTGCTCGCCCAGTCCCAGTCGATCGAGCTGCGCGACAAGGACCGCGAGGTCTTCACCGAGTCCGCCGCGTTCCGCGACGTCCAGGTGCCGCAGATGGGCGGCGACATCTCGGCCTACCCGCGCGAGATGGTCCCCGCCCCCGCCCTCGCGCTCGCGCTGCGCGTGCTGCCCCTGGCGGACAAGGCGAAGTTCGTCCCGCCCGTGTGGCTCACCGCGATCGTGCACTGGCCGCTGGACGTCCGCGTCGAGAAGCGCGAGAAGGTCACCGTCCCCGCCGGCAAGATCGACGCCTGGCGCGTGCGCCTGCGCCCCAGCCTCGTGTCGGTCGCCCAGGCGCTCGACGAGCTCTCCGCGACCGTCGTCCCGCCCGTGGTCGCCCACGTCAGCGTCGACGGGCAGCGCCTCGTCCGCCTGGCGTTCCCGACCGGGCCCGCGCGGACCGACCCTCCCGGCCTGATCGAGGCGACCGACCTCGGCTGAGGACGACGTGCGGCGCATCGTCGTCCTCGGGGTCGACGTCGGGACGACGGCCACGAAGACGACCGCGTTCGCGACGGACGGCGCGGCGCTCGCCGGCGCCGCCCACCCCTACCCGCTCGACGTCGCCCGGCCGGGGCGCGCCGAGCAGGACCCGGAGCTCGTCCTCGGCGCGGTGCTGCGGACGATCCGGACGACGGCGGCGGCGTGCCGGGAGCTGGACCTCGACGTCGCCGGCATCGCGGTGTCGACCGCCATGCACGGGCTCTGCGCGCTCGACGGCGACGACCGCCCGCTGACGCCGGTCCTCACGTGGGCCGACACGCGCGCGAGGGCGCAGGCCGACGCGATCCGCGCCGCCGACCCCGGCGTCCACGACCGCACCGGCACGCCGGTCCACCCGATGGCGCCGCTGGCCAAGCTCGCGTGGTTCCGCGACGAGGACCCGCGGACGTTCGGGGCGGCGCGGCGGTGGGTCGGCGTGAAGGAGCTCGTCCTGCACGCCCTGACCGGGCGGTGGGCGATCGACGCGTCCGTCGCCTCGGGCACCGGGCTCTGGAACGCCTCGACGCGCGACTGGGACGCGGGCGCGCTGCGGCTCGCCGGGATCGACGCCGGGCTCCTCGCCCCCGTCGTGGCCACGACGACGATCCTCGGGGGCCTCACCGCCCACACCGCCGCAGCGGTCGCGCTGCCCGGAGACACCCCGGTGGTCGCAGGCGCCGGCGACGGACCGCTGGCCAACGTCGGCGTCGGCGCCCTGCGGCCCGGGCTGGCGGCGTGCTCCATCGGCACGAGCGGGGCGCTGCGCCTGACCGTCGACCGACCGGGCGTCGACCCGCGGCGGCGACTCTTCAGCTACGTCCTGGACGACGGGCGCTGGGTCACCGGCGGGGCGATCAGCAACGGCGGATCGGTCCTGCGGTGGGTGGGGGACGCGCTCGCGCCCGACCTCGGCAGCGGCGCCGAGGACGCGCTGCTGGCCCTGGCGTCCGACGTCCCGGCCGGCTCGGACGGGCTGGTGCTGCTGCCGTCGCTGCTCGCCGAGCGCGCGCCGACGTGGCGGGGCGACGCGCGCGGGGCGTACGTCGGCCTGACCGCCGGGCACGGCCGCGGCCACCTGGTCCGGGCGGCCGTCGAGGGGGTCTGCCTGCAGCTGGCCCTCGTCCTGGAGTCCCTGCGGGAGGCCGGCCACGCGGTCGACGAGCTGCGGGCCACCGGCGGGTTCGCGCGCAGCCCGTTCTGGCGGCAGCTGCTGGCCGACGTGCTCGGACTCCCCGTCGGGTTCCCCCAGCAGCACGACGGCTCCGCCCTGGGCGCCGCGGTCGTCGGCATGCACGCCCTGCGCCTCGTCGACGACGCGGACGACCTCGCCGGCCGGATCGCGATCGCCGAGACCCGCGTGCCCGACCCCGCGACCGCCGGGCGCTACGCAGCGCTCCTCCCGGTCTTCGCCGGCCTGCAGGACGCGCTGGAGCCCGGGCTGCGGGACCTGCGGCGCCTGTCCGGCGACGCCTGAGGCGCGGACGCGGCGGCCGCGCGCGGCCCCTCCATCCGGCGCCGTCCCGGGCCCGGGGTGCGAGGATCCCGCCCACCACGCCGGACCGTCGTCCTCGACGTCACCGGCGCGACCCGGCGGCCCGCGGCGCGCGGTCCCGGCCAGCGACCCCCAGGAGCACCCATGTCCGCCCGCCCCTCCGCCCCCGCCCGCCCAGTGACGGCCCGCTCAGCGGCGGTCCCCGCCCGCCCGGCGACGGTCCCCGGTCCG
>NZ_JAURWA010000101.1 GCF_030655195.1 Patulibacter sp. | reverse complement strand
GGGAGCCGGTCCGGCCCCGGCCGCCGGGCCCGCCCCGCCGACGGCGGCGACCGCGTCAGTCCGCCGCGACCGGGATCCCGGCCCGCACCCGGGCGCGGGTCGGGATGCCGAACGAGACCAGCACGGCGACGACGAGCGCGCCGCCGCACATGAGGAACCCGGCCGTGTAGGCGCCCTCGGAGGGCAGGCCCGTCGCGGCCACGACGCCGCCGGCCAGCAGCGTGCCCGCCAGCTGGGCGCCGACCGCGCCGCCGATGGTGCGCATCACGGTGTTCATGCCGGTCGCGATGCCCGTCTGGTCCTGCCGGACCGCCACGACGATGAGGTTCGCCAGCGCCGCGAACGACAGGCCCAGGCCGACGCCCAGGAGGCCGGAGGCCACGTAGATCTCCCAGTGCTCCGTGTGCGCGACGGCGAGCATCCCGTAGGCCACCGCCGTCACCACGCAGCCGGCGATCAGCGAGGCACGGGCGCCGAAGCGCCGCTCGATCGGACCGGTGAACTGGCCGACGACGAGCATCGCGATCGTCGACGGCAGGAGGAACACGCCGGCGGCGGTGACGGACGACCCGAAGCCGTAGCCGGTCGACGTCGGCTCCTGCACGAACTGCGGGATCAGGATGAACGAGGTGTAGAGGCCGACGCCGACCATGAGCGCGGCGACGTTCGTCGTCCAGACGCCGCGGATCCGCATCATCCGCATGTCGACCAGCGGCTCGTCCGTGCGGGTCTCGTTGCGGACCCAGGCGATCAGGACGAGCACGGCGACGACGATCATCGCGAGGGTCTTCGGCGAGCCCCAGCCCCACGTCGACGCCTGGCTGACGCCGAGCAGCAGCAGCGACAGGCCGGCCGAGAGCAGCACCGCACCGGTCCAGTTGATCCGCCCCGGCGCCCGCACGGGCGACTCGGGGATGTAGCGCCAGGTCAGCGCCGCCGACAGGACGATCGCGACGAGCGGGATCCAGAAGAGCCAGTGGTAGCTCAGGTTGTCGACGATCACGCCGGCCAGGACCACGCCGAGGCCGCCGCCGATGCCCAGGAGCGACGACATCATCCCGATCGCGCCGGCCACCCGCTCGCGGGGGAACTCGTCGCGGAGGATCGCGAAGGCGAGGGGGAAGATGCCGCCCGCGGCGCCCTGGATGACCCGTCCGGCGATCAGCAGCGGCAGCGACGAGGCCACGGCCGAGAGCAGCGTGCCGACCGCCAGCGCGACGAGCACCCAGAAGAGCACGCGCTCCTTGCCGTGGATGTCCCCGAGCCGGCCGAGGATCGGCGTGGCCACGGAGGCGGCCAGCAGGTACGAGGTGAGGATCCAGCTGACCGCGGAGGCCGAGGCGCCCGTCGCCTCCTGGATGTCCGGCAGCGCGGGGGCGACCAGCGACTGGAGGAGCGAGTAGGAGATCGCGCCGAGCGACAGCACCGCGAGGGTGACGGTGGGCGTCGATCGGCGTGGGGCTGCTGACTGGGGCACGGCGGGGACTCCGGACTGCGAGGACGGTGACGAGGTCCGGGACGCGACGGCGATCCCCGGGGTGTCGCATACAAGTATGCATGGTCCGGACCGCGGTCCGGTGTGGCCCGCACCACACCCGGCGTCCGCCGGTACCCTCCGCCGGTGACCGCGTCGCCTCCCGGCCCCCCTCCCGAGCCCGCGCCGACGGGCACCGAGGCCCCCGCCGACGGCGCACCCGTCGGGGCCCCCGGGACGGCCGCCGTGCAGCCGCCGTCGCTGACGGAGGCCGTCGGGGGACCGCTCGGCATCCTCGAGTCGGCCGCCCCGGCGGCGCTGTTCGTCGCCGTCTACACCCTCGCGGGCCGCGACGCCACGGTCGCGGCCGTCGTCGCCGTCGTCGCCGGGGCGGTCCTGACGCTGGCGCGCGTCGTGAAGGGTCAGACCCTCAAGTTCGCGCTCTCGGGCTTCTTCGGGATCGCCCTGGCCGGGTTCATCGTCTCGAAGACCGGCAACGCCTCGGACTTCTTCCTGCCGGGCATCCTCATCAACATCGCCTACGCGTCGGCGTACTTCGTGTCGATCCTCGTCCGCTGGCCGATCATGGGCGTGATCATCGGCAGCCTCGGCGGCGAGCCGACGGCGTGGCGCAAGGACCCGCTGCTCGTCAGGACGTACACGCGGGTGACGTGGATCTGGGTCGCGCTCTTCGCCCTCCGCCTGCTGGTGCAGCTGCCGCTGTACCTGACCGACGCGCTGGTCGCGCTCGGCGTCGCCCGCGTGTCGATGGGCATCCCGCTCTTCGCCCTCGGTCTCTGGTTGACGTACCTGGTCGTGCAGCGCGCGCAGGCGCAGGCCCCCGCCCAGGGCGCGACCGCGGCCTGAGGCCCGGCGGGCGGCCCGGCGGGCGGCCCGCCCGCCCCGTGTCGGGTGCCCCGACAGGGGCGGCCACCCGGTCGTGCCCGCCGGTCAGGCGTCGACGTGCGCCAGCGCCGGCGACTCCTCGCCGACGTCCCGCAGCAGGTCGCGCACGGCGTCCTCCAGGGCGATCCGGCCCTCCGGGTCGATGAACGCCTCGGGCCCGCCGAGCTCCTGGACCCGTGCGGCGATCGTCCAGCCCTCCTCGAAGCGCTCGAAGACCCGCGGGTCGATGTAGGAGGCCCGGGCGACCGCCGGGGTGTTGCCGAGGAACCAGGCGACCTCCTTGACGGTCGCGACGACCGCCTTGTCGCGCTGCCGCTGCGACAGCCCGTCCTCGGCCTTCACGGCGATGCCCAGGGCGGCCAGGACGGTGCCGTTCCAGGTGCGGAAGTCCTTGGCGGAGCACTCGCCGGCGTGCTCCTTGAGGTACTCGTTGACCTCGGAGGGGTGCAGCTCCTTCCACCGGCCGCCGTCCTTGAAGGCCAGGAGCCGGTTCTTGCTGCCGCGCCGCTTCTTCAGGCGCTCGACGACGTCGACCACCTCGGAGTCCGCGATGACCTGCACCCGCCGCTTGCCGCCCTTGGCGTTGTAGTCGAAGACGACCTGCTCGTCGTCGATCTTCACGTGCCGCTGCTGCAGGGTCGCCACGCCGTAGGTCTCGTTCTCCTCGGCGTAGTCCTCGGACCCCAGGCGGAAGAAGCCCAGGTCGAGCAGGCGGACGGAGCACGCCAGGGCGCGTTCGCGGGGGAGACCGTCGAGGCGGAGGTGCTCCAGCAGCGTGGCGCGCAGCTTCGGCAGCCGCGAGGCGAACTCGAGCACGCGGGTGAACTTCTCGTGGTCGCGCTGCTCGCGCCAGACGTCGTGGTAGCGGTACTGCCTGCGACCCGCGGCGTCCGTCCCGGTCGCCTGGACGTGGCCGTGCGGGTGCGGCGAGATCCAGACGTCCTTCCAGGCCGGGGGGAGGACGAGCGCCTCGATGCGCTCGATCGTCTCCGCGTCGGTGACCTTCTCCCCGTCCGGGTCCCGATACCAGAACCCCTTGCCGGCGCCTATGCGCTCGATCCCGGGGGCGGTGAGGTCCGAGCGGCGCAGTCGAGGCATCGAACCGAGCCTGTTCCCCCTGGACGCGCCGGGGAACCGTCCGACGTCACGGGACGCCCGGGGGCGACGGTGCCCGACTCGACGGCGCGGGACGACGGGCCCGAGCGACGGCGCGCCACAGGCGTTCCGGGTCACCGGGGAGGAGAGCGGCCACGGACGCCGACGGCCTTGCTACGGTCTCCCGAGCCGAGTCGCCGGACGTCCGTGTCCGGGAACGGGGGAACCAGTCAGCACCGGGGCTCATCCACCTCCCGGGGTGGAGGCGCGATCTTTCCGCGCTCGCCCGTCAGCTAACCCCGTAGGCCGACGAAAGAGAGCCGTACACGTGAATCGCTTGACCAGTGGCGTCGCCGTCACGCTGATGATGATGCTCGCCGCCGCGCCGTCCGCGGTGGCGCAGACCGGTGGTGGGACGTCCGTCGCCCCGACCACGACGTCGACGACGCCAGCCGACCCGGGCACCGGGACGACGCAGGATCCGTCCACCGGGACCGCTCCGGCCGCACCCGCGACCTCCGTCTCGCCGACGAAGACCGTGAAGCTCACGCGCTCGCAGACCAAGCGGGTGCAGAAGCGCGTCCGGGTCAAGGCCGACGGCGCCCTGGGCGCCCGCACCCGCACCGCGATCAAGCGGTACCAGAAGCAGCGCAAGCTGACCCGGACCGGCCGCCCGAACCTCGAGACGATCAAGGCGATGAAGATGCCGTTCGTCGCGCAGGTCGAGGCGAAGCTCGGCGGCACCACGACGTCGCCGGACGCCGACGGCACCGCGACCCCCGTCGCGACGGGCGACGTCGCCGCGGCGATCGAGGCGGCCCGTGGGGTCATCGGCACGCCCTACGCCAGCGGTGGCAACGACGCCTCGGGCTTCGACTGCTCCGGCCTGATGGTCTACGCGTTCAAGAAGGCCGGGATCAGCCTGCCGCGCACGTCCTTCGACCAGTACGGCGAGGGCACGGCCGTGGAGAAGTCCGCCATCCAGCCCGGCGACCTCGTCTTCTTCTCGACCGCCGGCGCCGGCGCGTCGCACGTCGGCATCGCCACGAGCGCGACGACCGTCATCTCCGCGACGACCAAGGGCGTCATGGAGCACCGTCTCGACGACGACTACTGGGGCGCCGCGTACGTCGGTGCCCGCCGCGTCGTCGCGGGCGCCGAGACCCCGGCGCCCTCGCGCTGAGGACACCTGGCGTCGGGCGCACCGTCCGCAGCCGCATGAGTGCCCGGAGGGCCGCCGACAGGCGGCCCTCCGTCGTTCCCGGGACCGTCCGGCCGACGCCGGGCGGGACCGCCGACCCGCGCCCGTGGCGCCGTGGCCACGGCGTCCGGGCGGGTGGGGACCCCCCGATGGGGGTAGCGGTGATCCGTCGGTCGCGCTACCCTCGGGGTAGAAGTTGACTGACCAGTCAATCTAGCCCTGGAGAACACCTCGTGAGCACCGATCCGACAAGCGCCGAGTCCCGCAAGTTCGCCGAGGAGGCGCGCGAGACCGACTGGAAGCTCCCCTCCTTCGGCAAGGAGCTCTACCTCGGGGACTTCCGCTTCGACCTGATGCACCCGCTGCCGGCGGACGACGCCGAGAAGGCGGCCCGCGGCAAGGTCTTCCTGGAGAAGCTCGAGCGCTTCCTCACGGAGAAGGTCGACCACCTCCAGATCGAGCGCGACGCGAAGATCCCCGACGAGGTCATCGACGGCTTCAAGGACCTCGGCGCCTTCGGGATGAAGGTGCCGCAGAAGTACGGCGGCCTCGGGCTCTCGCAGGTCGACTACAACCGCGCGCTGGCCATGATCGGCACGTGGCACGGCTCCCTGGGCGCCCTCCTCTCCGCCCACCAGTCGATCGGTGTGGCCGAGCCGCTGATGATCGCGGGCACCGAGGAGCAGAAGCAGAAGTGGCTCCCGAAGGTCGCCAAGGACCACATCTCCGCCTTCCTGCTGACGGAGCCCGACGTCGGCTCCGACCCGGCCCGCGTCTCCTGCGCCGCCGTCCCGACGGACGACGGCACCGGCTACCGCATCACCGGCCGCAAGCTGTGGGCGACCAACGGCGCGATCGCCGACATCGTCGTGATCATGGCCAAGGTCCCCAAGAGCGAGGGCCACAAGGGCGGCGTCTCGGCCTTCGTCCTGGAGTACGACTCCGAGGGCATCACCGTCGAGCACCGCAACCAGTTCATGGGCCTCCGCGGCATCGAGAACTCCCAGACGCTGCTCGAGGACGTCTTCGTCCCGGCCGAGAACCTCATCGGCAAGGAGGGCCAGGGCCTGAAGATCGCCCTGCAGACCCTGAACACCGGCCGCCTCGCGCTGCCCGCCATCTGCGCCGGCACCGCCAAGTGGGCCGCCCGCGTGGCCCGCGAGTTCGGCACCGAGCGCGTCCAGTGGGGCAAGCCCGTCGGCGAGCACGACCCGGTCGCCCAGAAGATCGCGTTCATCAACGCGACGGCGTTCGGCCTCGAGGCCCTCGTCGACGTCACGGCCCGCATGGCCGACTCCAAGCGCTCCGACATCCGCATCGAGGCGGCCGTCGCCAAGCTCGTCGGCTCCGAGCTCGGCTGGCAGGTCACGGACGAGCTGGTCCAGATCCGCGGCGGTCGCGGCTACGAGACGGCCGAGTCCCTCGCCGCCCGCGGCGAGCGCCCGGTGCCGGTCGAGCGGGCGCTGCGCGACATGCGCATCAACCGCATCTTCGAGGGCTCCACGGAGATCATGCACCTGCAGATCGCCCGCGAGGCCGTCGATCAGCACCTGAAGGTCGCCGGCGAGCTCATCGAGGGCGACGGCGGGCTGTCCGAGAAGGCCAAGCTGGCCGTCGGCGCCGGCAAGTTCTACGCGAAGTGGTTCCCGAACCTGACGCACGGCGAGGGCCAGAACCCGCGCTCGTACGACGAGTTCGGCGCCCAGGCGCAGCACCTGCGGTTCGTCGAGCGCAACTCCCGCAAGCTCGCCCGCGTCACGTTCTACGCGATGGGCCGCTACGGCGCCCAGCTCGAGAACAAGAGCGCCGTGCTCGGCCGCATCGTCGACATCGGCGCGGAGCTCTTCTCGATCTCGGCCGCCGTCGCGTACGCCGAGGCCCAGAAGCGCCAGCACCCGGGCCGCGCCCGCGAGATCGACGAGCTCTGCAGCCTCTTCTGCCTGCAGTCCCGTCGCCGCGCCAAGGCGCTGTTCCACGACCTGCGCACGAACGACGACGACGTGAGCGCCAAGCTCGCCAAGGGCGTCCTCAGCGGTCGCTACTCCTGGATCGAGGAGGGCATCCCGTACGACGCCGAGGACCAGTCGCTGTTCGGTGACGACTACCGCCAGCCGACCTCGGCCACGACGAGCCAGGACGGCACGGAGACCAAGGAGACGGTCGGGGCCTGAGCCCTCGGTCGGCGGCCCCGCGGCGCGGGGC
>NZ_JAURWA010000093.1 GCF_030655195.1 Patulibacter sp. | reverse complement strand
CCGGGCAGGCCGGCCGCCGGGCAGCCTGGCCGCCGGGCACAGTGGCCGCGGTGCCCGGCGGTGCCCGGGCGCCTAGCCGATCGCCCGCCGCAGGTCCTCGACCAGGTCGGCGCCGTCCTCGATGCCGACCGACAGCCGGACGAGGTCGGCCGGCACCGCGGCGTCGGAGCCCTCGACGGACTGGTGGGTCATCGCCTGGGGCACCTCGATCAGCGACTCGACCCCGCCGAGGGACTCGGCCAGGGTGAAGACCCGCGTGCGCTCCGCGATGCCGCGGGCGTCGGCGTGGCGGAAGCTGACCATCCCGCTGAAGCCGGGCCAGCGGACGTCGGAGACCCCGGGGACGTCGCGCAGGAACGCGCTGACGACGGCCGCGTTCTCGGCGTGGGCGCGCATCCGCAGCGCGAGGGTGCGCAGCCCGCGGTGGGTGAGGAACGTGTCGAACGGCCCGGGGACGGCACCGATCGCGTTCTGCACGAAGCGCACCTGGTCGTGGTGCTCCTCCGACGCCGTGATCACCGCACCGCCGACCGTGTCGGAGTGACCGGCCAGGTACTTCGTCGTGGAGTGCACGACCGCGTCGGCGCCGAGCTCGAGCGGCCGCTGGTTGATCGGGGTGGCGAACGTGTTGTCGACCGCCACGAACGCGTTCCTGGACCGCGCCACGACGCCTGCGACGTCGACGACGTTGAGGAGCGGGTTGGTCGGGGTCTCGACCCAGATCAGCCGGGTGTCGTCGCGGACCGCGGCGGCCAGGGCGTCGAGGTCGGTCTGGTCGACCATCGTGTACTGGAGGCCCCACTTCGTCAGGACCTTGTCGACGAGCCGGAACGTGCCGCCGTAGAGGTCGCCGGGGATGACGACGTGGTCGCCGGCGGAGCAGATCGCCGTCAGCAGGGCGTGCGTGGCGGCCATGCCGGAGGAGAACGCGGAGCCGTGCCCGCCCTCCAGGTCGCCGAGCGCACGTTCGAGGGCCGCCCGGGTCGGGTTGGCGCTGCGGGCGTAGTCGAAGTCGCCCACGAACTCGCCGACCCGCGGCTGCCGGAACGTCGAGGTCTGGTGGATCGCCGGGATGACCGAGCCGTAGGTCGGGTCGGGGTCCAGCCCGGCGTGCACGACGCGGGTCGCGAGCGCGTCCCGGGTCGGGGCGACGCCCGGGGCCGGGGCCGTGTGCGGGGTCGATCCTGCGGGGTCCGGCGTCGACGCGCTCATCGGGCCAGCGCCTCGAGCAGGTCCGCGCGGGTCAGGATGCCCGCCGGGCGGCCCTCGCGGGTGACGAGCAGCGCCTGCCGGTCGCCCGACAGCAGCTCGACCGCCTCGCGGACCGGGTCACCGGCCGAGACGGCTGGGAACGGCACCTCCATCACGTCGACGATGCGGGCGTCCAGGGCGTCAGGATCGCCGACGGCCCGCTTCAGCACGCCGCGCTCGCCGATCGACCCGACGACGGCCCGACCGTCGTGCGCGGAGACGACGGGCAGCTGGGAGACGCGGTGCTCGTGCAGCAGCGCGACGGCCTCCCGGACGGGCTGGTCGGTGCGGACCGTGACGAGCGACGGGAGGGTGTCGTCGTGCTTGCGCAGCAGGACGTCGCCGACGGACTCCTCGCCGGTGCGCTCGAGGAACCCGTACTCGGTCATCCACGTGTCGGAGTAGATCTTGCTGAGGTAGGAGCGACCGCCGTCGGGCAGGATCACGACGACCAGCGCGTCGGGGTCGTCGATGGTCGCGGCGACCTCGAGCGCGGCGTGCACGGCCGTGCCGCAGGAGCCGCCGGTGAGGATCCCCTCCGTCATCGCCAGGCGGCGCGTCGTCAGGAACGAGTCGCGGTCGCTGACGCGCACCCACCGGTCGACGATCGACGGGTCGAACGTGGTGGGCCAGAAGTCCTCGCCGACGCCCTCGACGAGGTAGCCCTTCACGTCGTCCTCGGTGGGTGCGGCGTAGATCGAGCCGACCGGGTCCGCGCCGACCACGACGAGGTCCGGGCTCTGCTCCTTGAGGTACCGGGCGGTGCCGGTGATCGTGCCGCCGGTCCCGACGCCGACCACCAGGTGCGTGATGCGCCCGCCGGTCTGCTCCCAGATCTCCGGTCCGGTCGACGCGTAGTGCGCGGCGGGGTTGGCCGCGTTGGCGTACTGGTTGGGCTTGAACGCCCCGGGGATCTCGGCGGCGAGGCGGTCGGAGACGGAGTAGTAGGACTCGGGGTCGTCCGGCTCGACGTTCGTGGGGCAGACGACGACCTGGGCACCGTAGGCGCGAAGCAGGTCGATCTTCTCGCGGGACATCTTGTCCGGCATCACCGCGATCACCTGATAGCCCTTCAGCCGCGCCGCGATCGCCAGGCCGGTGCCGGTGTTGCCCGACGTGGGCTCGACGATCGTGCCGCCGGGGCGCAGCAGCCCGTCGCGCTCGGCCGCCTCGATCATCGCGATCGCCACGCGGTCCTTGATCGAGCCGCCGGGGTTGAGGTACTCGACCTTCGCCACGAGCTGCGGGTTCAGGTCGGCGCCGATGCGGCTGAGCCGGACCAGCGGCGTGCCGCCGATGGCGTCGAGGATCGAGTCCTTGATGTCCGGGATCAGCGACGTCCCGGTCCGTGTCGACGCGTTCATTCCCTCATCGTACTCGACGCCGAACGATCTTCGGAAGAAAGGCGGCGAACCCGAAGGATCACCAGGCCGTAGGATCGACGGCGACATGGCCATCTCCCCGAGCGCATCCCTGGACGACGTCGACCGCCGCATCGTCGAGGCCCTCGCCGCCGACGCGCGGATCTCGAACGCCGCTCTCGCCGAGCAGGTCGGGATCGCGCCCTCGACGTGCCTGACCCGGGTGGCCCGCCTCCGCGAGCGCGACGTCCTGCGCGGGTTCCACGCCGAGGTCGACCTCGCCGCCCTGGGGCGCCCGCTCCAGGCGGTCGTCGCGGTGCGCCTCGCCGCGCACGACCGCGAGCAGATCCAGCGGTTCACCGAGACGATCAACGCGCTGCCGGGCGTCCTCATGGTCTTCCACGTCACGGGGCAGATCGACTACCTCGTGTGGGTGGCCGCCACCGACACCCAGGACCTGCGGCGGTTCGTGGTCGACCACCTGACCACGCATCCCGCCGTCGCCCACGCCGAGACGTCGCTCGTCTACGAGCACACCCGGGGGCCGGGGGTCCTCGGGTCCGTGGACGCCGGCTGACCCGCGATCCGCGGACGGTCCGCCACGGACCGCCGCGTCGGGGCCCCGGCCGCGGACCGCCGTGGCGGATCTGACCCGGGGCGCCCGCTCCGGACCCCGGCCCCGGGCGCCCGCCGCTCAGCCGGTGGCGCCGGCCTCGATCGATCCGCCGGTGGGCGCGGGGACGTCGGCCTCGTCGAGGACGCCGTTGGCCTCGGCGACGATCCGGACGATGTCGGCCATGATCACCGAGATGTCGAAGTCCTTCGGCGTGTAGACGCCCGCGACGCCCGCGTCGGCCAGCGGCTGCGCGTCGGCCTCGGGAATGATCCCGCCGACGATGACGGGCACCTCGACGCCCTTGTCGCGCAGCTCCTGGATCACGGCCGGGATCAGCTCGAGGTGGCTGCCGGAGAGGATCGACAGGCCGATGACGTGCACGCCCTCCTGCTCGGCGGAACGGGCGATCTGCTCCGGCGTCAGGCGGATGCCCTCGTAGACGACGTCCATGCCCACGTCGCGGGCGCGCACGGCGATCTGCTCCGCGCCGTTGGAGTGGCCGTCGAGGCCCGGCTTGCCGACGAGGATCTTGATCCGGCGGCCCATCGCCTCGGAGACCCGCTCGACCTCGGCCTGGACCTGCTCGAGCTCCGCGGAGCGGTCCGTCGTGGACGCGGCCTCGCCGACGCCCGTGGGACCGCGGTACTCGCCGAAGGCGGCACGCAGCGTCTTGGCCCACTCGCCGGTCGTGACGCCCGCGCGGGCGGCGTCGATCGACGCGGGCATGATGTTCTCGTCGCTCGCGGCGACCTCGGCGAGGCGCGTGAGCGCGGCGTCCACGGCGACCTGGTCGCGGCCGGCGCGCCACTCGGCCAGCGCGGTCTTGGCCTGCTCCTCGACGGCGTGGTCGACGGTCATGATGCCGCCGTCGCCCGCCGCGGTGAGGGGGGAGGGCTCCGTCTCGGTGTACTTGTTGATGCCGACGACGGTGAGCTCGTGCTTCTCGATGCGGGCGATCCGCTCGCGGTGGCTCTCCACGAGCGAGCTCTTCATGTAGTCGACGGCCTCGACGGCGCCGCCGTGCTCGGCGACGACGGCCATCTCGGCCCGGGCGCCCTCGAGCAGCTCCTCGACGAGGCCCTCCATGACGACGGAGCCCTCGAAGATGTCGGGGTACTCGAGCAGGTCGGTCTCGAACGCGAGGACCTGCTGGATCCGCAGCGCCCACTGCTGGTCCCAGGCGCGGGGCAGGCCGAGGGCCTCGTTCCAGGCCGGCAGCTGCAGCGCGCGGGCACGGGCGTTGCGGCCCAGGGTGACGGCGAGCGCCTCGAGCACGATGCGCTGGACGTTGTTCTCCGGCTGCGCCTCGGTCAGGCCGAGCGAGTTGACCTGCACGCCGTAGCGGAACCGCAGGGCCTTCTCGTCGGTGATCCCGTACCGGTCGCGACCCAGGGCCTCCCACAGGACGCCCATCGCGCGGAGCTTCGCGTGCTCCTCGATGAACCGCACGCCCGCGTTGACGAAGAACGAGATGCGGGCGAAGACCTTCGGCATCACCGACGGGTCGACCCGCTCCGCGGCGGCGTCGAGGACCGCGATCGCGTTGGACATCGCGTAGGCGATCTCCTGGACCGGCGTGGCCCCGGCCTCCTGCAGGTGGTAGCTGCAGATGTTGATCGGGTTCCACTTCGGGACGTGCTCGACCGTGTAGGCGATCATGTCCGCGATCAGCCGCATCGAGGGACCGGGCGGGAACGCGTAGGTGCCGCGCGCCAGGAACTCCTTGATGATGTCGTTCTGCGTGGTGCCCTGCAGGCGGCGCTGGACCTCCTCGGGATCCGTGTCCGCGTCCTGCTCCTCGGCGGCGACGATGTACATCGAGAGCATCCACGCGGCCACCGCGTTGATCGTCATCGACGTGTTCATCGTCTCGAGCGGGATGCCGTCCATGAGGACCCGCATGTCGCCGATGTGCGAGACCGGGACGCCGACCTTGCCGACCTCGCCCCGCGCGAGCGTGTCGTCGGGGTCGTAGCCCGTCTGCGTCGGCAGGTCGAACGCCACCGACAGGCCGGTCTGGCCCTTGGCGAGGTTCCCCCGGTAGAGCTCGTTGGACGCCTTCGCCGTCGAGTGGCCGGCGTAGGTCCGCATGAGCCAGGGACGGTCCGGCTTCGGCAGGCGTGGGCTGGTCATCCCGGGAGTGTATGACGCATCCCGCCCCCGGGGGCGTGCGGAGCCCGCGCGGACCTACGCGGGGTAGGAACCGCCCCGGGAGGAGGCACCCCGGGGGTCCGCCGGAGCGCCGGGACGCCGCGCGGCGGACGGGACCACGCGGGTCTCGGGCCTCCCGACCGGGGCGCGACGGTCGCGTCCTACGGCAGGATGCGGGCCTCGCGGTAGCGGTCCAGCGCGCGGAGGACGGACTCCTCCGTGCGGCGGTGGCCGGTGAACCCCAGGTCGCGGCTGCGTCCCATGTCGGCGAAGACCTCGAACGGCCGGCCCAGGTCGGCGTCGGTGTGCCACCAGGAGGCCACGCGGGAGAGGTCGGGCTCGACGAGGCCCTCGCGCCGGGCGATCGCGGCCCACGCCTCCTCCTGTCCCGCCATCTGCTGCTCGAGCGGTCGCGGCTCGCCCTCGAAGCCCTCCGGCCGGACGCCGAGGTGCTCGGCGATCCGCGGCCACAGGTGCCGCCAGCGGAAGACGTCGCCGTTGACGACGTTGAACGCCGTGTCGGCGGCGGCGGGCGAGGTGGCCGCCCAGACCATGTGCTCCGCGAGGAGGTCGGCGTCGGTGACGTCGCAGACGCCGTTCCACTGGGCGTCGGACCCCGGGAAGACGAACGGCCGGTCCTGCTCGCGGCAGAGCGCGGCCTGCGCGCCGATCGTCAGGCCCATGTTCATGGCGTTGCCGACGGCGAAGCCCATCACGGTGTGCGACCGGTGGACGCTCCAGGTGCTCCCCATCCGCTCCGCGGCGGCGAAGAGCTCGTCCTCCTGGTCGTAGTAGAAGTTCGCGACGTCGAGACGCGGCTCCTCCTCGCGGAACGGCGTGTCGGGCACCTCGCCCGTGCCGTAGGCCTCGAACGGCCCGAGGTAGTGCTTCAGGCCGGTCACCAGGGCGACGTGCCGGACGCTCCCCGCGGGCTCGAGCGCCGCGAAGAGGTTGCGCATCATCGCGGTGTTGACCTCGCGGTTCTCGTCCTCCGTGTCGCGCTTGGACCACGAGGTGTAGAAGACGTGCGTCGGCGCGATCCCGTCCAGCGCGGCCGCGAGACCCTCGGGGTCCAGCAGGTCGCCCGCGACGGTCCGGGTCCCGGCGGGCGCCTCGCCGGGCCGGCGGGCCAGGCCCACGACCTCGCCGCCGCGGTCGGCCAGCAGGCGCACGATCGCGCCGCCGGTGATGCCGCTGGAGCCCACGACGAGGGCGACGGGGATCTCGGGTTCGGACACTGGGGACCACCTCTCTCGCGCCGGGGGAGGCGCGTCGACTGGGACGGACGCTACCCGCGGCGCGGCCGGGCACCCGGGCGACGGGCGTCGTACGGGGCACGCGGCCGGGAGCGCGGGTCCTCGGCGGCCCGAGTCCGCCTTGCGGCCGGGTCGTCGGGGGGGGGGGGGGGGGGG
>NZ_JAURWA010000089.1 GCF_030655195.1 Patulibacter sp. | reverse complement strand
CCGGGCCGCCCGCGTGGCCCGTGCGGTCGCGGGCGAGGCGGTCCGCCGCGGCCTGCGCGACGTCGGTGCCGGCCCGGGCCCCGTCGACGTGCTGGACCTCCCGGCGCTCCGGGACGCCGCTGCCGCCCGGGCGGCAGCCGTCCCGGGGGTCGCGGGACCCGCCGTCGCCACCGCCACGTCGGCGGACCCCGCGTCGTCCGGTGACGCCACGTCCACCGGCCACGCCCCGTCGTCCCCGGACGCCGGCGCACGCGCCGCGGCCGGGTCCCGGCACCGGACGGCTGCGCCATGACGACCGTCCTGGCCGTCCTGGCCTTCGTGGCCGCCGCCCTCGTCCCGCTCGCGCTGACCGCCGGGTACTGGGCGCCGCTGCTCACGGACCGCGTGCTCGGGACCGTCGCCTGGCTGCGGGCCGGCCGCGCCGGTCACGTCGAGCGCCGCCGCGCCGAGCGCACCGCCCGGGAGCTGCTGCACACCTGTCTCGACGACGAGAGCTGGGCGATGTACCGGGATCTGGGCTTCGTCCGGGTCTGGGGCGGGGGAGGACGCGCTCCGGCACCCTCCGGCCGTCGCCCGGGGCCGGGGGTGGCCTACGCCTACCTCGTCTACCCGCACCGGCCCCACGTCGTCTTCCTGCCGCAGACGAGCACGCTGCTCGGCGAGTGCCGGGTCCAGCTGGCCGGCCTGGACGCCGGGGACCCGCTGGTCCCGACGGACGACGTGCTCGCCCACTGGATGGCGCTGACCCAGGACGAACGCGGCGTCGTCGCGTCGGCCCGCATCGGGTTCCCGGGCACCGAGCTCTCGCGACGCGCCGTCCGTCGGGACCTCTGGCGCCTGCGCGAGTGGGAGAGCCAGCGGACCGAGCGGGCGCTGGGCCTCGTGCGCCCCGGCCGCCTCCAGCGCGCCGTCCGCGGTCGCGCGGCGGGCTGAGCGCCGCGGGCCGAGGTCCGCCGCACGCCGTCCGCCGGGGGTCGACGGCGACTCCCGTCGAGTAGCGTTCCCGGGCGATGAGCAGCACTCCCGACGACGTCGACCTCAGGCGCAACTCGCGACAGGTCACCGAGGGGCCGCAGCGCGCGGCCGCACGGACCTACCTGAAGGGGATCGGCTTCGACAACGAGGCCCTGAGCAAGCCGATCATCGGCGTCGCGCACGGCTGGATCGAGACGATGCCGTGCAACTTCAACCACCGGGTGCTGGCCAACAAGGTCAAGCAGGGGATCCGGGCCGCCGGCGGGACGCCGATGGAGCTCAACCACATCGCGATCTCCGACGGGATCACGATGGGCACCAGCGGCATGAAGACGTCGCTGGTCTCGCGTGAGGTCATCACGGACTCGATCGAGCTCGTCGCCCGCGGCCACCTCTTCGACGGCCTCGTCGTCATCACGGGCTGCGACAAGACGATCCCCGCCGGTGTCATGGCGCTCGCCCGGCTGAACATCCCCGGCCTCATGCTCTACGGCGGCTCGATCCCGCCCGGCCACCTGCACGGCGAGCAGGTCACGATCCAGAGCGTCTTCGAGGCCGTCGGCCAGCACGCCGCGGGCAAGATGACCGACGAGGAGCTCGACGAGCTCGAGAACGTGGCCAGCCCCGGGGCCGGCGCGTGCGGCGGCCAGTTCACCGCCAACACGATGGCGATGGCGTTCGAGGCGATGGGCATCAGCCCCGCCGGCGCGGCGATGGTGCACGCGCAGGCGCCGAGCAAGCTCGAGGTCGCGTTCCGCACCGGCGAGCTCGCGATGGAGGTCCTCCGCCGCGACCTGCGCCCGAGCGACGTCATCACGAAGGAGTCGCTCCAGAACGCGGTGGCGGCGGTCTCCGGCTCCGGCGGCTCCACCAACGCCGTCCTCCACCTCCTCGCGGTCGCCAAGGAGATGGGCGTCGACTTCGACATCGACGACTTCGACCGCATCAGTCGCTCCACGCCGCTCCTCTGCGACCTGCTGCCCGGCGGCCGCTACAACGCCGTGGACCTCTGGCACGCGGGCGGCACGCCGGTGTTCCTGGGCCGCCTGAAGGAGGCCGGTCAGCTGCACACCGACCTCCCGACGGTCACGGGCCCGACGATCGGCGAGCTCGCCGACCAGGGCGTCGAGGCGGAGGGCCAGCGCGTGATCCGGCCGCTGGACGACCCGCTGCGCGCCACGGGCGGCCTGGCCATCCTGCGCGGCAACCTCGCGCCGGAGGGGTGCGTCGTCAAGCTCTCCGGCCACGAGCGCCGCCGCCACGTCGGTCCCGCCCGCGTCTTCGAACAGGAGGCCGCGGCGATGGAGGTCGTCACCAGCGGCGGGATCCGTCCCGGGGACGTCATCGTCATCCGCAACGAGGGCCCGACGGGCGGACCGGGCATGCGCGAGATGCTCGCGGTCTCCAGCGCCCTGTCGGGCATCGGCATCTCCGGCGAGGTCGCCCTGATCACCGACGGCCGGTTCTCCGGCGCCACGCACGGCTTCTCCGTCGGCCACGTCTCGCCCGAGGCGTTCCACCGCGGTCCGATCGCCGCCGTGCGCGAGGGCGACGAGATCACCATCGACGTCGACGAGCGACGGCTCTCCGTCGACCTGACCGACGACGAGATCGCCGAGCGCTCCGCCGCCTACGAGCCGGTCGTCAGCCCCGACGCCACGGGCGTCCTCGCCAAGTACGCCAAGCTCGTGGGCACCGCGAGCGAGGGCGCCGTCACCATCGGCTGAGGTGGACGACGCACGCGACATCCTGCCCGTCGTCGAGCCCGACCGGGACCTCGACGACTGGGGTCGCTCGGCCCGGCTCTCCGACGCCCTGGACCGCACGCTG
Source organism: Patulibacter sp. (assembly GCF_030655195.1). Lineage (GTDB taxonomy): Bacteria > Actinomycetota > Thermoleophilia > Solirubrobacterales > Solirubrobacteraceae > Patulibacter. Next base: position 27,899 of record NZ_JAURWA010000089.1, on the reverse strand, counting down.
TGGGAGGCGGCCCACAAGCTGTGGTTCCGCGTCGAGCTCCAACAGGCCGAGCGGATCCCGTCGACGGGCGGGGCGCTGCTCGTCGTCAACGGCGGCGGGGTGCTGTCCCCGATCGGGCCCCTCGTCGCCAAGGCCGTCCGCGAGGACCATCCGCGGCGTCGTGACCCGCGGCTCTGCGTCGACCGCGGAGTGCTGGACCAGCCGGGCCTCTCCGTGGTCCTCACCCGCGCGGGGGCCGTCGGCGCCCAGGTCGACGACCTGGTCCGCCTGCTCGGCGACGAGGGGTCGCTGCTGGTCCTGAGCACGCGCACGGACCGCCTGCACGACGAGGGGGCGACCGCGACGCTGGCGGACCACCCGGCGCTCGTCGCCGCGGTCCGCGCCGGCGTCCCGATCATCCCGATCGCGGCCGTGGGGGCCGACGACGCCCAGCCCGTGCTCGGTCGGCTCCCGCTGCCCGGGGGCCGCCGCCTGCCCGTCACGCTCGGGTTCCCGTTCCTCGGGCCGCTCGCCCTCCTGGCGTACCTGCCGGCGAAGATCCGGCTGCGGGCGCTGTCGCCGCTGGTGCCCGACCCGGACGACGACGTCGCCGCCGAGGCCGGCCGCCTGGCGCTGTCGACCGCCCGGCGGCTGCGTCACGAGCACGCCGACATGCGCCGCACGCGCGGCTCGCGGTGGGTCTGATGAGCGGTCTGCGGGTCCTCGTCACCGCCGGGTCCAGCCGCTTCGGCGCCCTCGTCGTGACCGCCCTGGAGCGCCGGGAGGAGATCGCGACGGTCGTCGCCGTCGACGACCACGCCCCGGGCGCGCCGTTCGCCCGGGCGGAGTTCGTCCGCCTGGGCGCCGACCTCGTCCAGCTGCCGCGGATCGTGCGCGGCGCCGACGTCGACGTCGTGGTCGACGTGCGTGCGGCGGCGGCCGTCTCACCCCTCGACGAGCGCTCGATCGTCGGTCACGCCGCGGTCTCCGAGCGGATCGCGACCGCCTGCACCGAGCCGGGCAGCCCGGTCGGGCGCCTCGTCGTCGTCGGGTCGGTCCACCGGATGGGCTGGGGCCGCGACCTCCCGGCGTTCCTCACCGAGGACGTCGAGCCGCCGGCCGCCCCACGGGGGGCCCTGGCCGGCGCCCTGGCCGCGATCGAGCGGTCCGCCGCCGACGCACGGGACCGGCGCCCCGGGCTGGGTCTCACCACCGTGCGGCTGGCCGACCCGGTCGGGCCGGCGAGCAGCGGGATCCTGCAGGCGGCGGACCGCCTGCCGCTGCTCCCGACGGTCCTGGGCTTCGACCCGCCCGTCCAGGTCGTCCACGAGGAGGACGCCGCCGCGGCCGTCGCCCACGTCGTGGGCCTCGGGCTCGACGGGCCCTACCTCGTCGCCGCCGACGGCACCCTCGCGCTGTCGGAGGCCCTGCGCATCCTCGGCCGCCCCCATGCCCCGGTCCTGCCGCCCTGGGGCACCGGGGTGCTGGCCGGCGTGCTCGCCCGTGCCGGTCTGGGCGGGGCGCACGAGCTCGCGGGTCAGCTGCGCCGGGGACGGGGGATCGACAACCGCCGTCTGAAGGCGACCGGCTTCGCGTACCGCGCCACGTCCCGGGAGGCGCTGCGCGCGGCGGCCGGGGTCCGTCGGCGCCGACGGGTGCTGCACCCCGGCGTGCCGGCGCCCTACGAGCCGGAGGTCGAGGCGTTCCTGCGTTACAGCCCGTCGGCGCGCGGCCCGGGCGCGGAGCCGGAGGCCGCCGAGGAGGCCGGCATCGGCGCGCTCGAGGGCGACGCGCTCCTCCAGCTCCTGCCCTCGTTGGACCCCGAGGCGCTCCGGGCGCTGCGGGCGCACGAGGAGGCGGGCCCGGCCCGCCGACGCGTGCTCGACGAGATCGACCTGCTCCTGCACCGGGCCTGACGCGCGAGCAGCCCCGGGGCGGGTGGTGCGGCCCGCGGGGACCTGCGGCGGCCCACCGCGCGGATCGGCGGTCGATCCGCCGAGGGGGCTCCGCGGGGCACGGCCGGGAACCGGCGCCGACGCGACGCGGACGTGGCAGGATCGCCGGAGTTTGCGGGCACATGCATCCAGGTACGATCCTGGTCCGTAGACCCCCCGAGCCCCTGAACGCGTTCTTGCGGCCGGGGCCGGTCCCCCCGACTCCAAATACCATCGATAGCGCCGCCATGCGTCAACGTCCCGTCCTGCTCATCACCACCGTCCTTGCCGTGCTCCTCGTGGCCTGCGGCGGCGTGCTCGTCGCCGACGCCGGCACGACGAAGAAGATCCCTGAGGGCGTGACGATCGGTGGCGTCGACGTCGGTGGGCTGACCGCCGACGCCGCCCGGACGAAGGCGACACGCGAGCTGACCGACCGCCTGTCCAAGCCGGTCCGCGTCGTCCACAGCGACCAGGACTGGAACCTGACGGCGAAGAGCGCCGGCATCAAGGTCGACATCGACGACGCCGTCGCCAAGGCCGCCGACCTCGGCGACGACGGCAACGCGTTCGTCCGCGTCTACCACTCGGTCGCGGGCAACGAGGTCCGTCGCGAGTTCTCGCCGACGAGCACCTACAACCGCTACGCGATCACCCGGCTGCTCAACCGCGTGGAGAAGGACCTCCACCGCGAGCCCAAGTCGGCCTCCGTCGCCTTCACGGACGGCGAGCTCAAGGTCACGAAGGGCACGGTCGGCCTGCGCCTGAAGCGCGACCGGGTCGCCGGCCTCGTCCGCACGGCCCTCCTGGACCCGTCCGCGAGCCACCAGATCTCGGCCTACACGTCGAAGATCCAGCCGAAGGAGACCACCGCCGCCGTCAGGAAGAAGTACGGCACGGTGCTGGTCGCCAACCGGTCGACGTTCAAGCTGACGCTCTACAAGAACATGAAGGTCGCCAAGACCTACGGCATCTCCGTCGGCAAGGCCGGGCACGACACGCCCGCCGGGCAGTACACGATCGGCAACAAGGCCGAGAACCCGTCGTGGCACGTGCCGAACTCCGCGTGGGCCGGCAGCCTGGCCGGGACGGTCGTCCCGCCCGGCCCGTCGAACCCGATCAAGGCCCGCTGGCTCGGCATCTACGACGGCGTCGGCATCCACGGCACCAGCGACGACGCCTCCATCGGCACGAACGCCTCGCACGGCTGCCTGCGGATGCACGTCCCGGACGTCATCGACCTGTTCCCGCGGGTGCCGGTCGGGACCCCGATCTACATCCAGTAGGTAGACGGGCTGGCGGGGCCGCCCTCCGGCGGCCGGCGTTCGTCACGGGTGTCGTCGGCGGGCCGCCCTCGGCCGTCCGGTCCGCAGCGGTCCGCAGGAGTCCTGACGGGGCGGGCCCTCGCCCCGGGCCCGCCTGCCGCCCGGGAGCGCGGACGTCAGTCGCGCCCCTCGGCTTCCTGCGCGGCCGCCCCGAGACCCCCGAGCGCACGGATCTCGGGCGTGTGCCCCGCGATCTCGGCGGCCGCGAGGGCCTGGATCGCGTCGTCGAGATCCCCGATCCCCTCCTGGCTGGCGGCGGTCGCCGGGCCGAAGGCGGCGATCTCCTCGACCGTCACCTCCTCCCAACCCCTCTGGAGCAGGAGGGGATAGTGGTCTCCCTGGCGAAAGACCAGGGTGCCCAGCCAGATTCCGCGCTCCTGCCTGCGCAGCACGGCGTACCAGAGCGTCGACGCGTCGCCCGACGCGCGGATCTGGTGCCACGGCCGCGGGGGCGGGGTCATGGTGTCGGCCAACCCTGCGAAGGTCAGCTGCCGGAGCGTCGCGATCCGGCCGGATTCGGTGTCGATGAAGAACGAGCCCACACCCCGACACGATACGGAGCCGCTGCCCGAGGGCTGGGCGGTCGCCCTCCGCGCGCTCGACGACGAGGGGCGCCGCAAGGGCGCGGCCGAGCGCACCCGGACCGCCTACGCGGGCGACGTCGAGCGGTTCGCCCGGTGGTGCACGGCGGACGGCCGCCCCACGCCGGTCGACGTCGACGTCCGGACGATCCGGCGCTACACCCAGAGCCTGACCGAGAGGGGCGCCGCCGCGTCGTCGGTGACGCGGGCGCTCGCCGCCCTCCGGGCGCTCTTCCGCGCCCTCGTGCGCGCCGGGATCGTCGAGGGCAACCCCGCCGAGCTCGCCCCGGGGCCCCGGCGACCCCAGACCCTGCCGCGGATCGTCAAGCCCGCGGACGCCGCCACGCTCCTGGACGAGATCCCGGCCGACGACGACCACCTCGCCATCCGCGACCGCGCGATGCTCGAGATCGCCTACGGCTGCGGCCTGCGCGCGGCGGAGCTCGTGCGGCTGGACGTCACCGACGTCCACCTCGAGGACCGCGCGCTGCGGGCGACCGGCAAGGGGGAGAAGACCCGGACCGTGCCGCTGGGTGACCCGGCCGCCGACGCGATCCGCCGGTGGCTGGCCCGCGGCCGCCCCGCCCTCGTCGGACCGGAGCGCGGCGCGGCCGCCGAGCCGGCGCTGCTCGTGTCCCGTCGCGGTCGACGGCTGTCCACGAGCGACGTGCGCCGACGGATGGACCTCTGGGTCCGGGCGGCCGGTCTGCCGAGCGACCTGCACCCCCACGCGCTGCGGCACTCGTACGCCACCCATCTGCTGGACGGCGGAGCGGACCTTCGATCGATCCAGGAGCTCCTCGGACACGCACGCTTGTCCACAACGCAGGTGTATACCCGTGTAGAGTCGAGCCGACTGAAGACGGCTTATCGGCGAAGTCATCCGCGGGCTTGAGCGCCTGACCGGACGACTGGACGACACGCTCCGGTTTCCCCCCAAACGTCCCACGGAATTCGATCGGTGCCGAGCCCGCCACGTCCCAACGACCTCCGCGACCTCTGGCGTCGCCTGCGCGACCATCAGGACCCCGTCGCCCGCGAGAAGCTCGTCCTGAACTACGCCCCCCTGGTCAAGTGGGTGGCCGGCCGCGTCGCGGCGACCCTGCCGCCGCACGTCGAGGAGGGCGACCTCATCTCGTACGGCCTCGTCGGGCTGACCACGGCCGTGGACCGCTTCGACACCACGCGCGAGGTCAGGTTCGAGACGTACGCGGTGACGCGTATCCGCGGCGCGATCATCGACGAGCTGCGGTCGCAGGACTGGGTCCCGCGTTCCGTCCGGCAGCGTGCCCGCGAGATCGAGCGGACGCACGCCAAGCTCGAGCACAAGCTCCACCGGGCACCGACGGACGACGAGATGGCCGGCGCGCTGGAGATGTCGGTGCGGGAGTTCCAGGACGCGCTGGTCAGCGTGTCGCAGTCCACGATCCACGCCCTGGACGAGATGTGGTCCGTCGGGGACTCCAGCGGCGGCGACCAGGTCTCCCTGCTGGACACGATCCAGGACCAGCACGCCCCGGATCCCGCGGCGATGCTCGCGGAGCAGGACGTCCGCGACCAGATGCGCGGCGCGATCGAGCGGCTGCCCGAGCGCGAGAAGGTCGTCATCGCCCTCTACTACTACGAGAACCTGACGCTGCGCGAGATCGGCGAGGTCCTCGGGGTGACGGAGTCGCGGGCCTCGCAGCTGCACACGAAGGCCGTGCTGCGCCTGCGCGCCCGCATCAGTCCCGACGACGTCGCGGTCGCGTAGAGCCGTCCACGGAGGGGGCGGAGAGCCCTCGGGCGTTGCTAGCCTCCCGGAGTGTCGTCTCCCGGGAACTACGAGGCCTGCGCCGTCTGCGACCGGCATCTGCTGCGCGGCGAGCAACCCGAGATCTTCCTCCACGACGGCGCCCGCAAGGACGTCTGCGAGCTCTGCGTCCCACGCGCGCTCTACGCCGGCTGGATCCGCGTCGGCGTCAACGACGCACCGACCCTCGAGCCCGCACGCCGGCGCGGGGCCTCGATCGTGGAGCGGCTCCGTCGCGGCGCCAAGCGCGACCGCGCCCCCCGGAGCCCGCGGCCCGAGACCGCCGGCGGCCGCTCGTCGCGGCGCCGCGAGCAGCAGGCCGCCGAGGCCGAGCCCGACCCCAACGTCCGCCCGCAGTGGCGTCCGCACCGGATCGAGGACGAGGTCGAGGGGCTGCGACTCACCGACGAGCCCGCCGCCGCGCCGCTGGCCGCCTACGCCTCCACCTCGGCGGGCGATGCGGTCCACGTGACCACGTCCGGCGCGCGTATGACCGCCCGCGCCATCGACCTCTACAACCACTCGGACCATCCCCGCCGCCTGGCCGGGATCGCCCGCACCCTGGGCGCCCCGTGGGTCACGGTCCGCACGATCGAGGGCTCCCGCGTCCAGATCGTCCTGGCGTGGGAGCTCACCTGGTACCGGTTCGAGCTCGACCTCGCCCGTGAGGCCGACGGCGTCCGCGCCACCGGGCAGGGCACGTCGCTGCAGGACCTGACCCCGGGCGACGTCGACCCCAACGCCGTGGCCGACGACCACGGCTACCTGTACCTGCAGGCGGGCGTCGCGGGCTGACCGCCCGCCGGGCGCCCGCCGTGGCCGCCGCTCAGCCCTGACGCGGTCGGCGTCCCTCGCCGATCCGGCGCTCCCGGTTCTCGCGCTTCTCGTCGAGCTCCTCGATCTCGGCGCGCAGCTCCAGGTACGACACCCGCCGGGCCTCCGGCAGCTTCCCGTCGGCCACGGCGCCCAGCACGGCGCAGCCGGCCTCGCGGTCGTGCCGGCAGTCCGCGAACCGGCAGGCCCCGGCCAGCTGGACGACGTCGACGAAGGCCGCGTCCAGGCCGCCGGTGTCGCGGACCAGGCCGAGCTCGCGGGTGCCCGGGGTGTCCAGCAGGCAGGTCCCGCCGCCCAGCGGCACGAGCTCGCGCGCCGTCGTGGTGTGCCGCCCCTTGGCGTCGGTGCCGCGCACCGCGCCCGTCGCCAGCAGCTCGCGGCCGAGCAGGGCGTTGACGATGGACGACTTGCCCGCCCCGGACTCGCCGATCAGCCCGGTGGTGCCGCCGCGGGGGAGGAGCGCCTCGAGCTCGTCGAAGCCGCGGCCGTCGCGCTTGGACACCGCGACCACGGGGGTCCCGGGCGGGATCTCGTCCTGGAGCGCACGCCACTCCGCCGGCAGGTCGAGGTCCGCCTTCGTGGCGACGACGATCGGCTGGACGTCGCCCTCGTGCGCGATCACCAGGGACCGCTCGATCCGGCTGGGGCGCAGCGGCCGGTCGAGCGCGTGGACGACCAGGACCGCGTCGACGTTCGAGGCCAGCACCTGCTCGAGCAGCTCCCGGGAGGGATCCCGTCGCCCGACCAGCCGGTGCCGCGGGCCGACGGCGACGGCGAGCAGCCGGTCGTCGCTCTTGTCCCGCTCCGTCGCGACCCAGTCACCGACCGCCAGCGGCGTGTCGGACCGGTCGTCGTCGAGGGCCGAGGTCCGGCCCAGCCGGCCGACCCCGGGACTGCGCCCGTGCGCGGTGACGAGGTGGCAGCCGCCGTACTCGATGCGGGCGACCCGGGCGGGCTGTCGGCCGCCCGTCAGGTACGGCGCCATGTCCGCCGCGACCGCGTCGTTCCACCCGGCGGCGGAGAGGGGGTCCGGCAGGTCCCAGAGATCCGCCACCGCCTCGCCGTCGCCGACGGCGTCGCCGTCGGTCATCTGCGCGTGCTGAGGGGCCGCATTCCCCTGCAAGCCTACGTGGTCGGGCCCCGCTCCGGAAGGAGCCGACACGTCGAATCCCCGCTCGCTATATTGCTGGTCCCGCGCGGATGTAGCTCAGTTGGCTAGAGCGTCTGCTTGCCATGCAGAAGGTCGAGAGTTCGAGTCTCTTCATCCGCTCCTCGGGAAAGGCCCCCGCCTCTGGCGGGGGCCTTTTGCGTTCTGGGGTGTCCCTCCGAGATCACGGCCCGAGCACGGCCGCTGGTGGCGTCCGGGAGGGCCACCTCCGGGTGCGCCGCCCCCCGTGCCCGACGCACCCGAAGGGGGGAGCGGGGTCCCACCTGCAGGGGATCCCCCGAATCTCGCGATCTGACGCATCCGGGGGGTGTCGAACGGCGTAAGGGGTACTAGTGTGATCGCTCACTGATACGTCCGTCCGCGTATGTTGACGCCACCTTTCTGACACCTCGTCGCAACCGAGCAGGTCTAGCGTGCCCCGCATGTCGTCCGAGTCCGTCGCCTCCCGCCCACGCGCGGCCGTCGACATCGCCCCGTCCCGTCCTCGCTCGCGGGCGCTCCTGGGACTCCTCGTCGCCCTGGTCGCCCTCGGACTGGGGATCGCGGCACCAGCGGCGAACGCGGCCGATCGCGAGTTCGCGCCACGGTTCTCGGTCAACGACACGGGCGACATCGACATCGTCGGCAACTCGTCGATGACCTGTCCGACGGCGGCGCTCGGTTGCACCGCCGCACAGCAGTCGGGCGTCACGACGCTGCCCGACGCGACGTCGCAGAACAACGCGTACAACATGCAGTTCGTCGACGTCGACAGCGACGCGTCGACGTTCAACTCCAGCCGGGCGACGGTCTCGATCCCGTCCGGCAGCACCGTCCTCTTCGCCGGGCTCTACTGGGGCGGCCGCGCCGTCGGCGCCTCGGGCTTCGCCCAGCGCGGCACCGTCAAGCTCCGCACACCGGCCACCGCCGGCTACGCCTCGCTGACGGCGACCACGCTCGACGACGGCGGGACCGCCGGCGCCACCGACAGCATCTATCAGGGCTTCGTCGACGTGACCTCGCGCGTGCAGGCGGGCGGCTCCGGCGTCTACACGGTCGCCGACATCCAGGCCGCGACGGGCTCGGACAAGCTCGCCGGCTGGTCGCTGGTCGTCGCCTACCGCAACACGGGCCAGCCGGCCCGCAGCCTCACGGTCTTCGACGGCCTGAAGTCGATCGGGTCGGGGGCGACCGGCACGATCAACGTCGCCGGCTTCACCACCCCGCCGTCCGGCGCGGTGAACACCCGCGTCGGCTTCGTCAGCTACGAGGGCGACGGCGGCATCATCGGCGACAGCGCGTCGCTCAACAGCACCGTCCTCAGCGACGCCCAGCACCCCGCGACGAACTTCTTCAACTCCCGCAGCTCCCGGGACGGCGCCCGCCGCACCGGCCAGGACCCGAGCTACCCCAACCAGCTGGGCATCGAGCAGTCGATCCTCCTGGCCAACGGCGTCCTCGCCAACAACGCCACGAACGCGACGGTCCGCCTGACGTCCTCGGGCGACGTCTACGCGCCGGGCGTCGTCACCTTCGCCACCGAGCTCTACGCCCCCAAGGTCGACCAGACCAAGACCGTCGTCGACGTCAACGGCGGCGACGTCGAGCAGGGCGACGTCCTGCGGTACACGATCGCCGGCCGCAACACGGGCCAGGACGGCGCCCGGGACTTCGTCGTCCGCGACCCGATCCCGACGAACACGTCCTACGTCGCGGGGTCCCTCAAGGTCACCCCCACCACCGGCGGGGTCGCCGGGGCGGAGACCGCCGTCACCGACGGCAGCGGCGACGACCGCGGCGAGTTCGACGCCGCGGGCGGGCGGATCGTCGCCCGGGTGGGCACGGGCGCCACGGCGACGGCCGGCGGCAGCGTGGCGGTCTCCGGGACGGCCGCGTCCTACGCCGTCACGTTCGACGTCCGCGTCGGCGGGCCCAGCCCCGCCCTGGGCTCCGACTCGGTCATCACGAACACCGCCACCGCGAGCTACGCCTCGCAGAGCCTCGGCACCCCGCTGACCGCGCAGTCGACCGTCGCCTCGACCGTGCGCACGCCGGACCTGACCCTGACGAAGGTCGGTCAGGGCACCATCACGCGCGGTCGGCCCTACACCTACCGCGTGACCGCCAGGAACGACGGGGACGCCAGGACGCAGGGGACCGTGACGGTCACCGACACGCTGCCGGCGGGCCTGACCGCCGGCACGAACGCCGCGTCGGGCACCGGCTGGACCTGCACCAACACGAGCACCACGTTCACCTGCACGCGCGCCGACACGCTCGCGGCCGGGGCCGCCTATCCGGGCATCGACGTCGTCGTGAACGTCGCCTCGGACGCGCCCGCCACGGTCGCGAACACCGCGGCGGTCTCCGGGGGCGGCGACGGCGACCCGTCCAACAACACGGCCACCGCGACCAACGGCCCGGTCAGCTCGGCCGACCTCGCCGTCCAGAAGACCGCCTCGGCGACCACCGCCCCCGTCGGCGGCACCGTCTCCTACGCGCTGCGCGTGACGAACACGGGCCCCTCGCGCTCGGCGGGCTCCGTCGTCACCGACGCGCTGCCGGCCGGCCTCACCTACGTCTCCTCGACCGTGGGCTGCGCCGGCACCGCGGCGTCCAGCACGGTCACCTGCACCGTCGGCGCCCTGGCGTCGGGCGCCACGGCCGACTTCACGGTCGTGGCCAAGCCCGCCGCGGGCACCGCCGGGTCCACGCTGCGCAACACCGCCACGGTGGCGGGCACCGACCCCGACCCGACCGACGCCAACAACAGCTCCGCGGTCTCCGTGGACGTGCGGCCCGTGGATCTCCGGATCACGAGCACGATCCAGGGCACGCCCGCGGTGCTGAACCCGAACACGACCTACACGTGGCTCGTCGGCGTCACCAACGACGGCGGCTCCGCCGCGCCGAGCAGCATCGTCCGCTTCGACGTCCCGGCCGGCACGACCGCCGACGCCGCCACGATCGACTCCCGCTGCACCCTGTCCGGCGCCACGGGCAACCAGCTCGTGACCTGCAACCTGGGCACGATCGATCCCGCCGGTGGCACGGGTGCCACCCCGCTCCGGATCCCGCTGACCACCACGGCCGATCCCGGTCCCTCGATCGCCACCTCGGCCTCCGTCTCGACGACCGAGACCGACCGCGACCTGGGCAACAACACCGCGACCACGAGCACCCCGGTCGTCCAGTCGGTCGACCTCGGCGTGTCGCTCGCCGCCGTCCCGGGCCCGGTCCGCCCCGGCGAGAACCTCACGATCTCCGCCGAGATCCGCAACGTCGGCCCGGCGCGGCCGGTGGCCCCGAAGGTCACGATCCCGCTGCCCGACGGCACCACGTTCGTCAGCGCCCCGGCCGGGTGCGCGGTGAACGCCGCCGGCACGGCGGTCGTCTGCGACCTGCCCGCCGCGGACCTCGACGCCGGCGAGTCGCTGAACCGGGCGATCGTCGTCAAGGTCGGCGCCAACCCCGGTCCGAGCATCGCGGTCTCCGCGGCCGCGTCGACGACGTCGCCCGACACGAACTCGAGCAACGACCGCGCCGCCCTGGTGGTCCCGGTGATCGAGTCGGTCGATCTGGGCGTCACGCTGACCTCCGATCCCGGCACCGCCCGCCCCGGCCAGAACCTGACCCTCACCGCCGTGGTCCGCAACACCGGCCCCGGCCGGCCGGTGGACCCGAAGATCACGGTCCCGCTGCCGACCGGCACGACGTTCGTCAGCGCCCCCGCCGGGTGCGTGCTCAGCGGCGACGGCAGCTCCGTCGTCTGCGACCTGCCCGCGGCGGACCTCGACACGAACGAGTCGCTGACCCGCGCGATCGTGGTGAAGGTCGGCGACGCGCCGCCCGCCGCCCTCGCGGCCTCGGCGACCGTCTCGACGACCTCGACGGACACCAACGCCGGCAACGACCGCGCCACGCTCACGGTCCCGGTCGTGCAGACCGTCGACCTCGGCGTGACCGTCACCGCGTCCCCGAACCCGGTCCGCCCGGGGGAGAACCTGACCCTCAACGTCGGCGTCCGCAACGACGGCGCCGCCCGCCCCGGCACGCCGCGGGTCACCGTCCCGCTGCCCGCGGGCACGACGTTCGTCAGCGCCCCGGCCGGGTGCGCGGTCAACGCCGCCGGCACGGCCGTGGTCTGCGACCTGCCCGCCGACGGCCTCGACGCCGGTGAGTCGCTGACCCGGGCGATCGTCGTCAAGGTCGGCGCGAACCCCGGCCCGACGATCCCCGTCTCCGCGACGGTCTCCACGACCTCGACGGACACGAATGCGGCCAACGACCGCGCCACGACGAGCGTCGCGGTGATCGAGACGGTGGACCTCGGCGTCACGCTCACCTCCGACCCCGGCACCGCCCGCCCCGGCCAGAACCTGACCCTGACCGCCACGGTGACCAACACGGGCCCCGGCCGTCCCGCGGCTCCGACGGTGACGATCCCGCTGCCCACGGGCACGACGTTCGTCAGCGCCGCGAACGGGTGCGCCCTGAACGCCGCCGGCACGGCCGTCGTCTGCGACCTGCCCGCCGACGGTCTCGACACGAACGAGACGCTCACCCGCTCGATCGTCGTCCGGGTCGGAGACGCTCCCGGCGCGAACCTGGTCGCCTCCGCCACCGTCGCGACCACGTCGACGGACACCAACGCCGGCAACGACCGCGCGACGCTGACCGTCCCGGTCGTCCAGACCGTCGACCTCGGCGTCACGCTGACCGCCGGTCCGAGCCCCGTCCGGCCGGGGGAGAACCTGACCCTGACCGCGGTCGTGAGGAACGACGGCGCCGCCCGACCGGTGCAGCCGCAGGTCACGATCCCGCTGCCCGCCGGCACGACGTTCGTCAGCGGCCCGGCCGGCTGCGCGCCGAACGCCCTCGGCACCGCCATCGTCTGCGACCTGCCCGCCGACGGCCTCGACAACGGCGAGTCCCTGACCCGGGCGATCGTCGTCAAGGTCGGTGCCGATCCCGGTCCGACCATCCCCGTGTCGGCGACCGTCTCGACGACGTCGACCGACACGAACACCGCCAACGACCGCGCCACGACCACCGTGCCGGTGATCGAGACCGTCGACCTGGCGACCACGATCGCCGCCGATCCGGGCACGGCCCGCCCCGGTCAGAACCTGACGCTCACGGCCACGGTGACCAACACCGGCCCCGGTCGCCCCGTCGACCCGAAGGTCACGATCCCGGTCCCGACCGGCACGACGTTCGTCAGCGCCCCCGCCGGGTGCGCGCTGAACGCCGCCGGCACGGCCGTGGTCTGCGACCTCACGCCCGCGGACCTCGACCGCGGCGAGTCGCTGACCCGCGCGATCGTCGTCAAGGTCGGCGACGCCCCGGGCGCGTCGATCACGGCGTCGGCCACGGCGTCGACCACCTCGACGGACACGAACGCGGCGAACGACCGCGCCACGCTGACGGTCCCGGTCGTCCAGACCGTGGACCTCGGCGTGACCGTCACCGGCGCCCCGGGCCCGGTCCGGCCGGGGGAGAACCTCACCCTCACGACCGTGGTCCGCAACGACGGGGCCGCGCGCCCGGTCGACCCGAAGGTCACCGTCCCGCTGCCCGCCGGCACGACGTTCGTCAGCGCCCCCGCCGGGTGCGCCGTCAACGCGGCCGGGACGGCCGTGGTCTGCGACCTGCCCGCGGACGGTCTCGACGCCGGTGAGTCGCTGACCCGGGCGATCGTCGTCAAGGTCGGCGCGAACCCCGGTCCGAGCATCGCGGTCTCGGCCGCCGTCTCCACGACCTCGACGGACACCAACGCCGCCAACGACCGCGCCACCGGGACCGTCCCGGTGATCGAGACGGTCGACCTGGGCGTCGCGCTCTCGGCGGCCCCCGGCACCGCACGGCCCGGCCAGAACCTCACGCTGACGGCGACGATCAGGAACGACGGGTTCGGCCGACCGGACGCCCCGCGGGTCACGATCCCGCTGCCGGCCGGCACGACGTTCGTCAGCGCCCCCGCCGGGTGTGCCCTGAACGCGGGCGGCACGGCCGTGGTCTGCGACCTGCCGGCCGACGGCCTCGACGCCGGTGAGACCCTGACGCGGGCGATCGTGGTCAAGGTCGGCGACACCCCGGGGGCGAGCATCGCGGCCTCCGCGACGGTCTCCACGACCTCGACGGACACGAACGCGGCGAACGACCGCGCCACCCTCGCGGTCCCGGTGAACCAGACCGTCGACCTGGGCGTCACGCTGACCGGGTCGCCCAACCCGGTGCGCCCCGGCCAGGACCTGACGCTGACGGCGGTCGTCAAGAACGACGGCGCGGCCCGCCCGACGGATCCCCGGGTCACGGTCCCGCTGCCCGCCGGCACGACGTTCGTCAGCGCCCCGACGGGGTGCGCGGTCAACGCGGCCGGGACGGCCGTGGTCTGCGACCTGCCCGCGGACGGCCTCGACGCCGGTGAGTCGCTGACCCGCGCCATCGTCGTCCGGGTCGCCGGCGATCCCGGGCCGAGCATCGCCGCAGCCGCCACGGTCACGACCACGTCGACGGACACCGACGCGGCCAACGACCGTGCCACGGCGACGATCCCGGTCATCGAGACCGTCGACCTGGCGACGACCCTGACCTCCGACCCGGCCACGGTCCGCGCCGGCCAGAACCTGACCCTGACGGCGACGGTGACGAACAACGGCCCCGGTCGCCCGGAGGCGCCGAGGGTGACCGTCCCGATCCCGGCCGGCACGACGTTCGTCAGCGCCCCCGCCGGGTGCGCCCTGAACGCCGCCGGCAGCGCCGTGGTCTGCGACCTGACCCCGGCGGAGCTCGACAAGGGCGAGTCCGTGACCCGCGCGATCGTCGTCAAGGTGGGCGACGCCCCGCCCGCGAGCCTCGCGGCCTCGGCGACGGCGTCGACGACCTCGACCGACACGAACGCCGGCAACGACCGCGCCACCCTGACGGTCCCGGTCCAGCGCGACGTCGACCTCGGCATCACGCTGAGCGCCGATCCCGGCACCACCAGCGTGGGCGAGGACGTCACGCTCACCGCAGTGATCAAGAACGACGGTGCCGGGCGTCCGACGGACCCGAAGGTCACGGTCCCGCTGCCGACCGGCACGACGGTCGTCGGGCCGCTCCCGGCCGGGTGTGCCCTGAACGCCGCCGGCACCGCCGTGGTCTGCGACCTGACCGCGTCGGACCTCGACGCGGGCGAGAGCGTGACGAAGACGATCGTGGTCCGGGTGGGCAACGGCGCCGGCACGAGCCTCGCGTTCTCCGCGACGGCATCGACCACGTCGAACGACACGAACCGGGCGAACGACCGGGCCGATGTCACGGTCCCGGTCACGGCCGGCTCCGACGTCGAGATCCGCAAGTCGGCCTCGAAGTCGGTCTTCCAGGGCGGAGACACGGTGAGCTACACGCTGACCGCCCGCAACAACGGCCCCGCGACGGCCCGCAACGTGCGGGTCGCCGACGACGTCCCCGCGGCCCTCGACGTCGTCGGGGTCACGCCGAGCGCCGCGAACTGCACGGTCACCGGCAACGCGGTCCGCTGCGAGCTCGGCACGCTCGCGCCGAACACCGAGCGCGCCATCACGGTCCAGACCCGTGCGAAGGCCACCGCATCCTCGCCGGCGTCGACGTCGATCGCCCCGAAGATCAAGCTGACCCGCGAGGAGCGGTACGAGACGCTGGAGCCGGGCCAGACCCGCACGATCGACGTCCGCTGCGAGGAGGGCGAGAACACCGCCGACCCGGCGGACGACCGCATCGGCATCGCCACGGACGGCACGCTGCAGGTCGTCGACATCACCTCCGGCAAGGAGAGCGTGAAGGACGTCCGGATCCTCCGCGCATCGACCACGAGCGCATCGACGTACCGGTTCGTCGTGGAGAACGCCACGACGGGGACCGCCCAGGTGCGGCCGCACGTGACGTGCCTGCCGCCGACGACGGACGACGGTCAGCACGAGCTCGTCGCCGGACCGCTGCGGACGCAGACCCGCACGCTGCCCGCCGGTCGCGCGGAGTTCTTCTTCCCCGTGGCGGGCGGCGACCGCGCGATCGCGCCGGGCGTCGAGACCGACGGCGGCCAGGTGCGCCTCGTCGGCAGCGAGCCCGTCGACGGCGGCTGGAAGCTCGTGGTCGACGTCCTGCAGCCCGCCACGGTCACGGCGAGCCTGCGGGACCTCGACGACCTGACGAGCGCGAGCGGCGATCCGCTGCACGTGCACGCGCTGACGTTCGCGCACGTCGAGAAGACGGTGACCCTGCAGCCCGGCGAGTGGCTGCGGAACTCGAACGATCGCAGCCGGGTGTCGTGCAACGACGACACGCGACAGGGCTACGAGGGCATCGTCGCCTCCTACGACCTGCCGATCGGCGTGATCTCGACGGGCAACATCCCGATGCCGGTCAACCGGGACTTCGACCTGCTGAACACCACCGACCAGGTCCAGACGTTCAAGATCGACCTGGAGTGCGTCCGCCTGCAGACGGGCGACCCGATCACGGTCGACGACGTCGTGAACACGGGGACGATCTCGTCGGCGGCGGGGGATACCAACACGGACAACAACCGGTCCAGCGCGCGGATCGTCCTGGAGCGCAAGCCCGAGCCGGTGGTGGCACCCGTCACGCCCGCGCCGACGCCCGCCCCTGCGACCCCGGCGCCGGCAGCTCCGGCCCCGGCTCCCGCTCCGGCCCCGAGCGTCGCCCCGGCACCGGCCGCCACGCAGCCGAGCACCCCGTCCGCCCCGGCGACGCCCTCGACCCCGGCCGCGCCGGCGCCCCGGGCGTCGATCCTGTCGTCCGCCCTGCGGGTGACCGGGACGACGTCGAAGGCGACGGTCGCGGTGCCGGTCTCGTGCGCGAAGGCGTGCACCGGGACGGCGACGCTCTCGGCGATCTCCGCGGTGCGCGGCACCTCGATCAAGAAGGGCGCGGTGCTCGCGAAGGCCTCCGTGAGGCTCGCGGGCGGCAAGAAGAAGAGCACGGTCCGTCTGGTGGCCCGCGGCAAGCTCGCCAAGGCGCTCCGTCGCGGCGGGGTCAGGCGCGCGAAGCTCAGCATCAGCACCGGCCGGGGGGCCACGGTCGTCCGGACCGTGCGGATCGTCCTGAAGTAGGGCGGCGGGCGCGGGGGGGGAGGACCCCGTCGCGCTCGCCGCCCGGGGCCTGGACCTTCGGGTCCCGGACCCGCCCGGACCTGCGGGATCCGGACCCGTGGGACCCGACCTCCTGGACCCGGGCCCACGGGGGCCGGTCCAACGGGGCTCGGACCCACGGGGACCGGACCCACGGGGACCACGGACCTTCGGGGCCCAGGGCCCACCCACGGGCCCGGGCGGGCGGTTCAGGTCGCCGCGGGCGCCTCGCCGGCGTCGTCGGTCCCGTCGCCGTGTCCGCCGTGCCCGCCGTGCCCGCGGTGGGCGTGGACCCGGTGCATGATCGCGACGATGATGCCGCCGACGATCACGCCGAGGATGGCGGAGGCGGTGGTGTTCGTCAGCCAGCCCCCGACGCCTCCGAAGGCGCCCAGGGCCTCGTGGACGTCCTCCTCGACGTGGTGGACCTGGTCGTAGAGCCAGGTGGCTCCGAGGTCCTTCAGGCCGACGAGGAGGATGTGGCCGCCGACCCAGAGCATGGCGGCGATGCCGACGGTCGAGAGGACCTGCATCACGATCGGCATGCCCCGGACCAGGCCGCGCCCGAGGGCGGCGACCGCGCCCTGCGAGGTCCGCGCGAGCCGCAGGCCGACGTCGTCCATCTTCACGATCAGGGCGACGCCGCCGTAGACCACCGCGGTGATCAGGAACGCCACCACCACGAGGATCAGGGCGCGCGCGACGAACGCCTCGTCGGTCACCTCGTTCAGGGAGATCACCATGATCTCGGCCGACAGGATGAAGTCCGTGCGGACCGCCCCCTTGACCAGGGTGTCCTCGTCGGCCGGCTCGCGGTCCGCCGCCTCGGCGGCGTGGTGCCGGTCGGGGCCGACCGCCTCCCACAGCTTCTCCGCGCCCTCGAAGCAGAGGTACGCGCCGCCGATCATCAGGATCGGGGTGAGCAGCCAGTCGAGGAACTCGCTCAGGAGCAGGACGACCGGCAGGATGAAGAGGATCTTGTTGCGGATCGAGCCGATCGCGATCCGCCGGATCATCGGCAGCTCGCGGTCGGGGGAGAAGCCCTGGACGTACCGCGGCGTGACCGCGGCGTCGTCGACGATCACGCCTGCCGCCTTGACGCTCGCGCGGCCCGCGCCGGCGGCGACGTCGTCGACCGAGGCGGCCGCGGCACGGGCCAGGACGCTGATGTCGTCCAGCAGCGCGGCGAGCCCGGCGCTCATCGGGCCACCCCGCACCGCACGTCCGAGGGGTCCGACGGTCCGTCGGGGAGGCGCCCGTCCCGCGCGGCGGCGGGGCCGGGGGCGGTCGGCGTGGCGGAGCTGCTCGGTGGCGCGGCCTGCGGGGCGGGGGGCGTCATGCCGACGAGGGTACGGGGAGCGGCGGCCGACGGCGACCGTCGACGGCGTCGGTCGGCGGGGCGGACGTGCGAGGGCGGCGGATTCGGGCAGCGGGGGCGCATGGACGAGGACCGCTACCTGACGATCTACCTGCAGGACCACCTGACGGCCGCGACGGCCGGGATCGGTCTGACGCGGCGTGCGAAGGACGCCGCCGCCGGCCGCGACGAGGAGCTCCACGCGTTCTACGCGGCGTTCGAGGACGAGCTGCTCGAGGAGCGCGGGCGCCTGCTGCAGCTGCTGCGGGTCCTGGGGGCGGGGCCGAACACCGCCAAGGCGGTGGCCGCGACGGTCGGTGAGCGGCTCGGCCGGCTCAAGCTCAACGGGCACCTCGTGAGCCGCTCGCCGTACTCCGACCTCGTCGAGCTCGAGGGGCTCTCGATCGCGGTCCAGGGCAAGCGCCTGGGCTGGATCGCGCTGCAGGAGCGGGCGCACCCGGAGTTCGACGCCGCGGACCTCGAGCGGCTCGTCCGTCAGGCGGAGGACCAGCACGAGCGCCTCGAGGCCCTGCGCCGGCCGCGGGCGGCCCGGGTCCTGGCGGGGCTGACCCCGACGCCGACGTCCTGAGCGTCCGCGACGCGTGAGGGTCGCCCCCCGGTCCGCCCGTGCCCGGGGGGAGCGGGCACGGCGCCCGGCCCGCCCGCCCGCATCAGCCGGGCACGGCGCCCGGCCCGCCGACCCGGATCAGCCGGGGGTGCCGCCCGGCACGATCCAGCCGGCGATCGCCACGAAGTGGACGGTGGCCGCGGCGACGACGAGGACGTGGAAGACCTCGTGGTAGCCGAAGAGCAGCGGGGCCGGGTCCGGGCGGCGGGTGGCGTAGACCACGGCCCCCGCGGCGTAGAGGAGCACCCCGAGCGCCAGCAGGACCGTCGGCAGCGTCTCGAGGGACCGGACGAGCTGCCCCGTCCCGAGGAGCGCGGACGCGGCGACGAGCACGTAGACCGACGAGGTGAGCTGCCGGGGCGCCGAGATCCACGCGACGCTGAGGACGATCCCGGCGACCGCCCCCGCCCAGGACAGCCCGAGCACGACGTCGCGCAGCGGCGGCTCGAGGACCAGCAGCGCGATCGTCGTGCTGCAGGCCGCCACGAACACGTGGATCAGGCTGTGGTCCAGGCGGCGCAGCGCCCGACGGACCTCCGGGGTCCACCGGCCGCGGTGCAGCAGGCCGCTGACCGCGAACATGCCGGTGAGCGCCGCGCCGTAGAGGACGGCGCAGAGCCGGGCGGTCGCGTCGGGGGCGACCGCGACGAGCACGACGGTGGCGAGGAGCGCGAGCCAGGCGGCGTGCACGTGCACCACGCCGCGCAGGACCGGGACGACGGCCTCGAGGTACGGATCGACGGGGCTCGACCGGCGCGCCTCGGGGTGCGCGTCGACGGGCGAGCGCGAGGTCAGGACCGTGCTCCGACGGCGCGCCGGTCCGGCCGGCGCCGGGATCGTGGACGTGCGGTGGGCTGGCGCGGTGTGGCGGGCACGCCCGTATGGATACCCGCTCGCCCGCGGGCGTGCCCGCCCGGCAGCGGTTCCGCAGCGGGGTCTGCGACGCTCGTGCCTGCGCCGACGGACCGGTGCGACCCCCGTCCCCGACCTCCCGCACCCCGTGATCCCGTCCCTCGTCGCCTCGTCCGTCGCCGTCCCGCTCGGTCTCGACCTCGCCGCGGTCGCCGTCGGCGCCGTCTTCGGCGCGCTGATCGCCGTCCGCCGCGACCTCGACGTCACCGGGACGGTCGGGCTCGCCGTGACCAGCGGGCTCGGCGGCGGGGTCCTCCGCGACGTCCTGCTGAACCAGGTCCCGGTGGCGCTGACGAGCAGCACCTACCTGCCGGTGGCGCTCGGGGTCGGGGTGGCGATGCTCGTGCTGCACCCGCACACCGCCCGGATCGACGACCTGCTGGACCTCTTCGACGCGTTCGCGCTGGGGCTGTTCGCGATCGTCGGGGCCTCGAAGGCGCTCGACGCCGGTCTCGGGCCCGTCGCTGCAGCGGCGGTCGGCGTGCTCGCCGCGACGGCCGGCGGTGTGGCCTGCGACGTGCTGAGCGGCCAGCGGCCCTACATCTTCGGACCGGGCCCGATCTACGGCCTCGCCGCGGCCGCCGGGAGCGCCGTCTACGTCGCCGCGGACCGCCTGTCGGCCGGCGTCGCCGTCGCGATCGTGCTGTCGATGGTCGTCACCGTCGGCCTCCGGCTGCTGGCGGTGCACCGCGGGCTGAGCACCCGCACGGCCGCCGAGGTGCGGCTCGGGCGGGGGCGGCGCGGTGCGGACACGGACCCCGGACCCGTGCCGCCGCCGGGCCCCTGAGGTCGCACCGGGCGCGGTGCGGCGACGGTTGCCCGCCACGTTGCCGGGTAGCGATCGGGCTCCCGACCCGGACGGCACCGTGACGAACCCTGCGACGACCTCTCTCTGGAACGCGACCGCCCATCGCTCCACGCCCCGCACCGGCGGCCTCGTCGGGGGCGGGCGCCACGACGCCGTGGTCGTCGGTGCCGGCATCGTCGGCCTGACCGCCGCCCTGGCCCTCGCCCGAGAGGGCCGCCGGGTGCTCGTGCTCGAGGCCCGGCGCGTGGGCTCCGGCGTGACCGGGTCCACGACGGGGAAGGTCACCGCCGCGCACGGCCTGCGCTACTCGCTGCTCCAGCGCGACATCGGTCGCGAGCGCACGCGAATGTACGCCGACGCCAACCAGCGGGCGGTGGGCTGGATCCGCGACCTGGTGCAGACCGAGGAGATCGCCTGCGACTGGCGGGACCGGCCCGCGTTCACCTACACGAGCGACCCGTCGCAGCAGGCGCAACTGGAGGACGAGGCGCGCGCGACGATCGACGCGGGCCTGCCGGCGCACGAGGTCCGGGCCGTCCCGGCGCCGACCGACCTGGTCGCCGGGGTCCGGGTCGACGGCGGCGGCGAGCTGCACGGCGCGAACTACTGCCTCGCCCTCGCGGACCTCGCCGAGCACGCCGGGGCCACGATCGTCGAGGGCGTCCGCGTCGTCGGCGTCCGCGAGTCCGACCCGTGCCGGGTCAGCACGGAGGACGGCACCACCGTCGAGGCGGACCACGTCGTCGTCGCCACGCACGTCCCGATCCTCGACCGGGGCCTGTACTTCGCCCGGCTGCAGGCCGACCGGTCCTACGCGATCGCCGCCCGCACCGACCGTGCGCTGCCGCTGGGCAGCTTCTACGACGTCGCGTCCCCGTCGCGGTCGATCCGCACCGCGGCCGGCCCCGAGGGCGAGGACGTCGTCGTCGTCGGCGGCGAGGGACACGGCTCGGGCAAGGTGTCCGACACGGCGGAGCGCTACGCCCGCCTGGAGGCGTGGGCCCGCGAGCACCTCGGGACCGGCGAGGCCCTGTACCGGTGGTCCTCGCAGGACCCGCAGACGTCCGACCGCGCGCCGTACGTCGGGCCGCTGCGGCCCGGCAGCAGCCGACTGTGGACCGCGACGGGCTTCGGCAAGTGGGGCCTCTCGGCCGGCACGGCGGCGGCGCACGCCCTGTGCGACCGGATCGCCGGCCGCGACGACGAGCACCGCGAGCTCTGGGACCCCTCGCGCCTGGGCCAGCTCAAGCCCCGCGGCGCGGCACGGCTCGCGCTCTGGAACGCCGAGACCCCGGCGTTCCTGATCGGCGACCGGCTGCGCCCGGCGAGCCGGAAGGGGACCGACGGCCTGGCGCCGGGCGAGGGACGGATCGTCCGCCACGGCGGCCGCCGCACGGCCGCGTTCCGCGACGACGAGGGCGTGGTCCACGCGCACTCGCCGCTCTGCACCCACCTCGGCTGCGAGGTCCACTTCAACGACGCCGAGCAGAGCTGGGACTGCCCGTGCCACGGGTCCCGGTTCGACGCCCGCGACGGCAGCGTCCTCGAGGGGCCCGCCGTCCGCGCGCTGGCCCCGCGGGACGCCGACTGACGCCCGCCGCGGCCCGCCGGCGCATGGTCGGCCGGTCCGCCGGGCAGAGACCGGGGGTCCCCGACGAGCGGGACCGTCACGACGGAGGAAGAGCATGGAAGATCAGGACGCGCTGGTCCGGCGGATCGCCCGCCACGAGTTCCCCGACCCCCGGGTCGTCCCGGTCCGCGATCGCGACGGGGCGCCGACGGCCGCTCCCGCGACCCCGGACGCCACGCGGCTCCGCGCCGACCCGGCTGAGATCCGCCGCGCCGAGGACCTCGTGCGCGACGTCCGTGGCGCTACCGCCCGCGACTGACGCTGCACCCCGCCTGCCGACCCGGTGGCCGATCGTGCCCCGGGGCCGCATCCCGGAGCGGGGCCCCGGGTAGCGACCGCGCAGGCGCCGCACCCCTGCGGCGCCCCAGCGAGGAGCACAGATGACGGACGAGAAGCAGGACGAGCCGACCACCGGGATCATCGATCCCGACACGGGCGAGGCCCACCCCAACTCCGGCCCGAACGCGTCGCCCGAGGGCAGCGACGAGGGCACGCAGGCGCGCGACGTCGTGAAGAACGGCACCGCGGGCACCGAGACGGGCGACGACGCCGACAAGGCGTAGAGGAGACCACCATGGCTTCGAAGATCAAGCAGATCGACGCGATCTGGCTCCCCGTGACCGACATGGACCGGGCCGTCGCCTTCTATCGCGACACCCTGGGCCTGGAGGTCCTCGAGCACGACGGCGACTGGTCCGAGGTCACCGCCGGTGATCAGCGGATCGGGCTGAACTCCTCCGAGTCCCCGTCCGGCGACGGCGGCGCGGTCATCGCCTTCGGCGTCGACGGCGACATCGAGTCCGCGGTCGAGGCCCTGCAGGCCGACGGCGTGACGTTCGTCGACGGGCTCTCCGAGCACCCGTGGGGCAAGATCGCGCCCTTCAAGGACTCCGAGGGCAACGACCTGCAGCTCTACCAGCCGCCGGCCTGATCCCTCGCGGCCGGCCCGGGTCCCGGGCCGGCCGCGGTCGGTCGCGTCAGCGCGACTCGCGTCCGCTGGGGGCGCGGAAGCGCGTCGTCGTGTGGGTGCCGTCGCAGAACGGCCGGATGCGCGACCGCCCGCAGCGGCAGAGGGCGACGGGCGAGCGCCCCGCGTCGATCTCGTTGCCCTCCTGGTCGCAGATCGTGACCGGACCGCGCACGAGGAGCGGACCGTCGCGGTACGGGACGATCCGGACCTCCGGCTCGTCGCCCGAGCCGCTCATGCGACCCGCCGTCCACCGGCGCGCGGCGGGCCCGGCCGCACCGCGCGGACGACCACCAGCTCCTCGCGGCGCTCGTCGACGCCGACGAACCCGGCGTCCTCGAGGAAGCGGGCCCGCTCGAGCATCACCGGGCCGAACGCGAGCTCCCGGCGCATGAGGACCTCCGCGTCGAGGCCCTGCTCCTCGAGCAGCTCGACCGTGCGCTCCGCGCCGCAGACGTGGCTGTGGACCAGGAGCAGCCGGCCACCCGGGGCGAGCCGGGCCGGGGCCTCGGTGCAGATCCGGTCGACGATCGTGCGACCGTCGCGGCCGGCGTCCCAGGCGCGGGCCTGGCCGCGCGTCGGGAGGGCGTCCTGCACCGCGGGCACGTACGGGGGGTTGCTGACGATGACGTCGAAGTCGCCGTCGGGCACCGCGCGGGCGAGGTCGCCGCGGACGACGGCACCGCGGACGCCGTTGCGTCGCAGGTTCATCCGGGCGGTGAGGACCGCCCGACGGGACACGTCGACCGCCGAGACGTCGGCCGCCCCGGCCCGGGCCGCGGTGACGGCGAGCAGGCCGGAGCCGGTGCACAGGTCGAGGACCCGGGCCCCCACGAGGTCCTCGCGGCCCAGGGCCTGCGCGAGGAGCCACGAGTCGGTCTGGGGGCCGTAGACGCCGGGGAGCGTCCGGACGCGGATGGGTCCGGCCTCCATCGGCGGGTGCTCGACGGGCGGGCGAGCGGCGGTGGGGTGGGCGGGCGAGAGGAGAGCGTCGTCGAGCACGGTGAAGGCGTCCGGTCGGGAAGGACGCCCGGCCGTCTACCCCAAGTCCCGCGCGGCATCCGGACCCCGTGCTCCCGCGTCGGGACCGGGCGGCGGACGCGTGGGACCGGGCGGTTCGGGTACGGACCGGCGATGAGCACCATCGGACTGCCGACGGCCCGGGGCCCGCTGACGGAGGGCCTCCTGCACGCGCTCGAGGGCGACCCGGGCAGCGTCGCCTCGATCGCCGCCGACGTCGACGTGCCCGCCGCGACGCTGACCGACGAGGACCTGCAGCTCGCGCTCTACCTCTGCTACGAGCTGCACTACCGCGGGCTGCCCGGCGTCGACGACGCCTGGGAGTGGGACCCGGCGCTGCTGGCGTTCCGCGGCCGCCTCGAGCGCGCGTTCGAGGCCGAGGTCCGCCGGATCGCCCCGCGTCCGGACCGGGTCGACCCCGATCGGGTGGACGACGCGCTGCGCGAGATCGTCCACGCCGACGACGGTCCGTCGCTCTCCGGCATGGTCGAGAAGGAGGCCGGACTCGAGCAGGTGCGCGAGCTGCTGATCCACCGCTCGGCCTACCAGCTGAAGGAGGCCGACCCGCACTCCTTCGCGCTGCCGCGGCTGTGGGGCCGGCCGAAGTCGGCGATGGTCGAGATCCAGGTCGACGAGTACGGCGCGGGCAAGCCCGACCGCATCCACGCCGACCTGTTCGCGGCGACGATGGACGAGCTGGACCTCGACCCCCGCTACGGCGCGTACCTCGACGTGCTCCCCGCCACGACGCTCGCGACGGTCAACCTGGCCTCCCTGTTCGGCCTCCACCGTCGACTGCGCGCCGCGTGCGCCGGGCACCTCGCGCTGACCGAGATGACCTCGTCGGTCCCCAGCCGCCGCTACGCCGCGGGGCTGCGCCGCCTGGGCCACGACAGCACCCGCGCCACGGAGTTCTTCGACGAGCACGTCGAGGCCGACGCCGTCCACGAGAGCATCGCCGCGGTCGACCTGGCGGGCGGACTGGCGCACCAGGACGTCGAGCTGGGCTGCGACGCCCTGTTCGGGGCGGCCGCCCTCGCCGCGGTGGAGGAGCGCTTCGCCTCGGCGATCGTCGACGCGTGGGCGTCCGGACGCTCGTCGCTGCGGACGGCCCCCGTCGCCGCCGACTGACCGGCGGCCCGGGCGGGCCCGCCGGCCGGGTACGCCGACCGCGACGGGGTAGACGACGAGCATGTCGCGACTGACTCTTGAGGGACGAGGCGTCCTCGTCACCGGCGCCGCGGGCGGGATCGGGGCAGCCGTGGCCCGCCGCCTGGTCCGGGCCGGGGCGCGACCCGTCCTCCTCGATCTCCCGGGCGAGCGCCTGGACCGGATCGCGTCCGAGCTCGGCGCCGTCGCGGTGGCGGCCCCCGCGGACGTGCGCGACCGCGCGCAGGTGGTCGAGGCCGTCGACGCGGCGTGCGAGCAGACCGACGGCCTCGTCGGCGCGGTGATCGGCGCGGGACTGGTCCGGCCGGAGACCCTGGTCGCCCAGACCGAGGCGGACGCCCGCCAGGTCATCGACGTGAACTTCTACGGCACGCTCTGGACGTTCCAGGCCGTCATGCCGCACATCGACCGGCAGGGCGGGCACGCGCTCGCGCTGTCGTCGATCGCCGGGATCGCGCCGATCCCGCTGTCGGGGGTGTACCCGGCGACGAAGGCCGCCGTCGACAGCATCGTCGCGACCGTCCGGACCGAGGCGATGAACCGCCCGACCTCGGCCGGGGTCGTCTACCTCAGCGCCGTCGACACGCAGATGAACCGCGACGTCCAGTCCGACCCGCGGGCGGGGCGGGCGATGCAGCACTCCTCCGCCCTCCTGACGCGCGCGCTCACGGCGGAGACCGTCGCCAAGCGGATCGTCCGGGCGCTCGAGCACCGCCGCCGCGTGCTGACCGCACCGCGCTGGATGGCGCCCACCGTGTGGCCGCAGACGATCACCCGGGCGACGGCGGAGTGGTTCATGGGGCGCACCGCCCTGCGCGACGAGCTCCCCGGCGGCGCCGCCGGCGCCGCGCTGACGGAGCGCTCCGAACCCGTCGGCGAGCGCGCGACGGAGACGCCGGCATGAGTCGCCTGGACCTGCGCGGCCGCGGCGTCCTGCTGTCCGGGGCCACCGGCGGCATCGGCAGCGTGGTCGCCCGCCAGCTGCTCGACCGCGGTGCCAAGGTCGCGCTCGTCAGCCGCCCGAGCGAGCGGCTCGACGACCTCGTCGCGGAGCTCGACTCCGAGGACGCGGTCGCGTTCCCCGCCGACGTGACGGATCGCGGTCAGGTCGTCGAGGCCACCGACGCGGCGGCGGAGCGCTTCGGCGGGCTGGTCGCCGCGATCGCCGGCGCCGGCGTCGTGTTGACGGGCACCATCGCGGAGCAGGACGAGAAGGACGTCCGGACGGTCATCGACACCAACCTCTACGGCACCCTCTGGACGCTGCAGGCCGCGCTCCCGCACGTCGACGCGGCCGACGGGCACCTGCTCGCCGTCGCCTCGATCGCCGGCATCGTGCCGACGCCGCTGGCGGGGATCTACCCGGCCACGAAGGCCGCGGTCGGCGAGGTCGTCGCCCAGCTGCGGATGGAGCTCATGCATCGCCGCACGTCGGCGGGCGTGCTCTACCTCGGGATGGTCGACACCGAGATGTCGACGATGGTGGGGGAGGACGACCGGCTGCGACGGACGTTCGAGCGGACCCCGGGGGCGCTGACCGGCTCGCTGACGGCCGAGGACGCCGCGAGCCGCGTGGTCCGGGCGATCGAGCACCGCCAGGGCGCCGTCGTGGCGCCCGCGTGGCAGCTGCCCCTGGCCGTCCCGCAGCTCGGGCTGCAGAAGGTCGTCGAGACCGGGATGCGCTTCTCGGCCCTGGCCCGGGAGCTGCCCGGGCGGCGTGCGCCCCTGACGGATCGGCGCCAGGACCGGGACCCGGCGGGCTGAGCGCGACTCAGCCCGCGCCGAGCAGCTCGAGCCGGTCGCCCTCCGGGGACCACGCGACCAGGTCCTCGGCCGCGAAGGCGGCGAGCCAGCCCTCCATCGGCCAGCGGCCCCAGACCTCGCGGAAGCGGCGGGCGTTGTGGACGATGTCGCGGAGATGCTCGCGCGGCGGGCTCGAGACGGTGTGGTGCTGGTGGAAGGCCCACGCGCCCCCGACCCAGGTCAGCGGGACGCCGGACCGACGGGCCCGGAACGCGTAGTCGGTGTCCTCGCCGCCGTAGCCCGTGTAGCCCTCGTCGAAGCCGCCGATCCGCGCGTGGGTCTCCGGGGAGACGGCGAAGGAGAGCGACCAGAAGAGCTCGTGCCGGGGCTCGGCGAGGAGCTCCCCGTCGCCGGGGACCGGCCGCGCGCCCCGGACGTCGGCGGCGCGCCGGTCGTCCGCGTCGAGTCGCACTCCGGTCGGTCGACCGGCGGGCAGGTGCCCGACGGGGCCGGCGAGCAACCCGTCCCGCTCGGCCGCCGCCTCGGCGTAGCGTGCGAGCAGCTCGGGTCCCGGGATGCAGTCGACGTCGAGCAGGACGGCGAGGTCGACGTCGCCCAGCGCCCGGATCGCGGTGTTGCGGGCCTCGGCGAGGGGGAGCGGTGCACCGTCCGCGACGGGCAGCCGCAGCACCCGCGGGGCGTCGGCCGGGCCGTCGACGGCGGCGGCCACGCGCTCGTCCACCGCGGTGGCCCCGGCCGGATCCATCGACAGGACGACGTAGGCGTCGGGCCGCAGCGACCCGTCGGCGACGCCGGCGACCTGCCGCTCGACGTGGTCGAGCCGCCCGCGCTGGATCGTCGCGAGACCTACGCGCACGCGGGACGCCGGTCGTCGGTGGGCGTGCCGGCGGGCGCGGGCTCGGGCGGCATCGGCGGCCCGGCGATCGCCGCCGCGG
>NZ_JAURWA010000088.1 GCF_030655195.1 Patulibacter sp. | reverse complement strand
GCCGCCCTGACCCGCCGCGGCGCCGGCCGCCGGCGCGCTCGACCGGACCGTCCTGGCGCCGCCGCGCTCGAACGGGTCGCCCCGGCACCGCCTCCGGGCGGTGGTGCGCCAGCTTGCCGCCGGACCGCGTCCGGTGGCCGGTCGACCGCGTTCCAGAGGCAGGAGCGCCGCACCGGCGCCCCGCGCCGCACCACGTCGGCGCACGACCTCTCGGAGGCACCCATGGGATCCGGACTGCTGCAGCCCACACACGTCGTCGTCCTGCTCGTCATCGCGCTCCTGGTCCTCGGACCCAAGCGCCTGCCCGAGGTCGGGAAGTCGATCGGCGAGGGCCTGAAGGGGTTCAAGGCGTCGATGGAGGCCGACGACGACGAGCCGCAGGCGCGCCGCCTCCGCGTCGAGGCGAGCGCCGCGCAGGACGAGCCGCCGGCCCGCCGCACCGAGGACTGAGGACCGCCGCCCGGACGCCGGGCGGGACACCTCGGGCAGAAATGTCCACACGGGAGCTACTCGCGGGTAGGTTCCTCGCCCGAGCGTGCGGCGATCCGTACGCCCGGTCATCTCCCGGAGGACTCCCGTGCCGGCACGCTCCCGCCCATCCCGCCCATCCCGCCCAGCCGCCCGGACCCGGGGCCGCCGCACCCCGGCGCTGCTCGCGACGGCCTGCGCGCTGCTCCTCGCGCCCGCCGGCACCGCCTCGGCCGCGGACCTGCCCGTGCCCGCGAGCGTCGTCGAGGGCGCCACGACGACGGCCGACGGCTACAGCGTCCGACCGCTGACCTTCGAGGTCCGGGTCGGCGACGCGGTGCCGCAGACCTGTCGGATCGAGGCCGAGATCTACCGGCCCGCCGGCGCCTCCGCGTCCGCGCCCGCCCCGGCGATCCTCACCACCAACGGCTTCGGGGGCGACGTCTCGACCCAGCGCGTCAACGCCATCGGCTTCGCCCGCAAGGGCTACGTCGTCCTGAACTACTCCGGTCTGGGCTGGGGCGGGTCGGGCTGCAAGATCACGCTGGACGACCCCGAGCACGACGGGCAGGCCGCGAGCGCGCTGGTCTCCTACCTCGGCGGAGCGAAGGTCCCCGGTGCGTCGGCGCCCGTCGACGTCGTCCGCCGTGACGCGACCGCCCACGACGGGACCACGCGCGCCGCCGACCCGCGCGTCGGCATGGTCGGCGGCTCCTACGGCGGCCAGGTCCAGTTCGCGGCCGCCGGCGTGGACCCGCGCATCGACGCGCTGATCCCGGTCATCACCTGGAACGACCTGCGCTACTCGCTGGCCCCCAACGACGCGGGGCTGACCAGCGGCGTGCAGTCCGGTGCGGTCGGCTCGCTCAAGACGCTGTGGAGCGTCGGCTTCTTCGCGCTGGGCCTGGCCGACGGCGCGCAGGGCCTGTCGGTCGACCCCGGCCAGCGGACGCTGCTCTGCCCCGGCTTCCCGACCGAGCTGTGCGCCGCCGCCGCCACGACGGTCGTCGAGGGCTACCCCACCGCGGGCCTCGCGGCCATGCTGCGCCGCTCCTCCGTCGCGGACTACGTGGGGAGGATCCGCGTCCCGACGCTGCTCGTGCAGGGCCAGCAGGACTCGTTGTTCAACCTGCGGGAGTCCGTCGCGACCTACGACGCGCTGAAGGCGCAGGGCACCCCGGTCAAGCTCATGTGGCGCAACGAGGGCCACTCCGGCGGCAAGGTCGCCGGGGAGGGCGACCAGACGCTCCGCACCGGCGCGCCGGTCACCGACGCGTGGCAGGACTGGTTCGCGCACTGGCTGAAGGACGACCCGAAGGTCCCGTCGCTGGACTTCTCCTACTACCGCGCGTGGGCCCACCGAGACGGCGACCAGACCGGGGCCTACGCCCGCTCCGCGTCGTTCCCGCCGGCCGGGACCCCGACCCGCCTGGAGCTCTCGGGCGACGGCACCCTGCAGCCCTCCGGAGGCGCCGTGCAGGCGGGCACGCCCGCGTTCGGCACCACCGCCGCGGGCCTGCCGACGGGCTACACGACGTTCGCGCTCAGCCAGCTCGGCTACCAGCCGGTCGACCTGCCCGGCACGTCGACGTCGTTCGTCTCCGCACCGCTGGCAGCCGACACCGACGTCGTCGGCCTGCCGAGCGTCCGCCTGCGGATCACCCCGGGCCTGTCGGGGGTGACCGACGCCGTGCTCGGCGACCTGGGGCGGGCGTTCGCCTACGTGCGGCTCGAGGACGTCGCCCCCGACGGCTCCGCGTTCCTGCCGGGCGAGCAGATCGCCTCCGTGCGGGTCCCGGCCGACGGGCGGGCGACCACCGTCGGCCTGCCGGGCGTCGTCCACCGCTTCGCGAAGGGCCACCGCCTGCGCCTGGTCGTCGCCGGCGGCGACCTCGCGCACCGGGGGAACCTCGTCCCGACGCCGCTGAGCGTGAAGATCGACCCGTCCGATCCCTCGCCGCTGCAGCTGCCGGTCGTCCCCGACGCCGACCAGGCACCGCTCGTGCGGGCCGCGGCGCCGGCCCCGGGGGCCCGTCCGACGCGCCTGCGCGTCTCGCGCCTCTCGCTGACCCGGCGTCGCGTCTCGGTGCGCTCGTCGGCCGCCGCGACCCTCCGCGTGACGATCGCCCGCCGCGTCGTCCGCCGGGTCCGCTCGGGCCCGAAGGTCGTCCGCCGGTCGGTGTGGCGCACCGTCCGGCGACCCGTGCTCCGCGCGACGAGGCCCGGGACCGTGCGCCGCACCGTCCGGCTCGCCCTCGGGCGCTACCGCGTCACCGCGAGGGCGACGTCGCCCGGCATGCCGTCGTCGAGGACCCTCCGGCGGGTGCGGACCCTGCGCTGAGCCGGCGCCGGAGGGGCGCCGGGCCGGCGCGACGGCGGGCGGGCGGCGGGCGAGCGCCTCGGCGCCAACGCTGAAGCGCGCCTCTGCGCCCGTGAAACGCGGTTCTTACCGCAGGCTCAGGGCCCGCTCACCGACGGGGCCTAGCGTCCGAGCGGCCCGCGTCCCCCGGCGTGCGGCGGACCGACCCCGGGAGCACCCATGCCCGTCCACCGCAGGATCACCGCGCTCCTCGCCGCGCTCACCACCCTCGCCGGCGGCTCGTTCGTCGCCACGGCCGCGGCCGACGCCGACGCCGAGACCGTCGAGCGCGGCGGCCGCCCCGCCCTGAGCTCGGCCCCGTCGGACCACGCGAACGCGCAGCACCGCCGGGCGACGGATCTCGCCGGCGCGCTCGGCGTCACCGAGGACCGGCTGGGCGTCGTCCTGCGTGAGCTGCGCGCCGAGCGCCGGGCAGGGGACGTGGTCGGCGCCCGTCCCCCGGTGCGCACCTCGGCGCAGCTGGTCGCCGAGCGGGCGGCCTACGCCGAGGCGCTCGCGGCGAAGGTCGGCGTCAGCCCCGCCGTCGCCGCGGCGGCGCTCGACGGCCGGCCCACCGTGCGGGCCGCCGACCGAACGGGTACTCGCAGAGCACGATGACCCGCCTCGCCGGACCCCTGGACACCCTGCTGGACCGCACGATCGCCCCGGGGTACACGCGCCTGGGCCTGGCGGTCCGCCGCCGCCTGCCGACCTGGCCGTCCGAGCTGCCGCGGCTGGACGGCCGCACCGTGCTGGTCACGGGCCCGACCTCGGGCATCGGCGAGGCCGCCGCCTCGGACCTCGCCGTCCTCGGTGCCCGCGTGATCCTGCTGGCCCGCAACCCCGACAAGGCCGCCGCTACGCAGGCCCGCATCCAGCGGGCAGTGCAGGACGCCGACGGCACGAAGACGGCCGACGTCGCGATCGTCCGCTGCGACATCTCGTCCCTGGCGTCGATCCGCGAGGCCGTCTCGACGCTCGAGGAGCAGGACGAGCACGTCGACGTCCTCGTCCACAACGCCGGCGCCATGCCGCCCGAGCGCACGGTCACCGACGAGGGCTTCGAGCTCGCGTTCGCCACGAACGTCCTCGGGCCGTTCCTGCTGACGGCGCTGCTCGAGGAGCGCCTGAAGGCGGACGCCCCCTCCCGCGTCATCACCGTCTCCTCCGGCGGGATGTACGGCCAGAAGCTCGACGCCGACGACCCGCAGCACGCACACCGCTCGTACTCGCCGGTGTCCGTCTACGCCCGCAACAAGCGCGCCCAGGTCGTGCTCGGCGAGCTGTGGGCGCAGCGCCTGCGCGGCACCGGGGTGGTCGTCCACACGATGCACCCCGGCTGGGCGGACACGCCCGGCGTCCAGGACTCGCTGCCGGGCTTCCAGAAGCTGACCCGGCGCGTCCTGCGCTCCCCCGCCGAGGGTGCCGACACGATCGTCTGGCTCGCGGCGGCGACGGAGCCGCTCTCGACCACGGGCGAGTTCTGGCAGGACCGGCGTCGGCGCCCGACGCACTACGCCCCGTTCACCCGCGAGGCCGAGGCCGACCGGAAGAAGATCTGGGAGACCTGCGCCGGGCTGGCGGGCGTCGACGCGCCGGTCCCCGCCTAGCGCGACCCCGGAGCGGGACCGGCGCCGCCGGGCGGACGCGGTCCGGTCAGACCGGCGCGGGCGCGTCGTCGCGCAGGGAGCGGATCCCGGCGTCGACGAAGCGCAGCGCGCGGTCCAGCAGCTGCAGGACGACCGGCTCGCCCTCGCAGTAGGCGCCGGCGAGCTGCTCCTTGCCGTCGTGCTCGTCGCCGACGATGCCGAAGATCGCGAACGTCGCGGCGGCGGCCATCCGGGGCTCGAGGGCGTCGGGCGAGGCCCCGAGGTCCTCGGCGATCGCCGTGGCGATCAGCTCCTCGCCGTGCGCGCGGAAGCCCTGCTCGACCGCCTTGAGCCCGTCGTCGGAGGCCACGACGCGCCGCTGCACCTGCAGCTCGTCGTCGCGCTCCTTCCACCGCGGCAGCTCCGTGCCGATCCAGGCACGCAGCGCGTCGGCCGTCGTCTCGCCGTCCGCGCGGGCCCCCAGGCGCTCGGCCAGCCGCGCGAACGAGTCCTGCTGGTCCGGGAAGACCAGGTCCTCCTTGGCGGGGAAGTACGCCGACACCGTCCGTGGCGACACGTCGGCCGCGGCGGCGATCGCCGGGATCGTCGTCTCGTGGAAGCCGTCGCGGTCGAAGAGCTCGAGCGCGGCACGGGCGATCGTCTCGCGCGTGCGCTGCTTCTTGCGCTCGCGCAACCCGGGCTCGGCCGGGACGCCGACACCGCTCGGGGCGCTGTTCACCATGTCGTGACAGTACCGCGCGAGGGCCCGTCATGCTGCAGGTGTCGCAAGTTCGCACGGTCCGCATTTCTGCAAGACCTGCAAAGTTCCAGTGACGGTGCTATCTTGCGTCGCGCGACCGTCCCCCCGGCGCCTCGTCCGACCGTTTCAGGAGCACCATGTCCGACCTGTTGGCGCGCATCGCCCGCGCGCTCACCCACCATTGGAAGCGCACGCTGGCGTTCGCGCTCGCCACCGTCGTGGTCCTCGGCATCATCGCCGGCACCGCCGGCGGCCCCGCCGCGGACGACTTCAAGATCCCCGGCACCGAGACGCAGAAGGCGCTCGACCTGTTCGAGGCGCACCAGCCCGAGCTCGCCGGGGCGGACGCCGACGTCGTCTTCCAGGCGAAGAGCGGCAAGCTCACCGACGCGCAGAACCGCAGCTCGATCGAGGCGGCGCTGAAGCGCATCCAGGGCCTCGAGAGCGTCAAGAGCGTCGCCTCGCCGTTCGCGAAGGGCGGCTCGATCACGAAGGACGGGACGATCGCCCAGGCGAAGGTCCAGTACGCCGTCCAGCAGACGGACCTCGAGAAGGCCGACGGCGAGGCGCTCGAGAAGGCCGCCGACACCGCGAAGTCGTCGACCGTGGAGGTCGCGATGCGCGGCGTGCCCGTCGACCTGGCCGCCGAGCAGAGCGTCCCCGTGGGCGAGCTCGTCGGCATCCTCATCGCGATCGTCCTCCTGACGGTCCTCTTCCGGTCCTTCGCGGCGATGGGCGCCACGCTCCTGGGTGCGCTCATCGGCGTGATGGTCGGCCAGATCCTGCTGGCGGTGCTCGCCAAGCCGCTGGGCCTGCCGGACTTCGCCACGCAGATCGCCGTCATGCTCGGCCTGGGCGCCGGCATCGACTACGCCCTGCTGATCATCGGCCGCTACCGCGAGCAGGTCGCCGCCGGCGACAGCACGCGCGACGCGGCCGCGAAGGCCGCCGCCACGTCGGGCTCCTCGGTCGTCGCCGCCGGCCTGATCGTGATGGTCGCGATCGCCGGCCTGGCCGTGATCGGCATCCCGCTGATCGGCAAGCTCGGCCTGGGTGCGGCGATCGGCGTGTTCGCCGTCGTCCTCTCGGCGCTCCTCGTGATCCCGGGCATGATCGGCGCGTTCGGCAAGAAGCTCCGGCCCAAGAGGATCGAGCACGTCCGCCCCTCGCCGGCGTTCGCGAAGTGGGGCGAGCGCGTCACGCAGCGTCCCTGGCTCTCGATCGGCATCGGCGTCGTCGTGCTGCTGATCTTCGCCGCGCCGCTGACGCAGATGCGCCTGGGCCAGCCCGACGACGGCAACCAGCCGACGTCGAAGACCCAGCGCGTCGCCTACGACCTGCAGAGCAAGGCGTTCGGCCCCGGCTCCAACGGTCCGTTCCTGCTGGCCGTCGACATCGAGAAGAAGGACGACCCGCAGCTCAAGACGCAGCTCGCGTCGATCCAGAAGGCCGTCGCCGCCACGCCGGGCGTCGCCACGACGACCCCCGCGGTCGTCAGCCCCGACGGCGAGATGGCGACCATCGGCGCCGTGCCGAAGACCGCACCGCAGGACGAGAAGACCAGCGAGCTCCTGGCGAGCCTGCGCGACGACGTGCTGCCGCAGGCCACGAAGGGCACCGACCTGCAGGTCTACGTCGGCGGGCAGACCGCCGGGTTCGAGGACTTCTCGGACAAGGTCGCGGGTCGCCTGCCGGTCTTCATCGCGGTCGTCATCGGTCTCTCGGTGCTGCTGCTGATCGCGGCGTTCCGATCGCTCTGGATCCCGCTGGTCTCGGCCGTCTTCAACCTGCTGTCCGTCGGTGCCGCCTACGGCGTGGTCGTCGCGGTCTTCCAGCAGGGGGTCGGGTCGAGCCTGATCGGGGTCGACTCCGGGGTGCCGATCGTCTCGTTCATCCCGGTGATGCTGTTCGCGATCCTCTTCGGACTGAGCATGGACTACAACGTCTTCCTGCTCTCCCGGATCCACGAGGCGTACCAGGAGGGCGCAGGACCGCGGCAGAGCGTCGTCCTCGGCATGTCGCGGATCGGGAAGGTGATCCTCGTCGCCGGCCTCGTCATGGCGGCCGTCTTCTCGGCCTTCGCGACCACCGACGACGTCATCGCCAAGATGTTCGGCGTCGGCCTCGGCGTGGCGATCCTGGTGGACGTCCTCGTCGTCCGGCTGCTCGTCGCCCCCGCGGTCGTCCTGCTGCTCGGCGACAAGGCCTGGTGGCTGCCGAAGTGGCTCGACCGGATCCTGCCGAACGTCTCCCTCGAGGGGCACCTCGTGCAGAACGTCGACCCCCAGGGCGAGCCGCTCGAGGGCTTCGATCCCGGCCCGTCGCACCACGTCCGCCCGTCCGGCGGCCGGGCCCCGGCCCCGGCCGACTGACGGACGGGCCCCGCGCCCACCCGGAAGGACCCCGCGACCCGGCCCCGGCCGGGTCGCGGTCGTTCCGGGGTGGGCGGGGCGGGGCGGCGCGGGCGGGGGGGCGGACCGATGCGGGTTGGTGTCGTGGGGCGGCACGTTCCTGCATCGTTCGGGGCGGGGCGGCGCACCGATGCGGGTTGGTGTCGTGGGGCGGCACGTTCCTTCATCGATTGGGGCGGGGCGGCGCACCGATGCGGGTTGGTGTCGTGGGGCGGCACGTTCCTTCATCGATTGGGGCGGGGCGGCGCACCGATGCAGGTTGGTGTCGTGGGGCGGCACGTTCCTGCATCGATTGGGGCGGGGCGGCGCACCGATGCAGGTTGGTGTCGTCGGGCGGCACGTTCCTGCATCGCTCCCGGGTCACCGTCCGCCGACGCAGGTTCGCGCCGTGGGGCGGCACCTCCCCGCGTCAGTTGCGGCGGACGGGACGGTCCGCACCGGGGGCGCCGCCCGTGGCGAGGCCGACGACCACGGCGCAGGCGGACGCCACGCCGAACGTGCCGGCGACCGCGAGCACCGGCGCCCAGGCGTCGTAGAGCCGACACGCCGCGCCCGATCCGTCGAACGGCGCGGAGCACGCGAGGCCGCTGTCCGTGCCGCCCACCGCCCAGAGGAAGAGCCCGACGGCGAGCACCCCGAGCAGCACCGACGCCGCGCCCCAGACCAGGGCGAGACGTGACGACCGGGACGCGGGTCGGGGAGCCGACGCCGGACGGCCGGACGCAGCGGCCCCGGTGGTCGTCGCGTCGTCGGTGGTCGTCGCGTCGGCGGGGGACGTCGCGTCGGCGGTGGTCGTCGCGTCGGCGATGGGCGTCGCGTCGGCGATGGGCGTCTCGACTGCAGGGGTCCCCGCGTCGTCGGGGGACATCAGACGCACTCCGTCGCGGTGGGCGGGCACTCGGCGATCACGACGGCCAGGGCGAGCACCACGAAGGCGACGTACCCCACGCCGCACGCCGCGAGTCCGGCGAGCGCCGGCCAGATCGACGAGCCCCCGCGCGCCAGACGCCAGGCGAACCACAGCAGACCGACGACGACCGTCGCGAGCAGCGCCCCGACGACGAGCACGCCGGACGCATCGTCGAGCGTGGCGAGGGTCGTCGGCGGGACCAGGCCGGGTGCGGCGATCGACAGGGGCGACCCCGTCCACGACCGGGCCTCGGACGACCGGCGCATCGGATTGACCGGTTCGTCGCGGGGCTTCGGGGGCCGGTTGGCGCGACGCCACAGCCGGACGGCCAGGGCGGTCACTGGTGGCCGTCCTCGCCCACGGGCGCTCGCAGGTCGCGGCGCGGCCCGTCGTCGTCGGGCCCGGCGTCATCGATCCGGTCGTCCCGCGGCCCGGCGTCCCGCGGCCCGGCGTCATCGGTCCGAGCGTCCCGGTACCCGCCGCCCCGCGGCCCGTCGCCCCGCGGCCCGT
>NZ_JAURWA010000082.1 GCF_030655195.1 Patulibacter sp. | reverse complement strand
CCCACGCTGCCGCCCGCCCGCCCGCCCGCCGCGCCACCGCCCCCCCCCGCAACGCAGAACGCCCCGGCACTCGGGCCGGGGCGCTCGGGTCCTGCTGGTGCGCGCCGGCCGCGGCCGACGCGCCACCTCAGCGGTTGCCGGGGCTCCGCTTCGGGAACTGCGACACGGGCGCCGAGGCGTCCAGGGCCGTCTTGACGATCCGGTTCTGCTCGATCGTGTGGGCGGCCGGGTAGCCCTCGGACGGGGAGGCGCGCTCCGGGCGACCGACGTAGCCGATGGCCAGGTGGTCGGGGAGGATCTGCTGCAGGCGCGGGGCCATGAAGGCACGGGCGCCCATGTTGCGCGGCTCCTCCTGGACCCAGACGACCTCGCGCAGGTTCGGGTACGCGCCGATCAGGTCGCGCAGGCCCTGCTCCGGGAAGGGGTAGAGCTGCTCGATGCGGCCGATCGCGACCTGGGCGTTGTCCTGGCGCATCTCGTGCTGGCGCAGGTCGTAGAAGACCTTGCCGGTGCAGAGGATCAGGCGCGTGACCGCGTTGGAGTCGACGCCCGGCTCGCCGAGGACCGGGAAGAACCGGGTCTCGGAGAGGTGCTCCATGCGGTTGCGGGCCTGGGGCAGGCGCAGCAGCGACTTCGGCGTCATGACGACGAGCGGCCGCGGCTTCTCGATCAGGGCCTGGCGGCGCAGGAGGTGGAAGTACTGCGCCGGCGTGGTGACGTTCGCCACGCGGATGTTGCCCTCGGCGGCGAGCTGGAGCATGCGCTCGACGCGGCCGGAGGAGTGCTCCGGGCCCGCGCCCTCGTAGCCGTGGGGGAGGAGCATCGTCAGGCGCGAGGTCTGGCCCCACTTGGCCAGGCCCGACACGATGAACTGGTCGATGATGACCTGCGCACCGTTGACGAAGTCGCCGAACTGGGCCTCCCAGAGGACGAGCGCCTCGGGCGCCTCCTGCGAGTAGCCGTACTCGAAGCCGAGGCACGCGACCTCGGACAGCGGCGAGTTGTAGAGCTCCATCGGCGCCTGGGCGCCGGGGATGTTGCGGATCGGCGCGTAGCCCTTGCCGTCGCGGGCGTCGTGCAGGACCAGGTGGCGCTGCGAGAACGTGCCGCGCTCGGAGTCCTGGCCGGTCAGACGGACGGGGACGCCCTCCTTGACCAGCGACGCGTAGGCCAGCGCCTCGGCGTGCGCCCACTCGATGCCGCCGTCGGGGCCCAGCGCGTCGCGGCGCTTGTCCATCTGCTTCTTCAGCTTCTGGTTCCACTCGAAGCCGTCGGGGACGGTGAGGAGCTCCTCGTTGAGCTGCAGCAGCTCGTCCTTGGAGACCTTCGTGACGGGCTCCTCGGACCGCGAGCGGTCCATGAGGTACGTGCCGGTGGCGGAGGTGTCGATCGTGCCGCCGGCCTCCTGCCACTCCTTGACCTTGGACTTGACGCTCTGGTGCAGCTCCGTGAGGTTGTCGTTGACCGACTGGCGCTGGCTGTCGACGGCGTCCTTGGTGAGGACGTCCTCGCCGACCAGGCGCTCCGCGTAGAGCTCCGACACGCGCGGGTGCTTCTTGATCGTGTCGGCCATCACGGGCTGCGTGTAGGCGGGCTCGTCGGACTCGTTGTGCCCGTAGCGGCGGTAGCCGATCAGGTCGATCAGCACGTCGTGCCCGAACTCCTGGCGGAAGGCGAAGGCCAGGCGCGTGGCGTTGATGCACGCCTCGACGTCGTCGGCGTTGACGTGGATGATCGGCACGTCGAAGCCCTTGGCGAGGTCCGACGACCACTTCGTCGAGCGGGAGTCCGTCGGGTCGGTGGTGAAGCCGACCTGGTTGTTGCAGATCAGGTGGACCGCGCCGCCGACGCGGTAGCCCTCGAGCGCCTGCAGGTTCAGCGACTCGGCGACGACGCCCTGGCCCGGGAAGGCCGCGTCGCCGTGGATGATGATCGGCAGCGCGACGTCCTCGTCGCGCGGACCGTGCGCCTGACCGCGGTCGGTCTGCACCGCGCGGGCGGCACCGAGGACGACCGGGTTGACGAACTCGAGGTGCGACGGGTTGCTCTCGAGCACCACGCCGATCGACTTGCCGTCCGGCAGCTCGTAGCGGCCGGAGGCGCCGTGGTGGTACTTGACGTCGCCGGTGCCGCCCTGCAGGTCCTGCGTGACGGTCTTGGCGGCCGCGATGACGGAGCCGCCCTCGAACTCCGTGAAGAGCGCGTCGTACGGCCGGCCGAGGTTGTGGGCCAGCACGTTGAGGCGGCCGCGGTGGGCCATGCCGATGATGACCTCCTGCGCGCCGGCGCGGGCACCCGCGAGGTGGATCAGCTCGTCGATCACCGGGACGGTGATGTCGAGGCCCTCGATCGAGAAGCGCTTCTGGCCGAGGTAGGCCTTCTGCATGAACCGCTCGAACGTGTCGACCTGGATCAGGCGGCCGAGCAGGCTCTTCTTGCTCTCGGGCGAGAGCGGCTTGCGGAACTCGCCGGACTCGATCTTCTCGCGCAGCCAGATGCGCTGCTCGTTCTCCGAGATGTGCTCGACCTCGTACGCGGTCGAGCCGCAGTAGACGTCGCGGAGCGCGGGCAGCACGTCGGCGAGCGTCTCGCCGTCGACGAACGTGCGCAGGATCGACGCCGGGATCTGCTTGAGGTGGTCCTCGCTCAGGCCGAGGCGGTCGAGGTCGACGCCGATCTGGCGGGCGATCTCCTCGGGCGTGCGGTCCGAGACGGCCTCGAGCGGGTCGAGCTTGGCCAGCAGGTGGCCGTGCGAGCGGATCGCGCGGATCAGCGACGTGGCGGCCTGGACGGCCTGGAGCAGCTCGATCGAGGGAGCGCCGCCCTGCGCGACCGCCGTGGCCGCGGCACCGGCGCCGCCGGCCTGGATCTTCGGCTGCGGCTTCTCGATCGCGGGACCGAGGTCGGCGCCGAGGTCGGAGAACGCCTGCTCGTAGAACTCGTGGTCGCCCTGCAGGTACTCCTCGACCGTCTTCAGGAACTGGCCGGACTGGGCGCCCTGGATGATCCGGTGGTCGTAGGTCGAGGTCATCGACATGACCTTCTCCGCCCCGATCAGCTCGCCGA
This sequence comes from Patulibacter sp., assembly GCF_030655195.1. GTDB lineage: Bacteria > Actinomycetota > Thermoleophilia > Solirubrobacterales > Solirubrobacteraceae > Patulibacter. Next base: position 9,887 of record NZ_JAURWA010000082.1, on the reverse strand, counting down.
TCTCGCCGAGACCGACGGGGTACGCGATCGAGCCGGTCGCGACGATCGTGCCGTTGCCCGACATCAGGCGCGGGACCGAGGCGACGGTGCCGATGCCGCCCGGGTTGGTCAGCTGGACGTTGGCGCCCTGCATGTCGTCGCCCGTGAGCTTGTTGTCGCGCGCCTTGGCGATCAGCGCGTTGAAGGCGTCGAGGAACTCGCGGAAGCTCAGGCGGCCGGCGTCCTTGATGACCGGGACCATCAGCGTGCGCTTGCCGCGCCGCTCGACGTCGACGGCGATGCCGAGGTTGACCTGCCCCGCGTCGACCAGGACGGGGCCGCCCTCGTCGTCCTTCTCGTAGGTCAGCGCCATCTGCGGCATCTGCTCGGTCGCCGCCCGGGCGATCGCGTAGCCGATGAGGTGCGTGAAGGAGACCTTCTCGCCGGCGGCCTTCAGCTGCTTGCGGCGGCCGTCGAGCGTCGTGATGGTGATCGTGCGGAACGACGTGGCGGTCGGGACCGTCAGCGACTCCTCCATCCCGCGCGCCAGCGCGGAGGCGCCGCCGCGGATCGGGGTGCGCTTGACCTCGGCGGACGAGCGGCCGCCGTTCTTCTGCGCGTCGAGGACGTCGTCCTTGGTGATGCGGCCCTGGGGGCCCGTGCCGCGGACGCCGGAGACGTCGACCCCCTCGACCTCGGCCACGCGCGCGGCGACCGGGCTGATCTTCAGGTCGTCGGGGATCGTCGCCGCGGAGCCCGCGTCGGAGGTGACCGGCGTCGGGGTGCCGTCGGCGCCCTCGGCCACGCCCGGGACGGGGGTCGGGGAGGCGTCGCCGCCGCCCTTGGGCGCACCGGCGCGGATGTGGCCGATGACCTCCTGCGGGTGGATCGTGTCGCCGTCGGCGAAGAGCTTCTTCTCGAGCACGCCGCCGACGGGGGCGGGCAGCTCCATGTCGACCTTGTCGGTCGAGACGACGAGGACGTCGGCGCCCTCCTCGACCTCGGCGCCCTCCTCGACGAGCCACTCCAGGAGCGTCGCCTCGGTGACGGAGTCGCCCGCGGACGGGGTGACGATGTCGACGAGGTCGCCGCCCGTGGCCTTGTCGCCCGCGGGGTCGGCGGCCTTGGCCGCACCGTCGCTGGAGGCGCCGGCCTCGGAGGCGTCCGACGAGGTGGCGTCGGCCCCCGCGTCGGCGGTGCCGGCGTCGCCCGCGCCGTCGGGGGACGACCCGTTCGACGCGCTCGCGCCCGCGGACGCCTCGGCCGAGGACTCGCCATCCGACGAGTCACCGGAGGACGAGCCGCCGCCGGAGCCGTTCGGATCGATCTCGCCGACGACCGTGCCGGACTGGACCGTCTCGCCGTCCTGGGAGTGGATGACCACGAGCGTGCCGGACGCGGGGGCGGGGATCTCGGCGTCGACCTTGTCCGTCGAGATGACCACCAGGTCCTCGCCCTCGGTGACCTCGTCGCCGGGCTGCTTGAGCCATTCGAGCACCGTGCCCTCCGCGACGGACTCGCCCATCTGCGGGAGGATGACCTGGACGGTGGTGCCTGTCGCCATGAGACATCGAACCTAGCACTCCTCCCAGCGACCGGAGTCGGCGCCGGGGGACTTGCGAACCCCGTCTGTCACAGGGCTCCGCCGCCCGTCCGGGGCGATGCGTGCAGGGGCGTGGCGGCCGTCGGGCGCGGGTACGAGGCGGCCCGCCCGCGAGCGGCGGGGTGACACGACGGGGCGCCGTCCACCGTCCGGCGCCGACGGCTCGTCGCGCGCCGCCGTCCGTCGGCGCCGACCGTCTGTCGCCGTGTGCGCGTCGCCCGTCGCCGTGTGCGCGTCGTCCGTCGCCGTCTGCCCGTCGCCCCTCGCCGTCTGCACGTCGCGCGCCGCCGTTCGCGCGACCGGGGCGGACGTCCCGCCTCAGGCCGAGGCGTGCCGCGCCCGGCGGCGCTGCTCGACGACGAAGCCGATCGAGCCGATGAACGGCCCGACCCCGCCGAGCACCGCGACGCACGCGCCGAGCCACAGCGGGATGACCTTGGCCCGGACCGTCGCGATCGTCAGGACGCACATCCCGATCCAGCCGAAGCCGTGCATCCAGCCGACCACGAGCTTGACGTCCGGCAGCACGTCGGCGACCGCCAGGACGATCAGCAGGAAGTAGATCCCGGAGTGCAGGAACGACAGCCACTTCATGACCCGGAACGGCGGGGCGATCGCGATCAGCGCCCGGCTGACGGGATCCGGCGCCGAGCGTTCCGGGATGCGGCCGAGGCTCACGTCAGGCCCTGGACCGCGCGGGCCAGCCCGCGCAGCGTGGGCTCGGCGTGCTCGGGCCAGGCGTCGACGTCGGCCGGCCACCACTCGTGGGCGTCGTGCTCGGGGTCCCGGTCGACCTCGGCGCCGGGCGCGAGCCAGGCGATGCCGACGAACATCACGAGGTCGCTGGGCAGCAGGACGAGGGAGAGGCCGGCGATCCGCTCCGCCGCGACGCCCCACTCCTCGTCGAGCTCGCGCTCCAGGGTGTGCATCGGCGACTCGCCCGGGTCGACGGCACCGCCGGCGCCGAGGCTCCAGCGCCCGGCCCAGGTGGCGACCCATGCGGCCCGCCGGCCGGCCAGCCAGCGGCCCTCGTGGTCGCGCACGACGCACTGGCCGGTCATGGAGCGGGCGGCGCCGCCCGGCAGCAGGCGCAGCGCCCAGCGGACGGGCTCGAGCTCCAGGTGCAGTGCGCCGGCCTCGTCGACGCGGTGCGCGACCAGCCGGGTCGAGACGCCGTCGTGACTGGGGGAGTCCCGGTCCTTCAGGCGCTGGATCTCGGCGTCGGCCGCCGCCGTGGCCTCCGGCGCGGCCTCGTAGGGCTCCTCCAGCCAGGTGTAGGTCACCTGCTCCGGGGTCCACGGGCCGGAGGCGAGGATGGTCGGGCCCGCCGTCATTCCCCCATGATGCCGGACGCCGTGGGCGGGTGGACGCCGAGCCCGGCACGGCCCGGGCCCCGACGCGTCCGCGGACGCCCGGCGTCGCCCGCGCTAGTCCGCGCCCTCGGTGACCTCGAGGTCCATGCCGAAGGCGCGGCGCACGAGCCCCGCCTGGCCCTCGGCCGCCCAGCGCGCGACGGGCGCGCCGCCGACGCCGCAGTTCATGTGCAGGAGGAGCCGGTCGCCGTCGCGGCGCAGCGTCACCGCGCGGACGGCGCCGTCGTGCCCGCGCTCCATGCCCTCCGCCATCCGCAGCAGGGCGACCATCCGCAGCAGTCGCTCGTCGTCGCCCTCGCGGACGATCGAGCGGAACGGCCCCATGGTCGGGTTGCCCTTGCGGTGGTACCGGATCGCCTGGCCGACGACGGCGGTCTCCGCGGGGGAGAAGCCGGGCAGGCCGTTCGTGACGAGCAGGTAGCGGCCGTGCTTGTGGTGGTCGTCGTAGCCCACCGCCATGCCGATGTCGTGCAGCGCCGCGGCGGCGGAGACCAGGCTCCGCTCCCGCGCGGAGCCCTCGTGGACGCCGAGCGCCGTGAGCCCGTCGAAGAGCTCGAGCGCCAGCTTCTCCACGTGCGCGGAGTGCGCGGGGTCGCCGTCGTAGCGGAAGGCCAGGTTGCGGACCGCGGCGTCGCGGACGTCGGGGTAGGCGGCCAGCCCACCGAGGGCGGCCTCGCCGGCGAGCAGCCGGTCGAGCAGCACGCCCTCGCGCAGGCCGAACTCCGTCGCCTCGATCGCGTGGAGCCCCGCGACGTGCAGGACGGTGTCGATGGTGACCGCGGCGCCGAGGATGACGTCGGCGCGCGACGGCTTGACGCCGGCGACGGAGCCGCGCTCGGCGGGCGGCAGGGCCGCGAGCTCCTCGATCAGCCCGCCCAGCGCGTCGCGGTCCACGGCGACGCCCTGCACGCCGAGGTCCGTCTTGCCCAGGTCGTTCCGGGCGGCGGTGGCGAGGTTGCGCACCGCGCCGCCGACGCCGACCAGCCGGTCGCTCAGGTCGGCGACCCAGGGCGCGGCGGCGAGCTCGCCCTCGACGTGGCGGCGCAGCGCCTTGAGCTGGTGCCCCTTCGTCGGCCCGTCGCCCTGGAGGAACTGCTCGGTGGTGCGCACCGCGCCCAGACGCCACGACCGGCTGTCCGTCGCGTGGCGGCCGCGTGTACGGGCGAGCTGCATCGACCCGCCGCCGATGTCGAGCACCCCGCCGTCGTGCAGGGTCGTCGAGTTGATCGCCGCGACGTGGCCGTAGGCGGCCTCCTCGGTCTGGCTGAGGACCCGCGGGCGCAGCAGCGTCTGGGCGCGCGTGTCGTCCAGGATCGCGTCCTGGTTGGGCGCCTCGCGGATGGCGCTGGTCGCGACGGCGTCGATGCGGTCGGAGGTCAGCTCGTGCGAGCGGCAGAAGTGGTCGAACAGCTGGATCGCGACGAACGCGCGACGCAGCCCGCGTGGTTGGAGCTCGCCGTCCGGCCCGAGGTCGGCGCCGATCCGGACGGGCTCGTACAGCTCGGCGGTCTGGCGCCACGCGCCGCCGGGGACGAGCGCGGCGGAGGGGTCGATCGCGTAGACGACCATCCGGAACGTGTTGGACCCGAGGTCGACCACGGCCCGCCGCGACGCGGGGGACGCGGTGCCCGCGACCCCCGGGACGGCCATCAGCCGCTCGTCTCGACGAGCTCGATGCGGTAGCCGTCGGGGTCGCGCACGAAGCAGATCCGCGAGCCGCCCTCGCGCACCGAGTACGGGGGCTTCTCGGGCTGGATGCCCTGGCCGGCGAGCTGCTCGAGCGTGACGTCGAGGTCCTCCGCGGAGACGGCGATGTGGCCGTAGCCCGTGCCGATCTCGTAGTCGGAGACGCCGTGGTTGTAGGTCAGCTCGAGCCGCGCGCCGTCGCCGGGCAGGCCCATGAAGACGTTGGTCGCGTCGCTGCCGATGGGCATCCGGCGGACCTCCTCGAAGCCCAGCGCGACGTAGAAGGCGACGGAGCGATCGATCTCGCCGATCCGGTAACAGGTGTGGAGGAGCTCGGGCATCGTGGCGGAGGCTAGCGCGGGGTGCGGGCGGGCTCGCTCCGGGCGGGCGACGCGGCCCCCGGACGTCGGAGGGCGAGAAGTTCGCGTCGCCGGTGCGGACGCCGGAAACCGTCGTCGGTGCCCCGGAGATCGTCGGGTGAACGGTGTCCGATCTTCGATTCCTGCGTTCCGGGGCAGGACGACTCCCACCGTCCCGATCGGCGGCCCGGAGGTTGGCCCCGGCGGCCGGGACGGCCGGCCCGGAGTGTGGGAGGGTCGCCCGGTCCCTGCCGTCCGGTGCCTCGCCGGCGGCTCGTGCCCCGAGAGGTCCCCGTGCCCGAGAGAACGACGCCCCCGCGTCACCTGAGAACCGTCCTGCCGCTGGTCGCCGTGGCCGCGCTCGCCGTCGTGCCCGCGAGCGCGTCGGCCGCCAAGACCCGACCGGCGAAGCTGAAGGTCACGGCCGTCAGCGCGCCACCGTCCGGGCTGAAGGCCGGCGAGCGCTTCACCGTCACCGGCAAGGTCCGCAACAGCGGCGGGAGGAGCAGCGCCGCGCTGGTCTCCCTCGAGCTGCGCTCCCGCTCCGGCGCCACCATCCGCTTCGCCGTCGGCTCCGACAGCATCGCCAAGGTCCGGCCGGGCAGCACCCGCACGTTCAGGGCCCGGGCGCGCCTGGCACCGTCCGCCGCCCTCAAGGCGAACACGACGTTCATGCTCACGGCCTGCGCCAAGCGCACCCGCCGCGACGGCACGACCTCGTGCCGGCAGTCGCCCCGGGGCGTGCGCGTGCCGGCCAACGCGGTGCCGGTCCCGCCGACGCCCGCGCCCGCACCGGCACCCGCGCCGACGCCGACACCGACGCCCACCCCGACGCCGACACCCGTCCCGACGCCCCCGGCCGACCCGACGGCCTACACCCCCGGGGCCCGCACGCTCGGCGACTCGCTCTTCCCGACGATCGGCAACGGCGGCTACGACGCCCTGCACTACGACCTCGACCTGCGCTACGCCGACGTCGTCACGCGCGTCCTCCGCGGCACGGCCACGGTCACCGCGAAGGCGACGCAGGACCTGAGCGACTTCAGCCTCGACTTCCAGGGGACCGCGGTCTCGAAGGTCTCCGTCGACGGCGCGCCCGCGGGCTTCGCCCTCGACCTCGACGCCAACAAGCTCGTCGTGACCCCCGCCGCGGGCATCCGGAGCGGCAGCACGTTCGTGGTCCGCGTCGAGTACGGCGGCGTCCCCACCCCCGTGATCGACCCCGACGGGTCCTCCGAGGGCTGGCTCTCGAGCACCACCTACGGCGCCGTCGCCCTCGGCGAGCCGCTCGGCTCGCAGGGCTGGTTCCCGGCCAACAACGTCCCGTTCGACAAGGCGACGTTCGACATCCGCGTCACGTCGCCCTCGGCCTTCACCGGCGCGTCCAACGGCGTCCTGGAGTCGACGACCGTCAACGACGACGGGACGACGACGTACGACTGGCACCAGGCCGAGCTCATGGCGCCGTACCTGGCCACCGTCTCCATCGGGAAGTTCGACGCCTCGGGCTCGGACCTCACGACGAACCCCGCCCGCCCGAACTACGTGTACGTGGACCGGTCGTTCGTGGCGGGCAGGGCGGCGATCGTCGCGAACCAGCAGCGGGTGCCGTCGATCCTCGACTTCTACGCCTCCTACTACGACGTGCCGTACCCGTTCGCGGCGTCCGGCGGCATCGTCCCGCGCGTGGACCGCGGGATCGGCTACGTCCTCGAGACGCAGACCAAGCCGACCTACCCGTCGTCGAATGCGGCGAGCACCGGCGTCGGCATCGAGACGATCGCCCACGAGAACGCCCACCAGTGGTTCGGCGACCTCGTCACGCTGCGCCAGTGGCGGGACATCTGGCTCAACGAGGGGCTGACCGAGTTCTCGTCGTGGCTCTGGTCGGAGCAGACCCGCACCTCGCCGCAGAGCACCCGCGACCGCTTCGACGCGCTCTACGCGGGCACGTCGACGACGTTCTGGAACATCGCCCCGGCGGACCCGCCGACCGCCGCGGACATCTTCGACAGCGACGCGATGTACGACCGCGGCGCGATGGTCGGGTCGGCGCTGCGGGCCATCCTCGGCGAGACGACGTTCAAGAAGGTCATGCACGACTGGCTCGTCGAGCACCGGTACGCCAACGGGACGACGGCGGACTTCATCGCCATCGTCAAGCGCGACGACCCGTCCACCGCAGCGGACCGCGGCGCACGCTGGGACGAGTTCTTCGACCAGTGGCTGTACACCTCGTACTCGGGCGATCCGGCCGCCGGGAACAAGCCACAGATCTCGATCGCGAACTTCGAGACGTACGCGCTGCCGGCGCGCTGACTCGGTCTCCCTGGGGGCCGGCGACCGTCGCCGGCCCCGCGGGACGACGAGGGCCCCGGGGCGATCTGCGAGCATCGGGCGATGGCCGAGATCGTCGTCGAACGCATCGAGATCCCCGACTTCGTGGGCAACTCCTACGTCGTCGGGTTCCCCGGGGGGCCGTGCGCGTTCATCGACGCCGGCGCCGACGCCCAGAAGATGAGCGAGGCCGCCGCCAAGCACGGCATGACCCCCGCCGCGGTGCTGCTCACCCACCACCACTACGACCACGTCTCCGAGCTCGAGAAGGTCCTCGACCGCATCGGCAAGGTCGACGTCCTGATCCACGAGTTCGAGCAGCCGCTCGCCTCGGAGTTCGTCACCGGCTTCACCGCGAACATCGAGGACCGCGAGGTCATCCGCATCGGCGACGACCTCGAGTTCCGCGCCGTCGCCACGCCCGGTCACACGAAGGGGATGCTCAGCTTCGTCGGCCACGGCCACGTCTTCACGGGCGACACGCTGTTCCGCGAGTCCGTCGCCGGTGTCCGCGCACCGGGGCACACGACGTTCGAGGACCTGAAGTCCTCGATCATGGACACGCTGCTGGACCTGCCGGACGAGACCGTCGTGGTCTCCGGCCACGCCGACCCGACCACGATCGGGCACGAGCGCGAGCACAACCCGTTCGTCCGCATCTGGAACGGGGTCGACGACGAGGGCGACGAGCCCGTGATCGTGTCGCTCCCGGACGACGACGGTGGGACGGAGGACCACGAGGTGCGCCTGGTCCTCGAGGCCGCCGACTACGACGGCGGGACGAAGTGCTGGATCCGGTGGCCGGACGGTGCTGACGATCTCGTCCCCGGCTCGAAGGTCCGCCGCCCCTGAGCGACCGGGCCGGGACGGGAGCGCCCGGGCGCCACCCGGGGAGTCGGCGGACCTACCCCGGGTACGATCCACGCATGGCTGAGCACGGCGGGCGGAGCAGGGGACCCGGGACGCCGGACGACGACGGCGGAGCCATCCCCACGGGGCGCTACCGCCGGGCGGCGTCCCTCGGCCGCCTGGCCGCCCGCGCGGCGATGCGCGACGGCGCCACGCGCGTGACGAACTACGGGCGCACCGAGGAGGAGCGCTCGCAGCGCATGTCGGAGCAGCAGTTCCGCACGGCCGAGCAGATCGTCGACGTGCTCGGGACGATGAAGGGCGCGGCCATGAAGGTCGGCCAGGTCCTGAGCTTCATGGACGTCGGTCTCGTCCCGCCGGAGCACCGCGAGGAGTTCCAGAAGAAGCTCTCCAAGCTGCGCGACATGGCGCCGAGCGTGGCCTTCAAGGACATGCGCCGCGTCATCGAGGCCGACATGGGCCAGAAGCTCACCGACGTCTTCTCCGAGTTCGACGAGGAGGCCATCGGCGCCGCCTCGATCGGCCAGGTCTACCGCGCCCGCCTGCGCGAGCGGCCGAAGGGCTGGAGCACCGACATCGCCGCGGTCAAGGTGCAGTACCCCGGCATCGACGCGGCGGTCCGCTCCGACCTGCAGAACCTCGGCCTGATCCTGCGCCTGGCCAAGGCGGTCGCGCCCGGCATCGACGTGCAGTCCGTCGGCGACGAGATCCGCGAGCGCACCATCGAGGAGCTCGACTACGAGCTCGAGGCGCAGAACCAGCGCACGATGGCCCGCGCGCACCGCGGCCACCCGTTCGTCTTCGTGCCCGAGGTCGCCACGGAGCTCTGCGGCAAGCGGGTCACCGTCACCGAGTTCGTCGAGGGCGAGGGCTTCGAGGCCTGGAAGGAGAAGGACCAGACGGAGCGCAACCGCCTGGCCGAGATCGTCTTCCGCTTCTACTACGGCGGCGTCTGGCGCGACGGGCAGTTCTCCGCGGACCCGCACCCCGGCAACTCGATCTTGATGGCCGACGGGCGCGTCGCGTTCCTCGACTTCGGCCTCTTCCACCGGATCTCGAAGGACATGGTGGAGAAGCAGGCCGAGACGATCCGGCTCTGCCTGGCGCGCGACGGCGAGGCCCTCCTGCGCCACATGCAGGAGATCCGCTGGATCCCGCCGGCCGCCGGCTTCACCGCGCAGGACGCGCTCGAGATCGCCGAGAAGCTCGTCTGGTTCGCGATGGACGACGAGGACGCCCGACTCGTCCCCGAGCACGTCGCCGAGATGGTCTTCGAGGTCTCCGACCCCCGCTCGCCGCACTGGGCCAAGGTCCGCCGCGCGACGGTGCCGGCCGAATACGTCTGGTCGCTGCGCCTGGGCGGCATGGCGATCGCGGTCTGCTCCCAGCTCGACGCCAGCCTGAACTACCACCGCATCGTGCGCGAGTGGCTCATGGGCGACACGCCCTACAGCGAGATGGGCGAGCGCGAGGCCGCCTGGCTCGCCGAGCGCGGCCGCTAGGCGGGGGAAGGGCCGGGCCCCGCCCCGAGCGTCTCAGGTCCGGCCGCGTCGGACTGCGGCGCGGCTCGGCGCACCCGGAGGGGGCCGGGCCCCGCCCCGAGCGTCTCGGGGTCGGGCGGGTCGGACGGCGGCGCGGCTCGGCGCACCCGGTCAGGGGGTGGGGCGCAGGGTCGCCCGG
>NZ_JAURWA010000075.1 GCF_030655195.1 Patulibacter sp. | reverse complement strand
CCCGGCACCGGTGCGGCGCCCCGCCCGGCTCAGCGCGCCCGCAGCACGCGCACGCGCTTCGTGCCCGAGCGCACGCCGGACTTCGTGGCGCGGGCCGTGACGAGGCCCGCCTTCGACGGGCGGACGCGGACCGTCGCGCGGCCCTTCGCGTTCGTCGTGACCGTGCGGCCGAGGACCCGGACGCGGACCCGGCCCAAGGTCTTGCCGGCCGTCGTCGTGGTGCGGATCCTGAGCGTCGTCGTGCGGCCCGCGCGGACGCGGCCGGGGGTGACGCGGACGCGGGCCCGCGGCTTGGCGGCGGCCGCCGGGGCGGGCGTGGGCGTGGCGGCCTTCGCGAAGACGTAGCTCTTCAGCGCCGGCTCCTCCTTGACGACCGGGACGCCCGCGAGGTTGACGCCGACGACGCTGGCCAGGCCGGTCAGGGCGCCGAGGGCGGTGACGTTGCCCTCGAGGTTCGTCGCGTCGACGCCCGGCATCAGCGTCGCGGCGCACGTCAGCGGCGGGATGCGCGAGGGATCCGCCGGACCGTCGTGGGTCAGCGCGTCCATCGCCAGGGCGTAGGAGGTGTTCGAGGTGGTGCCGACGAGCAGGTGCTCGCTGACGTCACCGGGGCAGACGTCCTGGATCGCGACGTTCGTGATGCGCCCGTCGCCGGTGGTCAGCGACGACGACGCGGTCCGCGGGTCCTGGACGTCGCTCGGGGTGACGACCTCGTCGAACCGGGTGCGGATGTTGGTGTAGGAGATCCCGGCGAAGGTCTCCTGCCGGCTGTTGACCGCGGCGATGAACTTCGAGCGCGCGTCCTGCTGCAGGCTGGCGACGGGGCACCCGAGCGCCGCGCAGGTCGGCAGGGCGCTGAGCGCGGTGGACCCGTGGTTGCTGCCGGCGAAGCCGATCGCGTCGTCGACCATCGACCGGGTGTCGGGCCAGAAGCGCAGCGCCCAGCGGAAGACCATGCCGCCCTGGCTGTGGCCGATCAGCGAGATCCTCCGACCCGACCGGCGGTGGACCTCGCGGATCGCGTACGTCACGTACTCGCCGGCGGTCTGGATGTCGGCCAGCGAGCGCTCGGGCAGCTCGATCGTGCAGAACGGGATCCCCGCCTTGCGCAGCGCGGGCTTCCAGTTCCAGTCGTAGTTCTGCTCGGGCGTCACGCCGGTGGCCGGGACGAACAGGACGGGGTTCGGTGCCGCCGCCAGTGCGGCGTCCGTGCTCTCGCACTTCAGCGCGGCGGCCAGCGCGGCCGGCGACGGCGAGAGTCCGGGTCCCGGCTGGTCGACCGGGGCGTAGTCGGCGGCGAGGGCCGGGGCGGCGGGCGCAAGCGCCGCGCCGAGGACCGCGGCGCCGAGGACGAGGCGGCGGCGCACGCGGGCGACCGGGCGGGCTGGGCGGGCTGACGGGCGAGGCACGAACGCGAGCCTACCCGCGAGTAGGGGGTCGAGGGGGCGGGTCGCCCCCCCGCGCCCCTCAACCCTGCCGGGCGTCCAGCAGCCGCGCGAGGAAGCGGCGGGTCTCGTCCTGCTGCGGGGCACCGAGGACCGCCGACGCGGGGCCGCGCTCGACGATGCGGCCCTCGTGGAGGAAGCAGACCTCGTCGGCGACCTCGCGGGCGAACTGCATCTCGTGCGTGGTGATGACCATCGTCATGCCCTCGCGCTTGAGCTCGCGGACGACCTCCAGGACCTCGCCGACGAGCAGCGGGTCCAGGGCGGAGGTGATCTCGTCGAGCAGCAGGGCCCGGGGGCGGGTGGCGATCGCGCGGACGATGGCGACGCGCTGCTGCTGGCCGCCCGAGAGGCGGTCGGGGTACTCGTCCTCGCGGCCGGCCAGCCCGAAGCGGGCGAGCAGCTCGCGACCGCGGTCCCGGGCCTCGGCCTTCGTCACGCCGTGGACGCGGACGGGGGAGAGCGTCACGTTCTCCAGCACGGTCAGGTGCGGGAACAGGTTGAAGGCCTGGAAGACCATCCCCAGTCGCCGGCGCGTCGCGAGCGGACGCACGCCGGGCTCCGTGATGACCTCGCCGTCGACCAGCACGTCGCCGTCGTCGATCTCCTCGAGCAGGTCCGCGCAGCGCAGGAGCGTCGACTTGCCCGACCCCGACGCGCCGATGAGGACGACCGCGCGGTGCTCGTGCACGGCCAGGTCGACCCCGCGCAGGACGGGCGTGTCGCCGTAGGCCTTCGTGACGCCGCGCAGCTCGATGACGGGCACGGACGAGCCCCCGGCAGTCCGGGTCGGGGGTCCGTCGGGGGTGGTCGCGCTGCCCGGGCCGGCCGGGACGTCCTCGCCGGGCGTGCTCATCACGCCACCCCCGCCGCGCCGCGCCGCCGGCGGCTGCGCGCCTGGACCACGTCGACGCCGCGCGCCATCGGGATCGTCACGCACAGGTAGAGGACCGCCGCGGCCAGGAGCGGCGTGTAGTTGAACTGGTCCGCGGCGGCGATCTGCGCCTGGCGGAAGGCCTCGACGACGCCGACGATGCCCAGCAGCGCGACGTCCTTCTGCAGGGCGACGAAGTCGTTGAGCAGCGGCGGCACGACGCGGCGGATCGCCTGGGGCAGGACGACGTGGCGCAGGGTCTGCGCCTCGGACAGGCCGAGGGCCAGCGACGCGGAGCGCTGGGCGGGATGGACGCCGTCGATGCCGGAGCGGTAGACCTCGGCGACGTACGCGGAGTACGAGAAGCAGAGCGCGAGACCGCCGCAGATCATCGGGTTCGTCGGCAGGCCGGAGAGCTCGAGCGCCGGGATGCCGAAGCCGAAGAGGTAGACCAGCAGCACGGTCGGGACGCCGCGGAAGACGTCCGTGAACACCGTCGCCAGCAGGCGCAGCGGGAAGAGGATCGGGGCGCGCGTGATGCGCGAGAGGGCGATCAGCAGCCCGAGGATCAGGACCCCGATCTCGATCACGACGAAGAGCTTGACGTCGAGCCAGAAGCCGCCCAGGACGTCCGGGAAGTGCTCGCGGAACTGGTCGACGTCGAAGAACGTGTCGCGGACGTTGGGCCACCCCGGGCTCGTCAGCAGCAGCGCGAGCAGGCCGCCGATCACGACGACGGTCGCGACCGCCGCGATCAGGCGGTCGCGGAGGGAGCGCCGGCGCTTGGCGGCCCGGCGGACCTCCTGCCGGGAGAGGACGGGTCCGCCGTCCGCCGAGGTCGCGCCCGAGCCGTCACCGGGGAGGCCGTCGACCCCCGCGCCACCCGTCCCGGGGCCGCCGGCCCCGCCTGTCGTCGCCATCCGGCCCCCGCCCCGTCGGTCCGGCCGCTACTTCAGGACGGGCGCGTCGGCGCCCGCGCTGAGCCAGCGGTCGTTGATCTTCTGCAGCTCGCCGGACTGCTGCAGCGCGTCGACGGCGAAGGAGACGCACGAGGTCAGCGACGAGCCCTTGGCGAGCACGGCGCCCCAGCGGTCGCCGCCCGGGGCGTCGAAGTGGCCGAGGATCGAGGAGCCCTCGACCTGCGCACCGGTCAGGTAGAAGGCGGTCGGCAGGTCGACGACGACCGCGTCGACCTGGCCCTGCTTCAGCGCGGTGACGACGTCGTTGGACGTGTCGTAGACCTTCGGCTGCGTCGACGGGGCGATCGACGAGGTGACCGCCTGCAGGCTCGTGGTGCCGATCTGCACGCCGAGCTTCGCGTCCTTCAGCGAGGCCAGCGTGGCCGACGTCAGCTTCGAGCCCTTCGGCACGACGACCGCCTGCGGCGCCTCGAAGTACGCGGAGGAGAAGTCGACGGCCTTCTTGCGGGCGTCGCTGATCGAGACCTGGTTGAGGTCGATGTCGAAGGTCTTCTTCCCGGGCGCGTACGCCGAGTTGAACGGGACGGTCTTCCAGGAGACCTCGTCCTTCGAGAACCCGAGCTCGTCGGCGATCGCGTAGCCCACGGCGCTCTCGAAGCCCTTGCCGTTGGTCGGGTCGTCGTCCTCGAAGTACGGCGGGTAGGCCGGCTTGTCGGTGCCGATGGTCAGCTTGCCGCCCGCGACGAGGTCGAGGTTCGCCTTCTGGCAGGTCGCCGCCGAGGCCGCGGTGGTCGTCGCGGTGGACGAGGAGGAGGCGTCGTCCTTCGGCTCGCCGCAGGCCGCGAGGGCCAGGACGGGCAGGAGGGCGGCGACGGTGAGGAGGCGTGAGAGCAGCATGGGAGGCTCGGTCGTGGGACGGACGGAGGACGCGGCGGCGGGCTGCCGCGCGCCGGGAACCGATGTCCGGTCCGGTTTCGGCCCTTCAGGGTAGCGCGGGCGATTCCCGGTGTCGGGCGTCGCGCGGGTGGCGGTGGACGGGCGGTGGAGGAGGTCGTCCGTCGGGCCCGCTGGCGCCCCGCCGGGTCAGCCGGGCGCCAGGGCCGTGCGCGCGGCGACGGTGATCGCCTCGGCCAGACGGTCCAGCGACGGGGTGCGCAGCCGCCACTGCTGCCAGAAGAGCGGGACCTCCACGGTCTCCCCGGGCGCGAGCTCGACGAGGGGGAGGGCCGGGTCGTCGCCCAGCTGCAGCTCCATGACCATGCCCCACCCGAGGCCCAGGCGGACGGCCCGGGCGTAGTCGGCGGAGGACGGGACCATGTGCGACGGCGGATCGGCGTCGGCCCCTGCGCGGCCGCGCAGCCAGTCGTGCTGGAGGCCGTCGACGCGGTCGAAGACGACGACGGGCGCGCGGGTCAGGGCCTGGGCGGTCGGGCCGTCGGGGAACCACCGCGCCGCGAACGCGGGGGAGGCCATCGGCCGGTAGCGCATGGTGCCCAGGGGCGTGACGACGCAGCCGGCGACGGGCCGCGCCTCGGCCGTGATCGCCGCGACCGCGGCGCCTCCGCGCAGCAGCTCGCTCGTCCACGACTCGTCCTCGCGCAGCAGGTGGAAGCAGGTTCCGTCGGCCAGCGGGGCGAGCGCGGGCAGCACCCAGGTGGCCAGCGCGTCGGCGCTGACCGCGACGGTCAGGGTGGTCGGCCCGTCGGCCTCGCCGAGCTCGGCGGCGGTCTCGGCGGAGAGCAGCGCGGTCTGCCGCGCCAGCCGCAGGAGCACCTCGCCGGAGGACGTCGCCCGCACCGGCTTGGTCCGGACGAGCAGGACCCGGCCCGTCGCGGTCTCGAGCGCCCGCACCCGCTGGCTGATCGCCGACGGCGTCACGTGCAGCGCTCGCGCGGCCGCCTCGAACGTGCCCTCGGTGACGGCGGCCGTCAGGGCCTCCAGCTGATGGGGCTCGTACATCGACAGCCACGCTAATGGTTCCACAGGATCATTCGTTGGACTGCATGCGCGCGGGGGCCCAGACTCCGCCGCGTGCTCGACCTCCCCACCGTGCTCGCCGGCTTCGGCTTCGGGCTCTCCCTGATCGTCGCGATCGGCGCGCAGAACGCGTTCGTCCTGCGGCAGGGGCTGCGCGGCGAGCACGTGCTGCTCGTCGTCCTCACGTGCGCGCTCTCGGACGCCGTCCTGATCGTCGCGGGGGTCGCCGGGGCCGGCGCGGTGCTCGAGGAGGCGCCGGGCCTGGAGTCGGTCGTGCGCGTCGCCGGGGCGGCGTTCCTGCTCGGGTACGCGGTGCTCGCCGCGAGGCGGGCCTGGCGCCCGTCCGCGCTGACCGCCGACGCGGGCGGCCCCGGGGCCGGCCGGGCGGCGACGTTCGGGGCGGTGATGGCGCTGACCTGGCTGAACCCGCACGTGTACCTCGACACGATCGTGCTGCTCGGGTCCGTGGCCGACGCGCACGGCGACGGACGGTGGGCCTTCGGCGCCGGGGCGATCCTCGGCAGCGCGACGTGGTTCACCGTGCTCGGCCGGGGCGCCGCCCTCCTGCGCCCGGTCTTCGCCCGACCCGGTGCGTGGCGTCTCCTCGACGCGGCCGTCGCGGTGATCATGGTGGCGATCGCGGCCATGCTGCTGACGGGGGCGTGAGCGGCGCCGGGCGACCGGGCCGAGACCGGTGGGGCGCGGGCGCCGTCGTCACGCGACCCGGGACCGCCCCCGGCACCAGGCTCACGCTTGGTGGACGGAGCGCACATGAAGGCCGTGGCTTGAGGTCCCGCAGGCGACGGGGCTCTGGTCGTGCCCGGGCCGCCGACGTAGCGTGCTCGCGAACACCAGGCCCCGCCCCGAATCGGAAGACCCGCATGTCCGTGACTCCGCAAGCACCACCCGCGACCGGCACCGGCCTGCGCCGCGAGCTGAAGGTGGCCGACGCGGCCGCCTTCTCGGTCGGGCTCGTCGGTCCCGTCGGCGCCATGGCGCTCCTCGGCACCGGCGCCGTCGGCATCCTCGGCAAGGGGGCGTTCCTCGCGTTCGTCTTCGCCCTGATCGGGATCTCGCTCGTCGCCTACGGCTTCGTCCGGCTGTCGCGCCACGTCTCCCACACCGGGTCGGTCTACGCCCTGGTCGGCGTGACCCTCGGCCCGCGCGCGGGCTTCCTCGCCGGCTGGGCGCTGGTCGGGGCGTACACGGCGATCGGCGCCGGGTCGGTCATCGAGATCGGCCTGTTCGGCGGCGAGTTCCTCGACGGGGTCGGCCTGATCTCGAACCTCGACTGGGTCGTCCTGCCGCTGATCGGCCTGGCCGTCGTCGGGCTCGTGTCGCTCACCGAGATCGGCCGGGTGACGAAGGCCCTGCTCGGCGTCGAGCTGCTCGGCGCGCTCCTCGTGCTCGTGCTCTGCGTCGTCATCGTCGTCCGCCTGGCGACCGGCGACGCGCCGGGGAACCAGGACCTCAACCTCGACTTCGTGTCGCTGCCCAGCGGCTCGGACTTCAGCACCATCGCCTCGGCGGCCGTCTTCGGCTTCCTGGCCTTCGCCGGCTTCGAGGGCGCCGCGGCGCTCGGCGAGGAGACGGAGAACCCGCGGCGCGAGATCCCCCGCGCGATCAAGATCGCCATCGCGGTCGTCGGCGTCTTCTACCTCGTGACGATGGCCGTGCAGACGCTCGGGTTCGGCACGGACGCGGCCGGCGTCGCCGCCTTCACCAACACCGAGTCCGCGTACGGCGAGCTGTCCAAGGACTACGTCGGCTCCGTCTTCGCGGACCTGCTGAACCTCGCCGCGACGCTCAGCCTCTTCGCCATCCTGCTGGGCACCGCCAACGGCGCGGCGCGCATCACCTACGCGCTGGCCCGGGACGCCGGGATCACCGGCGGCGTCGGCCGGCTCTCGAAGCACGGCGCCCCGACCGGCGCGCTCGGCGTGGTCCTCGCCGTCGTCCTGGTTATCGTCGTCGCGCAGCGCATCGCGGGCTCCGCGGTCCTCGACGCGACGTTCTACGCGCTGACGGTCGGCACGATCGCCCTGCTCGTCGCCTACGTGATGGCGACCCTCGGCGCCATCCGGTTCCTGTTCCTCGACGGCGGCCCGTCGAAGGTCACGGCCGCCGCCACGCCGAAGTGGCAGGTCGTCGTCCCGATCGCGGCCGTCCTCTTCGTCGGCTACACCATCTACAAGAACGTGATCGGCGTGGACTCCCCCTACGACCGCTTCCCCTGGATCGTCCTGGCGTTCCTGGTGGTCGGTGCCGCCATCGTGGCGTTCGTCCCCGGGCTGGCGGGCCGCGTGCGCAGCGGTCTCGCCGCCTCGGGTGCCGAGGCCGACGAGCGGGCCGCGGCCGCGCCCGTCGCCGCCGCCCCGCCCCGCGAGCCGGTGGCGCGATGAGGCGGGTGGACGCGCAGGGTCGGCCGGCCGGGACGACGACGTCGTCCGCCTGCGGCCGCCTGGGGGCCGGGACACGGATGTCGCCGGTCGGCGGCCGCCGGGCCCCGCACGGGAGGTCCGCGGGCCGATGACCCGCATCGCCTGCCAGCAGCTCGCGCCGCGGATCGCGGACCTGGACCACAACCGCGCTCAGGCGCGTACCGCGATCCGCGAGGCCGTCGACGCGGGCGCCCAGGTCGTCGTCCTGCCCGAGCTCGTGACGTCGGGGTACGTGTTCGCGTCGAAGGAAGAGGCCGCCGGGGTTGCCGTCACGCCCGAGCACGAGCTGTTCGGGGAGTGGTCGGCGGAGGCCGAGCGCGGCGGCGCGGTCGTCGTCGGCGGCTTCTGCGAGGCCGGCCCCGACGGGACGCTCTTCAACAGCGCGGCCCTCGTGGACCGGGCCGGCGTCGTCGCCGTCTACCGCAAGACGCACCTGTGGGACCGCGAGAAGCTCGTCTTCTCGCCGGGTGCGCAGGCGCCGGTCGTGGTCGACACCGCGGTCGGCCGGATCGGCGTGGTCGTCTGTTACGACATGGAGTTCCCGGAGATGACGCGCGGCCTGGCGCTCGCCGGCTGCGAGCTGCTCGCGGTCCCGACGAACTGGCCGCTGGTCCCGCGGCCCGACGGGGAGCGTGCGCCCGAGGTCGTCGTGGGGATGGGCACCGCGCGGGTCAACCGGATGGCGATCGCCTGCTGCGACCGCGCCGGGGTCGAGCGCGGCCAGGAGTGGAACTCGGGGACGTCGATCATCGACGCCGACGGATGGGTCGTCGCCGAGCGCGCGGACGCCGGCCTCCTGCTGGCCGACGTCGACCTGGAGCCCACGCGGTCCAAGCGCCTGACCGAGCACGCGGACCTCCACGGCGACCGCCGACCGGAGCTCTACGGGTCGATCGTCGCGCCGCGGACGGCGCGGGCGGCGGACGGGGACTGAGCCGGCCGGAGCCTCAGTGCTCCTGGAGGTGGCGGCGGACGTCGGCGGCCCAGTCGTCGACGAGGTCCAGCAGCCGCTGCGTGCCCGACGAGACGACGCCCGACGCGCGCGTCACGAGGGCGAAGGTGTCGTACAGCGGGTCCGCGAAGCCGACGGCGTGCAGGGTCGGCGGGAACGCGCGGTCGAGGGTGACCGAGCGGGCGGCCATCGTGTGCGCCAGGCCCGCGGCGGTGAGCTGCAGGGCGGTCTCGACGTGCTCGACGTCGAAGCGCGGGTCGAGGGTCAGACCCGCCCGCTGGGCGCGCGAGGCGACCTGCCGGCGCGTGGGGTCCTCGATCCCGAAGCCCGCGTCGTAGAGCGCCAGCGGCCCGGAGACGAACGCCTCGATGCTCACCGGATCGGCGGTGCGGGCCGGGTCGGCGCTGACGAAGAGGACCTCGTCCCGGAAGAGCGGGCGCACCAGCAGACCGCGGTCCTCGACGGGCAGCCCGACCAGTCCGGCCTCGAGCTCCCCGGCGCGGACGGCGGCCGCCACGGCGGCGGAGTTGTGCCCCGGTAGCCGCAGTCTCGCCTGCGGGTTGTGCTCCAGGAACGACGCGGCCAGCTCCGCGACGAGGTAGTACGGCGCGTTGCGGAAGGTGCCCATCGCGACGCGCTCCGGCCGGCGGAAGCTGCCGCGGCCGACCGACGCCGCCGCCTCGTCGGCGGTGTCCACGACCGCGCGGGCGTGCCCGAGGAAGGTGCGTCCCGCGCTCGTGAGGGCGAGGCCGCGGCCCTGGCGCACGAAGAGCTCGACGCCGAGCTCGGACTCGAGCTTGCGCACGGGATCGGAGACCGCCGGCTGGCTGCAGAACAGCGCGCGGGCGGCGGCGTTGAACGATCCGTGCTCGGCGGTCGCGATGAAGTAGGTCAGCTGCTGCAACGTCAAGGTTGTGCCTTCGGGTCGCCCAGGCAGTCCAGGTCTGGACGGTACATCGGGGCGGCTCTACCGTCGATCCCATGGCCACACCAGTGCTCTCCGGCGGCCCCCGCTACCTCAAGCGCCCGACCGCTGCGACGCCCGCCTCGGGCCCGGATTCCGCCGTCCGCGACCGCGTCTCCGAGATGCTGCTGCGGATCGAGCGGGACGGGATGGACGCGATCCGGGAGTACTCCCGCGACCTCGACGGCTGGGACCCCGAAAGCTTCGACGTGACGGACGCCGACGTCGCGGCGGCCACCGCCTCGCTGAGCGACGACCTGCGCGCGTCGATCGCCCTGGCCCAGGAGCAGGTCCGATCCTTCGCACAGCTCCAGCGCGACTCGCTCACCGACTTCGAGACCGAGACGTTCCCGGGCGTCCACCTGGGCCAGAAGCAGGTGCCGGTCGCCGCGTCGGGCGCCTACGTCCCCAGCGGCCGGGTGCCGATGCTGGCGTCGGCGTTCATGACCGTCCTCGTGCCGAAGGTCGCCGGCGTCGGGACCGTCGTGGCGTGCTCGCCGCCGCGCGCCGGGGCCGGCATCCACGCGCCGGTCCTGCACTCGATCGCCACGTCCGGCGCCGACCGCATCGTCGCCCTCGGCGGCGTGCAGGCCCTCGCCGCGATGGCCTTCGGGATCGACGGCATCGGGCCGGTCGACGTCCTCGCCGGGCCCGGCAACGCGTTCGTCGCCGAGGCCAAGCGCCAGCTCTTCGGCCGCGTCGGCATCGACCTGCTCGCCGGGCCGTCGGAGGTCGCGATCATCGCCGACGACAGCGCGGATCCCGAGCTCGTCGCCGCCGACCTGCTCGCGCAGGCGGAGCACGGTCCGAACTCGCCGGCGCTCCTGATCACGACCTCGGAGACGCTGGGCCAGGCGGTCCTCGCCGAGATCGATCGGCAGCTCGACGTGCTCGCGCTCGTGTCGCCCGCCGGGATGCCCGGCGACGAGGTGCCCCGCCGGGCGTGGGAGGACGTCGGCGCGGTCGTCGTCGCCGCGGACCGCGAGGAGGCCGCGCGGCTCTCCGACGAGTGGGCCGCCGAGCACCTCGAGGTCCAGACGGCCGAGGACGACTGGTACTTCGACCGGCTGAAGAACTACGGCTCGCTGTTCGTCGGCGCGCGGGCGACCGTCGCGTTCTCCGACAAGTTCATCGGCACGAACCACACGCTGCCGACGGGACGCGCCGCGCGCTACACCGGCGGCCTCTCCGTCGCCAAGTTCGTCAAGACGTTGACCTACCAGCGGATCGACTCCGACGAGGGCGTCCGCGCCGTCGCCCCGCACGTCGCCGAGATCTCGCGCGCCGACCTGATGCCGGCGCACGAGGCGACGGCGACCAAGCGGCTCGAGCGGCTGGGGTAGGACGGCGGTCGCGGGTCGGGGGTCCGACCGCGACGCTGCCCGCGACACCGCGGCCGGTCGGCCGCGTCCCCGCCCCGGGACTCAGCTCGCGGCGGCTCCGCCGTCGGCCTCGGCCTCCGCCAGCGCCTGCGCGGCCGCCTCGACGGCCGCGTCGTCGCGCGCGACGACGATCTCGATCAGGCGCTCGGCGAGCGGACCGGCGGAGGCCGGGTTCTGGCCCGTGTGGAGGTTCTTGTCCTCGACGAGGAACGACGCCCACGGCTCGCCGTACTCGAACGACGTGCCGCCGTCGCGCAGGCGGTCCTCGAGCAGCCAGGTCGCGATCTCGCCGAGGCCGGCCTGGTGCTCCTCCTCGTTCGTGAAGCCGGTGAGCGTGCGGCCGGCGAACGGCCACGAGCCGTCGGCGCGCTTGGCGGCCAGCAGCGCGGCCGGCCCGTGACAGACGGCGGCGACGAGCTTCATGTCGTCGTCGAGCATGGCGGTCAGCAGCCGGCCGGTCGGGGCGTGGACGGCCAGGTCCTCCATCGGGCCGTGGCCTCCGGGGACGAAGACGACGTCGAAGGGCCGCGGGTCGACGTCCTCGATCGGGACGGCCGCCGACAGCTCGTCCTGGATGCCCTCGAGGTAGGCGCGCTGGTCGGCCGCGGCGGCGTCGCCGCCGGCCGAGCCGGGCTCGAGGCTGCCCTCGTCCAGCGGGGGCGTCACGCCGCCGGGGGTCGCGATCGTGACGTCCCAGCCGGCGGCGCGGAAGACGCGGTGCGGCGCGACGAGCTCGTCGGCCCAGAAGCCGGTGGGGTGCTTCGAGCCGTCGACGAGGGTCCACTCGTCGGCGCCGGTGAGCAGGATCAGGACCTGGTGCGTGGGGGTCTGCGGGGTGCTCATGCGGGTCCTTCCGGGGCCGGGATCGGCGGGTCTCCGACGGTAGCAACGGCGGACGGGCGCGTCGGAGGCGCCGCCCTCAGGCGACCCGCCGGCGGACCTCCTCGGCGAGGCCCTTCCCCGCACCCCAGTCGACGAGCTGCCACGACGAGACGAGCACGTGGACGACGGAGCCCGCGCCCGCGCCCGGGCGGGCCCCGACGGTGATGCGGTCGCCCCACGTCTTGAGGTTGATCGGCCGCTTGGCCACGACGCTGCCCTCGGAGCGCTCGAGGACGCGCCAGCCGCGCTCCCCGGCCAGCGCCGCGAACGCCTCCAGCGCGGCCTCCGGCGTGCGGTGGGACTCGAACTCGACGGTCGTCTTCGCCATGGTGCTCCGCCGTACCCCGGGGCCGGGCGCCGCGAACCGCCCGGCCCACGCCGCGGCATCGCCTACCGTTCTGCCGGAGCCGCCGTGACCGACGATCGCCCATCCTTCGAAGACCAGGTCCGTCGGATGGCGGGCGTGCTGTCCGTGGTCCCCGGGGCGCCGCGCCCGGGCTGCGTGACAATCCGCGTCGTGGCGGGTCACGGGAAGCGCGTGCGCGGCGTCGCCGTCGCCGCCGCGCCGGCGGGGGTCGAGGTCCACGTGCTGGAGGACGACCTGGTCACCACCGCGCCGGCGTTGCCGCTGCCGGACCTCGAGGGCGTGCGTCCTCCCGCCCGCGTCGACGCCCCGGGGACCGCGGGCGATGGCCACGCCGGCGCACCGACGTCGCTGCGGTGCGGCTTCGTCTTCTGCCGGCACCGTCCCACGCCCGACGACCTCGGCGTCGCCGTCGGGGACCGCTGCCGTCGGAAGATCCGGGTGCCGGAGGGGTGGCTCGCGTGTCCGGGCCGGTACGAGGTGGAGCCGTCGTCGCGTCGACGGCGCTTCGGACGCATCCGGCCGCGGCCCGGTCGCGATCGCCCGCGGGGCTGACCGGACCCCCGCAGCCCGCCGCGAACGCCGACGCGCCAACTCGCCGAAGGGGCGTGCGAACGGCGTCGACGGAGCGTCCCCGAGGCAGACCGGGCGTCGGCCCGGTCCGTCCCCCACACCCCAGGAGCTCGCATGATCCCCCGTCGTCCCCGCCCGCCCGCCGCGCCTCGCGGCGGTACCGGCGCTCGCCGCCCTCGCCCTCGTCGCCGTCCTCGCCGGAGCGCCGGCGCAGGCCTCCCGCTCCACGAGCTGCGCGGCCCACGTGCGCGCGGCGGCCGCGCGCACCGACGCGGGCGGCACGTTCGTCCGCGTCGGGCGGTCGAGCACCGTCGAGGTGTTCGCCGCGACGAAGTCCGGGACCGGCGCGTACCACTACGCGTGCCGCCGCCGGGACGGCGTGCTCCACCGGTTCGCCCGGGACAGCACCGGCGCGACCTCCGGCCCCGACCGCCTCACGGTGTCCTTCCGGGTCCGGGGCTCCGACGTCGCCTACCGGACCACCGAGATCGGCGACGCGGCCTCGACCGACGAGTTCGTCGTGATCGACGGGCGGACCGGGGAGGTGCTCCGGGACACCGGCAGGCTGGGCTCGCGCGAGCACCGGGCCCCGCGCGAGGACCAGCTCCAGCTCCTCTCCCATGCCCGCATCGCCTGGGCGACGAGGGCGCTCGGCGTCCACGTCCTCGACCATGACGGCGACCACCTGCTCGCGCCGGCGTCGGCCGGTGAGGCGTACAAGCTGCGGGCCACCGCGACGAGGCTGTCGTGGACCGCCGGCGGCGAGCGCCGGCACGCGCGCCTGCCCTAGGAACTCCACCTGGGGCGGGCGGCGCGCCGGCCGCCGCGGTCGCCGGTCGACGCTCGCGGTCGGCCATCCGGCGCGTCCGTCGCCCCGCCCACCCGCGGGTCCGTCGCCCCGCCCGCCCGCCCGCCCGCCCGCGGGTCCGTCGTCCCGCCCGTCCGCGGGTCGACTGCGGGCTGCTCGGTGTCGAGCAGCGCCCGGTCTTCCGCGTTCAGGGCGACGGGACCGCCGGAGGGGCCGCTCAGCCGCCGTGCGACAGGACGTTGACCACGTTGCCGGCGGCGTCGCGGAGGAAGAACCGGCGCACTCCCCACGGCTCGTCGGTGAGCGGGTGGACGATCTCGAGCCCCGCCGCGACCGCCTGCTCGTGGGCGGCGTCCACGTCGTCGACCTGCAGCGAGGCGGTCGGTGTCACGGGCGCGGTCTCGTCCGTCGTCATCAGGCTGATCTGCGCCGAGCCGCCGGGCGTCCCGAGCGTGACGATCCACCCGTGGTCCATCAGCACCTCGACCCCGAGCACCGACCGGTAGGTCTCCACGGCCGCGCGGAGGTCCGCGACCGTCAGGATCGGCACGGCACGGGAGAGGGGCATGGGCGCACCGTAGCGGCGACCCGGGACCGCGGGTCAGCCCCGATGCGACCCGAACGCCGCGGTCCGCCCGGCATCGGTCAGAAGCGCCCCGAGCTCCCCCGTGGTGGCGGTCCCGAAGACGACCCGGTCGGGACGCACCAGGGCGACGTCGGCCGGGGCGAGCCATCGGCGGAGGTCGCCGGTGCCGGGGAGCGTCGGCCACGGGACCGCGGAGGCTCCGTGCCCGACGAGCGCTCCGGCGTCCGCGGCACCGAGCACGACCCACCCCCGCGGCAGGAGGTCGTCGAGGGGCGGCTGCCGCTCGACGTGCGGCACGTCGACCCGCGAGGGCGCCTCGCCCTGCGTCGGCACCCGGCGCTGCGGCAGCGCCTCGCCCGCCCGGTGGCGATGCGCCCGCGAGCGCGCGAGGAGGCCGCCGCCCAGGGTCGACGGGGGGCGCCAGCCGCCGCCGGCGATCCACCGGCGGACCGGTCGCGTCCCGGCCACGCGTCTGAGCACCGCGTCGCGGACCCGGGCGGCCCGGGTGCGACGCAGCTCGACGATCAGGCCCAGTGCGACGGCCAGGGCCGTGGTGCGGACGACGTGCGGCAGCCGCTCGCGCGCGTAGGTGTCGAGCAGGGACTCGTCGGCGGTGCCCGACCAGGCGGCCGCGACCTTCCAGGCCACGTTGCCGGCGTCGCGCAGGCCGGCGCAGAGGCCCTGGCCGGCGAACGGCGGCGACAGGTGCGCGGCGTCGCCCAGCAGCAGCACCCGGCCGACCCGCCACCGGGCGGCGACCCGTGCGTGGAACGCGTAGACCGCCGCCCGTCGCACCTCGGGGACCGCGCCGGGGGACCGCCGGGCGAGCAGCGCGCGGACCGCCACGGGGTCCTCGGGATCGCCGCGGTCCGCGGTCGGGGGCAGCAGGAACTCCCAGCGGTGCGCACCGCCGGGGAGCGGCCCGTGCACCCAGGGCCCGTGCGGGTCGGCCCCGAACTCGAAGTCGGCGGGCGCGAACGGGCCGCGCCGGTCGGGAGGCGGAGCCGGCGCGCCGGTGGACGTGGCGGAGGGGGTCGACGGGGTCGGGTCCGACGTGGCGGTCCCGGTCGAGCCGGCGGCTCCCGTCGACGTGGCGGGCGCCGTCGACCGGTCGGTCGCGCCCACCACCGCGTCCGTGTCCACGACGAGCCAGCGCGACGGCGACGAGGTCCCGCGCAGCGGGATCCCCAGCGCGGTCCGGATCGCGCTGCGGCCGCCGTCGCACGCGAGGACCCACGGCGCCCGCAGCTCCGACGCGGTCCCGTCGGGCCCGGCGATCCGCAGGACGGCGTCGTGCCCCGCCCCGCCCGACGTGTGCCCCGCCCCACCCGGCGCGTCCACCCCGAGGACCGTCGTGCCGAGGCGCAGGTCCACCAGCGGCTCGGCCTCGAGGCGCTCGCGGAGGACCCGCTCGAGCTGGGGCTGACGGAAGAACGCGAGGCCGGGATGGCCCGTCGTCGTCGGGGGCGGTCCGAGCTCGACGAGGGACCTGCCGCCACGGCCGCGGATCCGCACGGTCCCGCCGGGAAGGACGTCGAGGCCCTCGCCGTCGCGGATCCCCGCGGCCTGGAGCACGCGCAGCGCGTCGTCGTCGAGGGCCACCGCGCGCGGGTGGGGGTACACCTCGACGTCGCGCTCGATCGCCACGACCGGCACCCCGGCCCGGGCGACCAGCAGCGCGACGGTGGCGCCGACGGGGCCGAGGCCGACGACCACGACGGGGAGCCGGGACCCGGCCGCGACATCGTCGTCCGGCACGACGGGGAGCCGGGACCCGGCCGCGGGGTCGTCCCCCGGCACGACGGGCGGACCGCTCATCGACCCCTCGGTACGCTCGGCGGGTGCCCCGCCAGTCGCCGTCCGTCCCCCGCCGCGCGCGCAACGACCTGCGGCAGTACGACGACCTCGCGCACACGTGGTGGGACCCGTTCGGGCCGTTCTGCTCGCTGCACTGGTTGGCCCGGTCGCGCGCGAGGCTCGTCCCCGCCGCACCGCCGGAGGGTGGCAGGTTGCTCGACGTCGGATGCGGCGGCGGCCTGCTCGCGCCGCACGTCCACGGCTACGAGCACGTCGGCGTCGACCTCTCCGACGCCGGTCTGGCGGTCGCCGCGGACCACGGGATCGAGGCGGTCAAGGCCGACGCGGCGGACCTGCCCTTCGACGACGCGTCGTTCGACGTGGTGGTCGCCGGTGAGATCCTCGAGCACGTCACCGACCTGGACGGGACGGTCGCCGAGGCGCTGCGCGTCCTGCGGCCGGGCGGCACGTTCGTCTGCGACACGATCAACGACACGCTGTTGGCGCGGATCGTGCTGGTCACCCTCGGCGAGCGCGTCCACGGGGGACCGCCTCCGGCCTGCCACGACCCGGCCCTGTTCGTCGATCCGCGTCGGCTGCAGCGCCTCTGCGCCGCGGGCGGGGTCGACCTCGACGTGCACGGCATCCGGCCGCAGCCGCTGCGCTTCGCGGCGTTCGCGCTCGGGCGCCGGACGACGGTGGAGATGGTCCGCACCCGGTCGCTGGCCACCGTGTACCAGGGCGTCGGGGTCAAGGCGAACGCTGCGTCCTGACCGGCACGGCCACCGACGCAGGAACGTGTCGCCTGACGGCACGAAGCCGCATCGCCCCGCGACGGACCGCCACCGATGCAGGAACGTGCCGCCTGACGGCACGAAGCCGCATCGCCCCGCGGGGGACGGCGACCGATGCAGGAAGGTGTCGTCTGACGGCACGAAGCCGCATCGCCCCGCGGCGGACGGCGACCGATGCAGGAACGTGACGCCTGACGGCACGAAGCCACATCGCCCCGCGGCGGACCGCCACCGATGCAGCAACGTGACGCCTGACGGCACGAAGCCACATCGCCCCGCGGCGAACGGCGACCGATGCAGCAAGGTGCCGTCTGACGGCACGAAGCCACATCGCCCCGCGGCGGACCGCCACCGACGCAGCAAGGTGCCGCCCGACGGCACGGACGTGCGTCGCCCGCCCGGCCGCACCGCGCGCCGCCCGCCCGCCCTCAGCCGCGGACCCGCAGCAGCGCGGCGTAGAGCGTCAGGCCCGGACCGAAGGCCATGAGGATCACCGGGTCGCCGGCGCGCAGCTCGCGGCCCTGGCGGATCCGGTCCAGCACGAGGAGCGCGGTGGCCGACGAGCAGTTGCCGTGGTCGCGCAGAACCCCGCGGGACTCGCGGACGTCGTCCTCCTGCAGGCCGAGCCGGTCGCGGACGACGTCGATGATCTTCGGGCCGCCGGGGTGGACGGCCCAGCCGCGCACGTCGGCGGCGGTCAGGCCGCGCGGGGCCAGGAGCTCCTCGACGACGCCCTCGACGTGCTGCTCGAGGACGACGGGCACCTTGGACGAGAGCGCCATCCGGAAGCCCTGGTCGGTGACGTCCCAGCGCATCTTCTCGCGGTGGTCCGTGTCCGTCCGGGCGACGACGTCGACGACCTCGAGGCCCGCGGCGGCGTCCGGCGCGACGGCGACGGCGGTCGCGGCGTCGGAGAACAGCGCGTGCGCGACGACCTGCTCCAGGTCGCGCGTCGGCGGCTGGACGTGCAGCGACGTCAGCTCGAGGCAGAGCATGATCGAGACCCGGCCGCGCGCTGCGACGCCGTCGGCGACGGTCGCCAGCCCGGGAACCGCGGCGTAGCAGCCCATGTGGCCGATGTGCAGGCGCTGCGCGTCGAGGCCCAGGCCCAGCTCGCGGGCCAGCAGGACGTCGAGGCCGGGGGTCGCGTAGCCGGTGCACGACACGACCGTCAGCTGGCCGACGTCGGCGGGGGCGATGCCGGCGTCCTCCAGGCACGCCTCGATCGCGGCGCGGCCCAGCGGCATCGCCTCCTCGAGGAAGCGCTTCATGCGCTGCTCCGTGCCCCAGTTCGCGACGTCCTCGATCCGCGGGTCGACCGCCGCGTGACGGGTGTCGACGCCGCTGTTCATGAAGATCTGCTCGGGCGCCGCGCGGTTGCCGTAGTGCTCACCGAAGAACGTGTCCCAGATCTCCCGCTGCCCGCGGTCGGGCGGCAGGGCGGTGCCGATGCCCACGACGACGGGGACCGCCAGGGTGCGCGGGGCGGCGGCGGCGAGGACGGCGGGCGCCGCGGAGCTGGTGGCGGCGGGGAAGTCCATCGTCCCCCCATGATGCCCCTACGAGGGCCCCCGTGAACGCACTTCGGGCGTGGGACCGCGCACGGAGGGTCTGCGGGGCCCCTCCGCCGCGGGCTACTCCACCGTCGGCGCGTCCGCCCCGAAGCCCGCCGCCAGCACCCGGGCCGCCGCCTGGGGCACGGTCGCGGTGGCGTTCGTGACGGACTCGCGGGCCTTGGTCAGCGCGTCCTTCACGCCCGGCCGGCCGTGGAAGGCGGCGAGGACGACCTCCTCGACCTGCTGGCGCAACCAGCCGAGCTGCTGGTCGGCGCGCCGGCGCTCGAGCTGGCCCGACGCCTCCATGTTGGAGCGGTGTTGCTCGACGGTGTCCCACATCTCGGCAAGGCCGACGCCCTGCTCGGCGCTGGCGGTGAGCACCGGGGTCTTCCAGCCCGGGGTGGCCTCGGGCAGCATCCGCAGCGCGTGGCGATAGTCGCCCGCGGCGCGCTTGGCGGCGCGGACCGCGTCGCCGTCGGCCTTGTTGACGACGATCAGGTCGGCGACCTCGACGATGCCGCGCTTGATGCCCTGCAGCTCGTCGCCGGCGCCCGGGACGAGGAGCAGCAGGACGCAGTCGACGAGGTCGGCGAGCTCCGCCTCGCTCTGGCCGACGCCGACGGACTCGACGATGATCACGTCGAACCCGGCGGCCTCGCAGAGCACCATCGCCTCGCGGGTGCGCCGCGCGACGCCGCCGAGCACGCCCGAGGTCGGCGACGGGCGGATGTACGCGTCGTCCAGGGCGGAGAGGCGCTGCATCCGCGTCTTGTCGCCGAGGATCGAGCCGCCCTGCCGCGTGGACGACGGGTCGATCGCGAGGACGGCGACCTTGTGGCCGCGCTCGACGAGCCACACGCCGAGCGCCTCGATCGTCGTCGACTTGCCCGCGCCCGGGACGCCCGTCAGCCCGATCCGCCGGGCCGCCCCGGTCTTGGGCAGCAGGCGCGCCATGACCTCCTGGGCGAGCTCGCGGTCGGTCGCCAGCCGACTCTCGGCCAGCGTGATCGCGCGCGAGAGGATCGCCCTGTTGCCGGCCTGCAGGCCGGCCTCGAGCTCGTCGACGGTGGGACGCGGGCGGGCCATGGGTCGCGGACGCTAACCGGCGGGGCCGACGCACGCGGGGCCGCGGCCCGCGGGGCGGACGGCGGGACCGTCGCTGCCCGCCCCGCGCC